>NZ_JACGVR010000003.1:0-279771 GCF_014077325.1 Colwellia sp. BRX8-5
CGCTTCGCTATCCGTGAAGGTGGTCGTACTGTTGGTGCTGGTGTTGTATCTAAAATCATCGCATAATTGCAGATTTTAGTTCTCACGAGAACTTAAAGAAAAGACGCTTAGGCGTCTTTTTTTATCACTAAATTTTAGTGAAATTGTCAAACAGTCAAAACTGTCAAAGCTGCTAACACAGAGCAGGTGTTGTATCGCTGTACCTGAAAGAAGCATCGCATAATTGCAGATTTTAGTGCTCACGAGAATTCAAGAAAAGACGCTTAGGCGTCTTTTTTTATATCTAGATTTTAGTGAAATAGTCAAAACAGTCAAAGTTACTAACACAGAGCAGGTGTTGTATCGTTGTACCTAAAAGAAGCATCGCATAATTGCAGATTTTAGTTCTCACGAGAACTCAAGAAAAGACGCTTAGGCGTCTTTTTTATATCTAAAATTTAGCAAAACAGTCAAACAGTCAAAGCTGCTACCACAGAGCAGGTGTTGTATCGCTGTACCTGAAAGAGGCATCGCATAATTGCAGATTTTAGTTCTCACGAGAACTTAAAGAAAAGACGCTTAGGCGTCTTTTTTTATATCTAGATTTTAGTGAAATAGTCAAAACAGCCAAAGTTACTACCACAGAGCAGGTGTTGTATCACTGTACCTAAAAGAAGCATCGCATAATTGCAAATTTTAGTTCTCACGAGAATTCAAGAAAAGACGCTTAGGCGTCTTTTTTTATCTCTAAATTTTAACAAAACAGTCAAAGTCGCTAACACAGAGCAGGTGTTAATAACTTTGCAGTTCAATGAGACTGTCTGGCCTCACTCCGTATGCCTGTAAACGGTCAAACTTCATAAATTGTAACAAATACCTTAACTTTAATTCTTAATAGCAGCTTTATTATTACTTTTTTTAGATTATAGTGAACAAATGATTGTTATAGGATGACCCCAATGAGTAATGAAACTAAAAAGATATTAGTAGTTGATGATGATATGCGCCTTCGAGCGCTTTTAGAGCGATATTTAGTTGAACAAGGGTTTGCTGTGCGTACTGCGGCGAGTTCAGAGCAAATGGATCGTTTACTTGAGAGAGAGAACTTTCACTTGTTAGTCTTAGATTTGATGTTACCTGGCGAAGATGGCTTATCTATATGTCGTCGCTTACGTCAACAATCTAATGATATGCCAATTGTCATGCTAACCGCCAAAGGCGATGAAGTTGATCGTATTATTGGTTTGGAACTCGGTGCTGATGATTACATGCCAAAACCTTTTAATCCAAGAGAATTATTAGCGCGAATTAAAGCTGTGTTGAGACGTAGGGTACAAGAAGCTCCTGGCGCTCCTTCACAAGAAGAGAACATTGTTTCTTTCGGTGAGTATCAACTTAACCTTGCCACTAGAGAGATGGTAAAAGGCGATATTAATATGCCTTTAACGAGTGGCGAATTTGCTGTTTTAAAAGCCCTGATCACTCACCCGAGAGAGCCACTGTCTCGTGATAAACTGATGAATTTAGCGCGTGGTCGTGATTATTCAGCTTTAGAGCGTAGTATTGATGTACAGGTTTCACGTTTAAGAAGAATGTTAGAAGTAGATCCGGCAAAACCTCGTTATATTCAAACGGTTTGGGGTTTAGGCTACGTCTTTGTGCCTGAAGGTAAAGAAGTCAATTAGTGCGTTTAACACCGTTACCTACCTTATATAAGCGAAGACCCTACTATGGATGTAAACCATGAAAATATTGCCACGTAGTGCCTTTGGGCAAACCGTACTCTTGATTGGTTTTTTACTCTTGATTAATCAAGTTGTTTCTTGGGTATCAATGGTTTATTACATCATCCAACCTAATACTCAGCTAACTAATGAGTTGTTAGCAAAACAAGTACGGGTTGTGCTTATTGATATTGATGATGATCTGCTTAGAAAGGCATTCTCAAGATCATTTCAAGAAAAAACGGGCATTGAAGTTTATCGTGAAAGTGACGCATTATCGTCAGGGTTGGCAGAAGCTACCTATCTTGCGCATCGCTCTAAAGAGATGTCAAAATTACTTGATGGCGATGCTGAACTGAGACTGACCCAAGGAGGGGAGCAATATATATTCTGGATCAGGCCTCCGCAAGCGCCACATTATTGGATCAGAATTCCCCTTTCAGGTCTAGAAGAAGCAAACTTTTCTCCGCTTACAGTGGTGTTAATGTTTCTGGGCCTATTAAGTGTCATTGGCGGTTGGTTGTTTGTTCGGCAAATAAATCGTCCTTTAAAAGCATTACAAAAAGCCGCAGAAGATGTCGGGCGTGGCGAGTTTCCTCAGCCATTAGCCGAGTTAGGAACCACTGAAATTGTTGCGGTAACTCAAGCTTTTAATCATATGTCTCGAGGTATAAAACAGCTCGAAGACGATCGTAACTTATTGATGGCCGGAATTTCTCATGATTTACGCACGCCATTAACCAGAATTCGCCTTGCGGCGGAGATGATGTCAACACAAGATGAGTTTTTAAAAGAGGGTATCGAAGGCGATATTGATGATATGAACAGTATTATTGATCAGTTTATCGACTACATTCGCCATAACAGTAAAGATAAGCCTGAGCTTTGCGATCTCAATCACTTAATTAATGATGTGATGCAAACCGAACTTATTTATGGTCGGCAGATAAATTTTTCAGAGCAAGAACTACCTGAAATACCGCTACGCTTTGTTGCGATGAAGAGAGCGGTTGCTAATATTATTCAGAATGCCTTACGTTACTCTGATGGAGATATTGATATTATTACCGGGATTTCAGCGGATAAAAAGTCAGTGTATTTCTGTGTGTCTGACAACGGCCCTGGTATTCCTGAAGAAGATATAGAACGTTTGTTCCAACCTTTTACGCAAGGGGATAAAGCGCGAGGCACAGAAGGAAGTGGTTTAGGCTTAGCGATAATAAAGAAGATAGTGAATACCCATGGTGGCGATGTTCTGTTAACTAACCGTGCTGAAGGCGGTTTATCAGCCAAGGTTTTATTACCCATTAAATAAATTTTCTGAAATTCACACAGTAACCGTGCGTTGCACAATGGACTGATGCAATAGAAGGCATGTCTCACTAAGAATGGTCATGCTGTGATAACGGTTCATCCTGAACATAAAAAAGCCGCTAAATGTTAAGTTTAGCGGCTTTTTAGTGATAACATTTAAATATTAAGTCGTTATAGCTGAGGTCCAGCATCCACTAATGACTTACCATTATCAGTATCAGTAAACTTACTAAAGTTTTTAACAAAGCGCTTAGCTAAATCTTCTGCTTTAGTGTTCCACTCTTCTTTATCTGTGTAAGTATCACGAGGGTCAAGAATATCGCCTTCAACTCCTGCAACACTCGTTGGGATTTCTAAATTAAATAACGGTAAAACAGTAGTTTCAGCGCTATCTATAGAACCATCTAGAATCGAATCAATAATCGCACGAGTAGCCTTTATTGAGATACGTTTACCCGTACCATTCCAACCGGTGTTAACTAAGTAAGCTTCAGCACCAACGGCTTGCATACGTTTACGTAGAACTTCAGCATACTGAGTAGGGTGCAAGCTTAGGAAGGCTGCGCCAAAACAACTTGAGAATGTCGGAGTCGGCTTGGTAATACCACGCTCAGTTCCAGCAAGTTTAGCTGTAAAACCAGATAAAAAGTAATATTCAGTTTGTGCGGGGGTTAACTTTGAAACAGGTGGTAATACACCAAAAGCATCGGCAGTTAAGAAAATAACTTTTTTCGCATGACCAGCACGAGAAATAGGCTTAACAATATTTTCAATATGATCAATAGGGTAAGACACACGGGTATTTTCAGTTTTTGAGTTATCATCAAAATCAATTTTACCGTGCTCATCAACGCTAACATTTTCTAATAATGCATTGCGACGTATCGCATTATAAATATCAGGTTCATTTTCTTTGCTTAAGTTGATCGTTTTAGCGTAACAACCACCTTCAAAGTTAAACACACCATTATCATCCCAGCCATGTTCGTCATCGCCGATAAGTTGACGCTTTGGATCTGTAGAAAGCGTTGTTTTACCTGTACCTGATAAGCCGAAAAATACCGCTACATCGCCTTCTTCACCGACGTTTGCACTACAGTGCATTGAAGCAATACCTTTTAAAGGTAATAGGTAGTTCATCATTGAGAACATACCTTTTTTCATTTCTCCGCCGTACCAAGTACCGCCGATCAATTGAATTTTTTCAGTAAGGTTAAAGGCAACAAAGTTTTCAGAGTTAAGACCTTGTTCTTGCCATTTATCGTTAGTTGTTTTAGCACCATTCATTACGATGAAATCGGGTTCGTAATCTTTCAACTCTTCATCTGAAGGGCGAATAAACATGTTTTTAACAAAGTGAGCTTGCCATGCAACTTGAGTGATAAAGCGAACTTTTAAGCGTGTATCGGCATTAGCACCACAGTAAGTATCGACAACAAATAAACGCTGTTTAGAAAGTTGAGTAGTCACTAAAGTCTTTAAATGATCCCAAGTTTCTTGCGTCATTGGTTTGTTATCATTCTTACCTTGATCAGACCACCAAACCGTATCACGGCTAGTATCATCACGAACAATATATTTATCTTTAGGTGAGCGACCGGTAAAAATACCCGTATCGACGTTAACCGCACCAAGTTCGGTTTCTATGCCTTTATCAAAACCAGTCAGTTCAGACTTAGTTTCTTCAGCAAAGAGTAACTCGTAAGACGGATTGTAAACAATCTCGGCAACATCATTGATGCCATATACAGATAAATCAATTGAGCTTTCTAAAGAAGCCATAGCGAATACTCTCCTAAAAGTACGACAGTGAACATTTTGTGTTAAACATGTTTGAGAACGCAATTTTAGGCGATTATTAGACAAAACGAAAGCAAAATTTCTTTCGTTGTGAAAGTTTTCACTATAACTTTCATTTATAGTGGTAGGGGGGAAGATACGGTGACTGAGTAATTAAACTAAATATTTTACCATTAGAACCATGTTGATTTATTTTAATTGTTTTATTACAAGAACTTATTGCTGGTTTTGCTTTATGGGAGAGACTGTAGATTATGCTGTTGATTCGCATAATCTACAGTGAATTTATTTTTGTAAAAGGAACAAAACAATTAAATAAATGTTTTGTTCTGTAAGGAATAAGTTGCAAATGAAAGTTATAAAAGTCAAAAGCTGACAATAGCGACAAGTTACAGCAAGTATCTCACTAACATTTGTCAGGCGACTAATGATATTGGAAGAAAATTACTGCCTGGTTAAAATATATCGCCGTTACTACTCTCATCAAAAATACGTGAGCCATCAAGTATTTCACTACTATTATCTTGTGTTACCGATTCTGTTGGCGCGGTGCCAAACTGAAAGTATTCAAAAAAGCTGGTTTTATCTGTTTTATTGGTCAGTTTACCGCTGCTTTTATCAATGCGTACTGACACTATATCAACAGGCTGAATAAAAGGTTCTTCAGGATGAGCAACTAATGCAACTTCCATAAAGTCTATCCAAGCTGGTTGTGCTGATTTTGCACCAGCTTCGCCACCGGTAATTTGATATTTATCGAGATTGCTATTATAACGTGTTTTACCCAAACTTCTGCCAGGGTCATCAAAGCCTACCCAAGAAGTAGTGACCAATCGACGGCTAAAGCCTGAAAACCACGCATCTTTTGATTGATTTGTTGTCCCTGTTTTTCCTGCAATATCATGTCGTTTTAATGTTTGTGCGCGCCATCCTGTTCCTCGCCAAAACGGTTTCATTTGATAATCTGAACCCCAAATTGCCGCATTTAATGCTTGTGTCACTAAAAAAGCGTTCTGCGGGCTAATCACTCGTTCAGCTTTAATAAGTGGACGTAGGTCTTTTTCAGCTAAAAGCTCAAGCGGGACTGAGGAATTATTAATATCTCGTTGCTTAATTTCTAGTGAACATATGTCACAGGCAATAGCTGGATTTGCTTGGAAGAGGACTTTACCAAACGAATCTTCTATTCTATCAATTAAATAGGGTCTGATTAAATAGCCGCCGTTCGCGAAGGTTGCAAATCCGGTGGCCACTTCTAATGGTGTTAGAGATGCAGAGCCTAGAGCAAGTGTTTCGTTTCGTGGTAAATCGTTGGGTACAAAGCCAAAGGCTGCTAAATGCGGAATTATTTTGTCTAATCCAACCGCTCTTAATAGTCTAACGGCGATAACATTTTTAGATTGTGCAAGTGCTAATCGAACCCGAATGTCGCCGTTATAAATAGGGGGAGAGTTTTCTGGACGCCAAACTGAACCTGAACTTTCATCCCATTGGTTAATTGGCGCATCATTGACAAGTGTGGCTAAGGTAAAGCCATTATCTAAAGCGGCGGAGTAAATAAAGGGCTTTATGTTAGAGCCCACTTGTCGTTTTGCCTGTGTAACTCGATTAAACTGGCTTTGCTGAAAGCTAAATCCGCCAATAGCTGCTTTTATCGCACCATTATCTGTTGATAAAGAGACGAGAGCAGAACTCACTTCTGGTAGCTGGCTTAATGTAAAACCCTGCGCGGTTTTAATAACAAAGACAACATCGCCATATTGGAGTATTTCATTGGCAAGCTTAGGTGCAGCGCCCTGTTTTTCATCATTAATAAATTCGCGTGCCCACGACATGCCTTGCCATAATATATCGCCTTCTTGCAAAGTGATGTGGTTATTATCTTGATGACCTAAAAATTTAATCGTCGCTGACTGTTCAGCAATACCTGTGATCACAGCAGGAAAAAGTGTTTGATAATTATCGATTTTATTAAGCGCTTTGATAACTTCATCATCGCTGAGCTCAGCTACCTTATCAATAGTACTTGTATTTTCAGTTAACTCTGGGCGTAAAGAAACGACTGCGCCACGATATCCATGTCGCAAATCGTATGACAGTAAGTTATCGATTACTGCTTTTTGTGCTGCTCTTTGAAAATCTGAGTTAACCGTTAGATAAACATTGTAGCCACCGGTATAGGCAAGCTCTTTTCCATAGAGATCGACCATCTCTTGGTGTGCCATCTCTGCTATGTATGGCGCATTCAACTCAATTTCTACACTGTGTCTCTTGCCGGTAATAGGGGCTTGGTTTGCTTGTTCCATCTCTGTTGAGTTGATATAGCCTGCGCTATACATACGCTGTAAAACAATTGCGCGATTGGTCTTGGCGTTATCAGGCGAACTTATAGGGTTTCTGTTAGAAGGTGCTTTAGGTAAACCAGCAAGTACCGCTATCTGTGCCAGTGTTAAGTCTTTAACATCTTTACCGTAATATACTTGTGCTGCTGCGCCAAAACCAAAGCTACGATGACTTAACGGTATTTTATTCATGTACAGGGCGAGTATTTCATCTTTTGTGAGTAAACTTTCAATATGGAAAGTTAAAAATATTTCACGGATTTTTCGAGTGTAGGTTACTTCAGAGGATAAGAAAAAGTTTCGTGCCACTTGCATGGTAATGGTACTTGCACCCCCTTTGTTTTGTCCCATCAGTTTACCGAGTACAGCTCTGCCTAGTCCAATTGGGTCGACGCCAAAATGTGAATAAAAGCGATCGTCTTCACTGGCTAAAATGGCGTTAATCAGTTGTTGTGGAAATTCGTTAAGCTTTAAGGGGATGCGTTTTTTTTCGCCAAACTGATTGATTAACTTATTATCGGCACTAAAAATTTGCATCGGCGTTTGCCATTGCATGTCTTTTAATGAAGTCACACTGGGCAATTCACTGCGCATTGATAAATATAAAGCGGCTAAAGACAAACAAGCTAAAAATATAAAGATTAGCCCTACTTTTATGAGACGTTTAAATAAAAGCACTAAATTTTTCTCTCAATATTGGACAAAAAAACGATTAATAACACTAGTATATCCTTTAAAAGCATGTAATAAATGTATTTATCTCAGGTTTATGCCTAATATAAAGCAATGCAATAATGTTTATTTAAATTTATTTATTTAAATTGTGTCGTTATTAGTGAATTTACTCATATTAGTAGGATGTTATGCTCAGCAGTCTTTTTAAAAAGAATACATCTTTAATAGTTGGTATTGATATTGGTTCTCATGCAATAAAAGCGGTTTTGTTAAGTCAAGACGATGAAGGGTATGTGCTGGAAGCATTAGCAACAGAAGTTATGCCCCGTGGCGCTATTATTGACCGAGAAATCCAAGACATTGATGCCGTTGGCAAAGTTGTTACTAAAATCAGAAAAGAAATTACCTCTTCAGTCAATCAAGCTGCAGCAGCCGTTTCTGGACAAACCGTTATTACTAAAGTTATCTATATGGACGTTAATTTGTCTGAGCACGAGCTCGCCAGTCAAATTGAAATTGAAGCCGATAGTTTAATTCCTTACCCTTTAGATGAGGTTAGTTTAGATTTTGAAAAACTGGACATTAATGAATCAGACCCAACCAAGGTTAATGTTTTATTAAGTGCTGCTCGAACCGAATCAGTAGAAGCGAGAGTTGCGGCTTTAGAATTGGGAGGATTTCAAACTAAGGTTATTGATGTTGAGTCATATGCCGTGAGTCGAGCCTACGATTTAAGTTTATCGCAATTACCCGATGATGCTAAAGACAAAACGGTTGCTATAGTTGATGTGGGCGCGGTGATGACCTTGTTTTCGGTGACTGATGCTGGCGCACATATTTATAGCCGGGATCAACTCTTTGGCGGCGAACAATACACTCGATCAATTGTTTCATATTATAATCAAACCTTTGAAGAAGCCGAGCATGCCAAAATAACGAATGACTTGCCGCCTAATTATACCTTTGAAGTTTTAGGACCGTTTCACACCATTTTTACACAGCAAATTCGCCGTGCAATACAAATGTTCTTAACCTCTAGTGGGAAAAAGAAAGTAGATTATATTATTGTTTCAGGTGGTAGTGCTAATGTTGAAGGTCTTGAAGCCTTGTTAACTGAAGAATTAGGTATCCATACTATTATTGCCAATCCTTTTAAATCGATGACAGTTGCCGACAGTGTAGATAAAGATGTGTTAGATAAAACCGCCGCTCAATATATGGTAGCAGCAGGTTTAGCATTGAGGAGCTTTGTTTCATGGCATTTATAAATCTACTCCCATGGCGCGAAGAAGCCGAAAAAGCCAAACAACGTGAGTATTTTACCCTACTTACTATTGTTGCCGTAATCGCCTTCGCACTGGTTTTTATTATTAGTCAATTTTACCAAATGCGTATTGATGGTCAAAATTCACGTAATCAGTTTTTAAAAACAGAAATTGCTCTTCTAGACGCCCGTATTATAAAAATTAAAAACTTAAACGAAAAGAAAAAAGAATTACAAAAAAGAACTCAAGTGGTTGAACAACTTCAGCGCAGCCGAAATGTGGGTACCCAAGTTTTTGATGAAATAGCTAAAATAGTGCCAACAGGTGTTTATTTGACCCGTCTTGAAAAACAGGGCAACAGTATTAACATCGTTGGCAAAAGTGAATCGAATAATCATTTAGCGAATATGATCCGTGAAATAGAGCGCTCGGTGTTATTTACCGATGCAATTTTAGAATCTATTACGACCAATGAAGCAAAAAACAAATTATTGAGTGACTTTAAAATGCGGGTGCGTATTAAAGGCTTATTAAATAGTGGAGATGACGGAAAAGTCATCACTAACGGAGGTAAATCATGAACATAGATTTAACTCAATTCTTTGAACAATTTGAAGGTTTAGAGGCTGATAACGTTGGGCAATGGCCAAAAGCTGCCAAAATAACATTAGCCGTTTTTATCGCTATCGTGGTTTTGGTGTTAGGTTATTTTTTATTAATCAGTGATAAAATAACAACACTCGATAATTACGCGGCGGAAGAAGTTACACTAAAAAGCCAATATCAAATAAAATACCATGTTGCTGCCAATTTAGAGTTATTTGAGCAGCAAATGAAAGAGGCAGAGGCCTTATTTGCCAATCAATTAAGAAGTTTGCCTGAAAGTCATGAAACCCCTGGCTTACTTGATGATATAACTTTTGTTGGGACAACAAGTGGGCTGAAATTTGTTAAGCTTAATTGGCAGCCAGAAATAACCCGTGAAATTTATATTGAACTTCCTATTGATATTGAAGTGGTTGGTTCTTATCATGAGTTTGGTAACTTTGTCAGTAAAATTGCTGGGTTACCTCGAATTGTTACTTTGCATGACTTTGATGTCGACATTAACAATATGGAAAATGGTTTGCTGGGTTTAAAACTACAAGCAAAAACTTATCGTTATCGAGAGGCTGAAGAAAAATGAAAAAGTCAGTCTTATTTATTGCGCTTGTTATCAGTGTCAGTGGTTGCTTTGATGATACCAGTGATTTACGAACCCATATAGCGACAGTGCAGGCAAATACACCTAATGTTATTAAACCTATGCCGGTAATTTCAAAGTTTGGTCATTTTGACTATTCAGCGCAAGGGTTACGAAGTCCATTTGATAAACCAGAAGTTGAAGCAATCCAACAGAAAATTCAACAGATGTCAGGATGTTTGAGTCCAGATCCTCGTCGCCGTAAGCAGCCCTTGGAAAAGTATCCGCTCAGCAATTTATCAATGCGAGGAACTTTAGGAGAACAAGAGATTATTTGGGCACTTGTTGAGGCCTCTGATGCAACCTTACATCGAGTTGCTGTTGGAAGTTATTTAGGGTTGAATCATGGTCGCATTACAATGGTGAATCCATTTGATGTTAAAGTTAGAGAATTAATTGCTGATGGCGCTGGTTGTTGGGTCGAACGTGAGACGACACTTAAAATGGTCAAGTCAGGTACAGAGGGGCAAGGGAAGTAATGTTGCTATTTAATAAAATAAAAACTAATCAGTCAGTTACATTAACGGTAACGCGAAGTGTTATCACCGCAGTGATGCTCTATTCTTTGGCTTTTTCGGCATGGTCTAGTGATCTAATCGGTATTAAATATAATACTTTACAGAACGATGAAATAGAGTTGCAGTTTGAACTCACCGAAACCATTGTTAATCCACCCGTGATGAAAACGGCGATGAATCCTGCTCAAATTAGCATTACCTTTGATGCGAATGAGTTTAATGAAAAGTTATTAAAAACCATTGTTGAACATGCCGGTGTTAGTCATGTTAGCGTGCAAAAATTAGCAGGAAAAGTGGTTGCTACGGTTCACTTAGATCAACTGTCAGTTTTTGATATTAAGCAAAATGGTAAGTTCTTCTCATTAATTCTCAATAAAGGTGTGGGCGACTCGCCGATTACCCAGGTCAATCCATTAGGTAATACCTTTATTAACAACATTGATTCGATAGATTTTCGTAATGGTGAAAACAATGAAGCACAAATACTGGTTTACCTTGATGACAGTATGGTTGCTGTTGATGTGACAGACAAACTCGGCAAGCTGTATATCGAATTCCATAACACCCAAATTATTGACGATTTACTTTATAAATTAGATGTTACCGACTTTGGTACGTTAGTTACTGGCATCGAAACCTTTAGAGAGGGACGTAATGCCAAGTTTATTGTCGATATCAATAGTGATTTTACTTTTAAGCATCAACAGATTAATAATGTTTTTTCATTAACCGTTGTTAAAAATGATAAGGCGCCCGGTTACTTAGAAGAAGATGGTGATTTTAGTGGTCGCGCTATTTCTTTAAATTTTCAAGACATTCCTGTTCGTACCGTTTTACAAATTATTGCTGATTACAATGGCTTTAACTTAGTGACCAGCGATAGCGTCTCTGGAAATGTGACTTTGCGTTTAGACGGCGTGCCATGGGATCAGGCCCTTGATATTATATTAAAAGTTAAAGGCTTAGATAAGCGTATGGAAGGCAACATTTTAATGGTTGCTCCGAGCGACGAACTTTCTGCCCGTGAAGCACGTGATTTACAAGCTAAACAGCAAGTCGCTGAGCTTGCGCCACTCTACTCTGAATATGTACAAGTAAATTATGCTAAGGCAACCGACTTTGCTAACTTAATTAAAAATGATGACAACAGTATTTTGTCAACACGTGGCAGTGTCAGTGTTGACGAGAGAACGAATACCTTATTAATTCGTGATACGGCGAAAAGTATCGAAGATATAAAGCGTATGGTCAATGTTTTAGATATTCCTGTACGACAAGTGATTATAGAAGCGCGTATGGTCACAGTGAAAGACAGCATTAATGAAGAGTTAGGTATACGCTGGGGGGTTACTGATACTGACGGGGAATATGCGGGCTCTGGCTCCTTAGAGGGGGCTAATTCTGCGGCAAGTGGGCTGGTACCTAATTTAGCTGACCGATTAAATGTTAACTTACCCGTAGCAAACCCAGCAGGTAGTATTGCTTTTCAAGTGGCGCGATTAGCCGATGGTACTATATTGGATCTTGAGTTGAGCGCGATGGAGAAAGAAAACAAGGGTGAAATTATCGCAAGCCCAAGAATTACTACGGCAAATCAAAAACAAGCGTATATTGAACAGGGGGTCGAAATTCCCTATCAAGAAGCATCATCAAGTGGCGCGACATCAACCCAATTTAAAAAAGCTGTGCTTAGTTTAACGGTAACACCACACATTACCCCAGACGATCGTATTATTCTTGATTTAGTTGTTACTCAAGATACCGTCTCTGATGTACAAAGTGGCCAAGCACCCGCAATTGATACTCAGCGAATAGGTACACAAGTGCTAGTTAATAATGGCGAAACGATTGTTCTTGGCGGAATTTATCAACAAGCAATTATCAGTACAGTATCAAAAGTACCTGTTTTAGGCGACATTCCCTATTTTGGTTGGCTATTTAGAAATAGCAACAACTTTAATGAGAAAAAAGAATTATTAATTTTTGTGACACCACGCATCGTAACTGAGCGTTTTTAAACAACTTTGTGAGTTACTGAGTAATTTCATTTTATTTTCGTCTTAGTTAACTTGCAATGTACACCGAACAATTGCGATAATTACGCCCTCAAAATTTTCGGAGGGGGTTCCCTCATATTTGTAAACGTAATTATTTATACGAGCTGAAGTTAATCTAATGGCAGAAAAACGTAATATTTTCCTTATCGGCCCTATGGGCGCTGGTAAAAGCACAATTGGTAGAGAATTAGCTGATAGGCTACATCTTGAGTTTTTTGACTCTGATCAGGAAATAGAGCGCCGAACAGGTGCAGACATCGCATGGGTTTTTGATCTTGAAGGCGAAGAAGGCTTTCGCAAAAGAGAAGAAGGTGTAATTGAAGACCTAAGTGAAAAACAAGGTATTGTTTTAGCGACTGGTGGTGGTTCAGTGATAAGTACACAAGTACGTAATCGCTTATCGGCACGAGGCATAGTTGTCTACTTAGAAACAACTATAGACAAGCAAGTGGCTCGTACGCAGCGTGATCGTAAACGTCCATTGTTGCAAACCTCTGAAGAACCACGCACAGTACTTGAGAATCTAGCAATAGAACGCAATCCTTTATATGAAGAAATTGCTGACGTTATTGTAAAAACAGATGATCAAAGTGCTAAAGTTGTTGCCCATAAAATTGTTGAGCGCTTAGATTTCTAAAAGCGGCTAGGCACTCAAAAAAAGACCTAAAAATGACAACGCTAAATGTTGAACTCGGTACACGCAGTTACCCCATCTATATTGATAGCGGACTATTAACTAATAATAGTCTGCTTACTCAGCATATTCGTGGTAAACGAGTATGTATCGTTTCTAATAATATTGTTAAGCCGTTATATCTTGCTACTTTAAAAGCAAAACTAAGCGCTTTCGACATTGACGAAATAATATTACCTGATGGCGAAGCTCAAAAGTCACTTGCAAACTTTGATGTGATCATGTCACATTTATTGGCAAATGGTCATGGGCGAGATTCGACATTAATTGCTTTAGGCGGCGGTGTTATTGGTGATATTACTGGCTTTGCAGCCGCATGTTACCAACGCGGAATCAACTTTATTCAAGTTCCAACCACATTACTTTCACAAGTCGACTCTTCTGTCGGTGGTAAAACAGCGGTTAATCATCCTTTAGGTAAAAACATGATTGGCGCTTTCTACCAGCCAAAAGCTGTTCTTATTGATATTGATAGCCTTAGCACTTTACCTATCCGCGAATTCAATGCGGGCATGGCTGAGGTGATTAAATACGGTATCTTAGGTGATAGTGATTTTTTTGCTTGGTTAGAAAGCAATATTGAAAAAATAAAATCAGCAGATAAAAACACACTGATTGAAATGGTTAATACTTGCTGCCAATGCAAGGCAGATATTGTTGCCGCTGATGAGACCGAATCAGGCGTAAGGGCATTATTGAATTTAGGCCATACCTTTGGTCATGCTATCGAAGCCGATCAAGGTTACGGTAACTGGCTTCATGGTGAAGCTGTCGCTACTGGCATGGTACTTGCCTCTAAGTTATCAGTAGCAATGAATTTGCTTGAAGCGTCAGATCTTCGTCGTATAGAAACATTAATTGCCGCGTTTGATTTACCATTAACAGCGCCTGAAAGTATGGGCTTTGAAGAATTTATTTGTCACATGCGTCGTGACAAAAAGAATTTGGCAGGGGTATTACGTTTAATCGTACCCACCGCTATTGGTCAATCAGAAATGCGTGATGATATTAGTGAGGAGATGCTTCAACAAATTCTGTAATTTTAATACAGAACAGGTGAAACATGTCTGCACAAGCACATGCCACAGAATATAACGCTCCACAAAGTGTAACAACCATTAGTGCTAACGCACGCGTTGATTATATTTTACGCTTTTCAAAGCATGCCGTTTTGGTTGTTGACCAAGATGCCAATGTTTATTCTCAAGTAGCGAGTCAGTTTCTTGGCTCTTTGGGTAATGATCACAATGCTGCTTTTATCGCTATATCACCTAAATTAAACGATATTCAAATTCGCTGTCGTATTGTTGAGCAACTTTTCGCTGACACTCTATTTGATCCTGAGCAGTCTTTAGCTGTTAGCTTGATCAATTTATCTAAGCAAGAAAAGCAAACCATTGATATTGTCATCGAACACGCCCAGTTTCTCTCCGTACAAATTTTACATGAGCTATGTCAATTAACTGACATAGCTAAAAAAGCCAATTATGCAATCAGTGTGCTTATGCTTGGTACGCCAAAAGCTGGACTTTTATTGGCGCAAAATAAATCACTATTCCATAAAAAAATCTCAGTTTTATCTGGAGAAACAGGTCAGTTATTAACCCTTAACTCCAAAGCATTCAAAGTGAAGACATCACTTTTTACCTTCAGCCGTTTTACGAAATGGACCTTAATTTTTATCTGTTTCGTGATTTGCTTAGGGGCAACAGGTTATTGGTTGTTTCAACAAGATGTTTTTAGTGCGAACACCCAGCTTAAATTAAAAGCGGTACCAGCAAACTCGACCAGTATTATTTCAGCCTATAATAATAAAAATGTGAGTGCTCCAGCGAAGAGTGAAGATATATTTCTTTCGTTAACCGCACCGGACCCAGGGGGAAAGGTTCTAATTAGTCTACCGGCAGAGCCAAATGATATCGTTCAAGCGATTGTCAACGCAGAAAAAGACGTCGTTAAGTCGACAGAGCCAATAGCCACCGATAAAGTTAAGCGCTTTGCATCGTTTCTTGATAAAAAAGGGGATACTGAAAATAAAGCTTCTGTTACCTTATCAACGGATAAAACCGTAATAGAGGCTTTATCCGTTAAAAAGTCAGAAAATAAAGTGACCCCCCTTATTACGCAAGCCGCTATTCTAGTAAACTCGATTGAAGATGTTGGCGCCCAAGCCAGTTACTATATAAGCGCACCATCGGGCTTTGTTATACAAATTGCTGGTTTTACTCGTCTTTCCGTATATCAGGAGTTTATACCTGATTTTGTCGGTCTCAAGATTAAAAGTTACTACCGACTATTTAATCAACAACCTATGCTAATGATAACCTCTGAGGTTTTTGAGACTCGTTTGGCCGCAGAAAAGGCTGTTACGTTACTGCCAAGTAGTATTAAAGTTTATCAGCCGTGGGTAAAGTCACTTCAAGCAATTAATAATGAAATCAATGCTTATCAAGACTCCCAATAATAAGCTAATCAGGATACAATTCGTTTTCTATTTTAAACGTCTATTTAAGCCTAGCACTTAAATAATGAGTTGTAAGGCAAATGGGTTAAATGATCAAAAAGCATCGAGCATTTTTAAAGTGGGCTGGCGGAAAATACGGCCTCAGCGATGTAATTAATAAAATGTTACCCAAAGGGGAGCGTTTAGTCGAACCTTTTGTCGGTGCTGGTTCAGTATTTCTGAACAGTAATTTTGACCATTACTTGTTAAATGATATAAATCAAGACTTAATCAATCTCTATAATATTATTAAAGAAAACCCACAAAAATTTATCAAAGATTCAGCGATATACTTTACGCCTGAATATAATCAATCTGAAGTTTATTACCGGTTACGAAAAGAGTTTAATGCCAGTAGTGACAGCTACTTTCGTTCGCTGGTATTTCTTTATATGAACCGTCATGGTTATAATGGCTTATGTCGATATAATAAATCGGGCGGTTATAATGTTCCCTTTGGTAAATATAAACGTCCATATTTTCCTGAAAATGAAATGCTGTATTTTGCGGAAAAAGCTAAGAAAGCCACTTTTGTTTGTGAAGGTTACCGAGAAACTTTTGCCAGGGCAAAAAGTGGCGATGTCATTTACTGTGATCCCCCTTATGTACCATTAAGTAAAACAGCTAGTTTTACCAGTTATGTTGGTAATGGCTTTGGTTTAGATGAGCAAGCTGATTTAGCCAATATTGCTGAAGAAGTCACTGAGCAAGATAAAATATCAGTATTGATCAGTAATCATGACACTATCTGGACACGTAAAATATATGAGCATGCCAGTAAGCAAAAAACGATACAAGTAGCGCGCACTATTAGCCAAAAGGCGAGTAAACGTAATAAAGTTGCAGAGTTACTGGTACTTTATAAGTAAGCTTCTAAGTCACTTATCTTAAGGTAAAACTAAAGATACTGCCGCGATCAACACGCCTATAAATATAGCTACACCTATTACAGCAGCAATGATGAAGTGGCTTAGTTTTCCTTCACTAAAATCTCTATCGCGGTTTTTATTACTTTGTACGCCAAAAAAAGCGGCGCCGACGCTTTTAGCGGTCGTTTTAAAACTACTGCTTTTATCAGAAGAATTTGTTTTTTTTGATAAGTTTTCCGTTGGCATCATATAATCCTTTTGTTGGGTGACACTTGATAGTCGCTTACTTTTCGCGCTAAAACAATCCTAAATATATTTCATCATTACTATCTACACGTTTTAGCGTTATCGAACGAGCAACTTATTTCAAGGTGATCGCTAACGTGGTGGCGATGAACAATGATTACCTGTTTAACATAACAGGGTAAAGACGATATAAATTATAAAAAATACATATATTTTTGACAGTAAAATATAGCTAGTCTATGCTAAATTGTATATTTGTCTAATATACAGATTATTTATCTAATTTACTGATAAAAATAGAAAAAGGATTTTCCATTGAACACTGATTTACTCAATTATGTTAACTTTCCCGCTTTAATTATTAATGAGCAAGGAACTGTAGTTAGTCGTAGTAAACACATCAAGCATAAATATCATATTAATGAGGGAGATGACTTCTTTGCATTATGTGACAGTAAGGTTAGTTTATCTGAATTCATTCTCAACATTTCTAATATGCCTTTAGGCTCAAATGATAAATGTTTAACACATTTTAGTTTTATCCAAAAAAATATAGAGGTGTATGTCAGTATTATCAGTAAACAGCCGATTCTGTTTCTTATTGAATATAGTGCTGAATTACTACAGGACTCATCTGTTGTTGATTTAGTCGACCACTCGAATAATTTATTGTCCTTAGTTGATAAAAACTATCACTATTTGTCAGTTAATGAGCAATATAGCCTTAAATGGGGCTTGCAAAAAGCGGACATTATTAACCAACATGTTATAACGGTCTTAGGAGAAGAAGCTTTCAATAAAGTGGTTAAGAAAGAGCTCGATTTATGTTTTTCAGGCAAGGTGAGAACTTATACTGATTGGTTTTATTCAGAAAATAAAAAACAAATGCTCTTTCTCAAAGTTGCTTATCAGCCTGTTTTTGATAGTCATTCAGACCAAGTTAACTCTGTAGCCGTTACAGTAACTGATATTACCGATATTCAAGTACTCAATGAAAAACTGACGGAACAAGCTTTCCATGATCCGCTAACCACCTTAGATAATCGATACGCTTTAATGGCATATTTCGATAAACTTTCTGCCACACTGACCAGAAATGATTGTTACAGTCTAGTAATGATAGACTTAGATGATTTTAAACGCGTTAATGATTCATACGGTCATAATATCGGTGATGAACTGTTAAAAGCCTTCGCGGTTAACTTAAAAAACACTTTACGTGCCGATGACTTTTGTTGTCGATGGGGCGGAGATGAATTTGTGCTGTTATTAGCGCAAGGAAACACAGCTCAAACATTAGTCACTGCGAGATATAATATAAACGATCGATTTCAGCAACTGCAAGAGAAAGTTTACCAGGTGGCAAAGCATAAATTATCATTGAGATTCTCATTCGGTTTAGCGTTATTTCCTCAACAATCCAAGAGCTTAGAACAACTCATCTCGATAGCAGACAGCAAAATGTACCGAGACAAAAAACTACAAAAGTTAAGTTAAATCTCACCTCAACAAAGGTCCCTAGATTAGGGACCTTTTATTGAAGCATTCACTTTGTTAATAATTATGATAAAAACCATAAGTTTCGTTGATTTTACGGTGTTGCTGATCAGCCCAAAGGTAATACTGATGATCTTGTAGTTGGCTTGCAGCTGCTTTGTCTAACAAAATAACTGCATTTTCATGCATCTGTAATGCGGATGCCGGACACATAGCGGATAAAGCTCCGGTGATCATTGTATTTACTGCTTGGGCTTTATTTTCTCCTGTCGCCATTAATAATACATAGCGAGCATCCATAATAGTGCCAATACCCATGGTCATTGCCATCGTTGGTTGTGTTTCACCGTCTTTAAATAAGCGGCTATTATCTGTCAGTGTTTGCTGGGTTAATGTTTTGATACGGGTACGAGATGATAAGCTCGAAGTCGGTTCATTAAAACCAATATGGCCATTAGCGCCAATACCTAATATTTGTAAGTCGATACCCCCCAATGATTTTATTTTGTTTTCATAGTTAAGCCCTTGTTCACGAGGGTTTTGGTTATGGTTACACGTTGGTAGGTAGGTATTGGTTTGTGCTATGTCTACGTTATCAAATAAATGCTCTTTCATAAAACTCCGATAACTTTGAGCATTATTAGCATTAATATTATGGTATTCATCAAGATTAAATGACGAGACGTGGCTAAAGCTTAGCCCTTCATTTTTATGTTTATTAACTAAATGTTTATAGAGGCTAATCGGGGTGCTACCGGTAGCAAGACCGAGCACAGGTTTGGCTTTTTTAGTGATTAATTCACTGACCCATTGTGCTGCATGCTCTGCAACTTGTTCAGCATCATCAAAAATAATTATTTGCATGTAAAATCCTTAAAATTTAATTTAATTAGGTAAAATTTCACTAATGGATGCAAATCGTTATTGTGATGAATATCGGCTTTTTGGTTTCGCTAAATATATTAATTAGGTTTAAATATCTTAGCTATGCCGCCGTTTATTTTTAAATCAACACTAATATAATTGTACTACGCGAAGATTTTTTTTGCACTGTCTTTAACTATCTTTAAAAAGCCAGTAAAATTATTACTGGCTTATCTTTATTTATAAGTCGATATCAACCGAATAAGAAATGACAAACTTCATATCATCATTATCGATGTCGGTATCAGATACCGCAAAGGTAAAGCCATCTTTACTTAAGCTAACACTGTAATCGTTATAATCTTCTGCGATCATGGCGTCGTCAAAAGAATAATCGCCAAGATGAAAAGCTAAGGTTAAACCATCAGCTACTTCAAACTCTGCTCCCGCTGCAATATATAAGCTGGCATCAGCAAAAGCAGCACCGTCGTCGTTATGAATTCCGTAACTTGCTGAAAGTGAAAAATATGAATAGCCCAAAGAGCCATATATCTCGCCAAAATCATATTCGTTAGTACTATCAGTTTGGGCTGAGTCAGGGTAGGCATAATAAATATAACCCACATCATAACTAACATCTTCGTTTAATTGGCCGCTAAAACCTAAGTAGAAATCTAGTTCAGCACTCGCATCATCACCAAAATCGACATTTGAAGCCCAAGCTCCAGCATAAAAGCCTGAATCGTCAGCATAGTCGATACCACCAGAAATAGCGGCAGCATTGTCTGTTTGGCTAACACCACGCCATATATAGTTACTACTAGCAGCAACATTAGCAGATAAACCTTCAACAGCTGATGCTTGTGTTGATAATAATGAAGTAGCGGCAAGTAAAGATGTGAGCGATATCGATAATAGTGTTTTTTTCATAATAGTCTCTTTATGTAGTAGTTTTTTATTTAATATTTTAGGGCTAAACCATACATTGCAAGGTAGATGCCTGAGCGACATAATAATATTAATAAATTTTACATAGTTATTTCAATGACTTGGTGAGGTTGTTTTTTTTATTATGAGGATCGCTCACTAATAGATGATCTTTATTGGTGCAATTAAATCGTTAACGCTCATAAAAAGTGCATAAAATATCGACTGGTATTATCTGGTATGGAGTGGTCTTTCTTGGCAGTCTTTCACGTTATAGTTAAGCCGTGGTTATAAAAAGTAATCAGAGCACGAAATAATCATGAGCATTCGACACTAAAAGAGCAATCGCTGGGTAACATTGAGTTAAATAACGCTTGGACGCATGAATTTATAGAGTTTTCCCTTAGGTCGTTGTTATAATGTTGCGCAATATTCTAAAAAGGTTTATCTATGTCTTCATTTTTAATTGCTCCTTCTATATTGTCTGCTGATTTCGCACGTTTAGGTGATGATGTTGCTAAGGTTTTAGCTGCGGGTGCCGATGTTGTGCACTTCGATGTAATGGATAATCATTTTGTGCCTAACTTAACTTTTGGCCCAATGATTTGTCAGTCGCTACGTGATTACGGTATTACCGCACCTATTGATGTACATTTAATGGTCAAGCAGGTTGATAGTTTAATTCCAGGCTTTGCTAAAGCAGGCGCAGATATTATCACTTTTCATCCAGAGGCAAGTGATCATATTGATCGTACTCTGCAATTAATAAAAGACCATGGCTGTAAAGCGGGACTGGTACTAAATCCGGCCACACCATTGAATTGTTTAGATTTTGTTATGGATAAACTTGATGTTATCTTGTTGATGTCAGTTAATCCTGGCTTTGGTGGTCAATCGTTTATTCCAACCACATTGGATAAGTTGAGATTAGTAAAAGAGCGCATCATCGCTAGTGGACGTGATATTCGTTTACAGGTTGATGGCGGTGTTAAAGCAGACAATATTGCTGAGATAGCGGCGGCGGGCGCTGACATGTTCGTTGCAGGGTCAGCCATTTTCTCAAAGCCAGATTATAAGCTGGCGATTGATGAAATGCGCAGCGAATTAGCGACAGTTAGCCAATAGTTTAATTAACAAATAAATCAAATAAAATAAAGAGAAATCATGAGTAAACCTATCGTATTAAGCGGCTGTCAGCCATCAGGTGATTTAACCATTGGTAATTATTTAGGTGCGTTAAAACAATGGGTTAGCATGCAAGATAGCCATGAGTGCTATTACATGTTGGTTGATCAACATGCTATTACTGTTCGCCCAAACCCCGCTGATTTGCGAAAGGCGACGCTTGATGGCCTAGCCTTGTATCTAGCCTGCGGCGTTGACCCAGAAAAGAGTACCATCTTTATTCAATCACATGTCCCTGAACATGCTCAGCTTAGTTGGGTGTTAAATTGTTACACACAAATGGGCGAATTGAACAGAATGACGCAATACAAAGATAAGTCACAAAAGTCTGAAGCAAATATGAATTCAGGTTTATTTACTTATCCAGTCTTAATGGCAGCAGATATTCTTCTCTATAATGCTGACCGTGTGCCGGTTGGTGAAGATCAAAAGCAGCATCTAGAATTAGCTCGTGATATAGCGACTCGTTTTAATAATCTTCATGGTGACACATTCACTGTGCCAGACCCTTATATTCCTGAATTTGGTGCGCGAGTAATGAGCTTACTTGAACCAACAAAGAAAATGTCAAAATCAGACGCTAATCCTGGTAATTTTATTGGCTTATTAGAAGACCCTAAAAAAATCAGTAAAAAAATCAAACGCGCCATGACTGATTCTGATGAAGAAGCTAATATTTATTTCAATATTGAAGAAAAACCAGGTGTATCAAATTTACTGTCTTTATTGTCTTGTTGTACAGGTGAAACCGTTGAGCAGTTAGTACCACAATATGAAGATAAAATGTACGGGCACTTAAAAGGTGACGTTGCTAATGCTGTGGTTGCTTTATTAGAACCTATTCAGCAAAGATATCATCAGATCCGTGAGGACCAGGCTTATTTAGATGCAGTGATGAAAGCAGGCGCTGAAAAAGCATCAGCTAGAGCAAGTAAAATATTAGCAAAAGTTTATGATGCGGTAGGTTTTATTCCTCGACCTTAATGTGTCGTCATCACTCAGTCGTTATTCTCTGGGCTAACAAACAAAAAAGCTAACGAACTCGTTAGCTTTTTCTGTTTATTAAGGCGCTTTATTTGTCTTCAAGTGCTGCTTCTTGCGCATCGTTAAATAATGTTTTACTGCTCTCAAGAAAGCCTTGGACATTATTGCTGTGAGTAAATAAATAACTTGGCGCCATTAACGTGGTATTAAAAGCGGGACGGATACTGAATTCAGGTTTTTTACTTAACTGAATTAAGAAGCTACCACCAAACAATAGCAGCGTCATGCAACTTGCTATTACTGTTCTGCGTCGAGTGCTCATATGAAAACCAATTTGGCAATTTAGCCAGAATAAACAAAATGCCAATACAATAGGTAAGAAAGTGGCAAGTACGCTGAGTATTGACTGAGATGAAGCATTAAAGCTGGTGATGTTTTCAATAAAATCACTTAGCCACATTAAATTATAAAAGACAAAGCAGATGCCTAATTGTCCCCAAAATCTAGCATCATGCTTGGTTAAATGAGAAACCAAAGCAACACCAATAGGCCAAAGCCCAAAGAGTAAAGTCATGCCAATAGCCGGTACTAATAACTGAGTGAAATTGACTTCTACAGGGTTGTGAAGGTTAAATAACCAGCCGGTAACACTGGCAAATAATAAAATATTTATGGCTAAAAAGACCGGATGTCTTGTTAAGGTTAAAATATTTTCAAAAGGGCTAAAACTAATGCTTTCAGGTACGGGATGATCGGGAAAAACAATGCGTACTAAACTTTTGCCAATCATAAAGACTTGTCCAGAACGAACGATGTGCTGATGGACAGCTGATTTTGTTTTTGAAAACTCATCGTCATAAAAGCTGCCGTTAATAGAGCCTTCATCGTTTAGCAGCCAATGTTCACCATTAAAATTAAGGCTAAGATGTTGGGCACAAATATGTGGGTCCGCCATAATAATATCATTATCATAACCACGACCAATATTGATGTGATTTTGTATAAATTTATGTCGAGCTATTAATTTATGGGCGCGAGTAATTTCTTCTATGATTATTTCCATGAAATAGACTCCATAAATTTCTCTGTAAATTTGAGTGCACTATTTTGCGTAACGCCAGCGACAGTAAAGTGGCTAAGTAAGGCTTGGTCGCCCTTATCAACAGAAATAGCTATATATAAAACGTCAAATAATTTAGGGAAATCTTTGTAGGCACGGGTACAAAAAACTGATTTGTTGGTAATCGCTTGGTTTGATGGTGTAACAATATCGTGCTGACATTGAAACTCAGTAACATCATCTTTACCCGCTTTGTTTCCTGGCATGACTTGCGTTAATTGACGCTCAAATATTTGATAAAACTTAGTGTCACTAAGTTCTTTTGCTTGCATATAGCGATATTCCATTTCAATAGAGCCGGTGAAAAAATCATTTGAGATGTAAGTGTTTTCATCCAAAGAACAATTAGCAACCACGGCTAGAACAATAGCATCTGCCTTATCAGCGTTTGACTCTCCCCAACAACGAATAAAAGGAATATTAACCACGGGAATTAAACCTTCTCCTAAAGGGCGCATCTGCCATTCGCTATTTAACAAGGTGGTAATTAACTTGTCTTGATTATCGGCAAGTTGTTGTGCCATTTGTGCTGCAATACTTTCAGAATTACCTGTTTTATAACGCTTGTATAAGTTAAGCAGTTTATCGTGTGGTACTAAAAATCCGATTTGATTACCTGAAGTCGCCACATTTATCCCAACGACTTCAGAGTTTTTATTAACGACAGGTCCGCCACTCATCCCAGAGTTCACTGAGCCGGTAAAATGGATGCGGTCGTTAAAAGATTCATTCTTCAAACCATTGTAAGTGCCGGGTACTACTATCATGCCTAAATCGTGCGGGTTACCTAACGAATAAAGCTCTTCGCCTTTTTGGGGAACACGCTGTGCAATTTTAAAGAAAGGCATTTCGCCATCAGTCGTTCTTTTTACCAAGGCTAGATCATTGATAACATCAACACTTTGTAAAGTAAGTGGCGCTTTTTTACCTTGGTGATCAAAAATTTCAATCGTGTACTTATTGGGATGACGCGCATAGCCAGAAATAACGTGATAATTGGTTGCAATTAAACCGTCGGCACTAATTTGAAAACCAGAGCCAATTGATGACTTTTCACCGCTGGCGATGTCTATAAGTCTTATTTGATAAAGTGACGGAGCAAGTTGTTTGAATATTTCTTCTGCTTGTTCGGTGGCATAACTTATTGTGCTAACACACAATAAAATTAAGGTAGTTAAACCTTTCATTTATATTCCTTATTTTGAGTCTTAGTTCATTGTGCCATTGTTAGGTTAATTGTCATCTATTATCCCCAAATAAAGTAAATTCTCTTTGTTGTTTGTTAATGTATTGTATAGTTAAGAATAAAATGGATAAAAGGTAGCGTAATGAAAATAGCCAGCATCATGACCAAAGCATTTGTTAGTGTCTCTTTGGACGATACGTTATTGACGATAAAAAATATTTTTGAACATGCTAATTTTCATCATTTACTGGTCGTTGATAATAAACAATTATCAGGGGTTATTTCAGACAGAGATCTTCTCAAAGCACTGAGTCCTAATATCGGCACTGCCGCAGAGCTCCCAAGAGATACAGCAACCTTAAACAAGAAAGCGCATCAAATACTGAATCGCAAATTGGTCACCTTAACGCCTAACGCTAATGTTTTTGATGCCATTGATATTTTCAATCAGACTAAAACGTCATGTATTCCTATTGTTGATGAAAATAGCATTCCCGTTGGCATATTAACTTGGCGAGATATCATGAAAACTTTAGGAGATAAAAATGCAGAGCGCCGTAATTAAGACAATAAGTTATTAACTATTGTCTAGGTTTAAAGCAATTATGTTGCTTAAAGTAACTGCCGTTAATAGGTTAAATTAGTCTGCTTTGAAAATAAGCTAGTTGTGCATTTTTTGCTTTTAACGTTAATCAGCTCTGTAGCTAAGGTTTTTAGTTAAATAACGATTACTCTTCTAAAATGTCTTGTTTGACTTAGGTCAAGTAAGTCATTTTTTATTGCGACATTATGTCGCAGTTCACTGTTTTTACTTTGTTTTTATTGATTATAGCTAACACAATAGTATTAATTCTATTTGGTATACTCAAACAAGTAAGTGAAACAACTATGACGTTTTCAATTAAACCCATTGCTTTAGCAATAAGCTCTTCATTAGTTTTTAGCAGTCTTTTGTCTATTAGTGCTTTTGCTAATAATACGTTTGATTCAACGGCTAACCTCGATGAGATTGAAGTGATCACTATCACTCATCAACGTCACCATATCGGCATTGAAAATAATGAAAGTTATGCCCAAGGGAAGACTACGGAGCCCGATTTAGCGAGTTGGTTAAAGTCGGTCCCTGGTGCAAATGTCAACAGTAATGGCCCGGTAACGGGTATTGCACAATATCGTGGCCTATATGGCGACCGAATTTCAACCACACTTGATGGACAAGCGGTCATTGGCGCTGGTCCTAATGCTATGGACACACCCTTAAGTTATTCTACGCCATTAATTGTTGAGTCTATGACTGTCTATCGTGGTATCGCCCCGGTTTCTGCCGGCATAAATACCTTGGGTGGTGCTATTGATGTAAAAATGCGTAAAGCAGAAGCCAATAATAGCGAGAAACTCGCGATAAATGGTGATTTACAAGCAGGTGTTCGAAGCAATAATGAAGCGCAAACATTATCATCGGTGGTTAATCTTACCAAAGGTGATATTGCTGGGCTTTTTTATGGCAATGTTCAAGAAGGTGAGAATATGGAAAGTGGCGATAGTAAAATTATATCGCCAACTGATTTTGCTAAACGACAATTTGGCACTGATTTACGTTATTTTGGCGAGAGTAGTGAAACAGGTTTTAGCTACCATTATACAGATACCCAAGATTCGGGTACGCCAGCATTACCTATGGATATAGAATATATTTATAGTCACCGAGCAAGTTTAGACGGTAACTTTATCTGGGCCGATTGGCAAGCAGATTGGTTGTTAGGCTACACCGATGCCGATCATGGTATGACTAACTTTGAAAAGCGATTGAATAATAATCCAGAAAAACATCGTCGTAATAATGCTACGGGTATAACAACTAATTTTAATTTTTCGCTGGGTAAATCTTTTACTTTTGGTGAGTTAGAATTTGGCTTCGATGGTTATTTAGCCAAGCATGACTCTGTGATCACCAATCCAAATAACTCGATGTTTGCCGTGGTAAACTTTAATGATGTCAAAGATGATCGCTTTGGGCTATTTGCACAATGGCAGCAAACCTTTAACAATACCAAAGTTCAGTTAGGCGTCCGTTTAAAAAGAGCTGAATTAGATGCAGGTCAAGTGGCAACATCTATGGCAATGATGATTATGCCGATGGGCTCTGCAATGATGGATAATATGAATTCAGCTATGCCAACGATGGCTGATTTAGCCATAGACTTACGGGATAACTTTAATAACAGTGATCACAGTGTTAATGATACCAATATAGATATCGCATTAAGCACGGAAACTCAATTATCGAAAGATTTATCATTATATATAGGCGTAGGTTTAAAAAATAGAGCGCCTTCATATCAAGAGCTTTATCTCTGGACCCCGATGGAATCAACGGGTGGGCTGGCCGACGGTAACACTTATGTGGGTAATATGGATCTTAACAGTGAGACAGCTTATCAAGCGGATGTCGGTTTTACCTACCAAACTGAAAAAGTTATGATCACACCTCATTTCTTCTATCAAAATATTGATGACTATATTCAAGGTACTCCTTTAGGTATGTTGGATATGTCAGCAAAAATGATGGCCCAAATGATGGCGGGTGATGATAACCCTCTAAAGTTTACTAATGTAGATGCTAAGCTTTATGGTGCTGATGTAAATGGCTATTACACTATAAATGATCAAATACAATTATCAGCCGTGGTCAGTTACGTACGTGGCGAACGTCGTGATATTAATGATAACTTGTATCGTATTGCGCCATTGAATGGTCAGTTAAGTGCCAATTACTTTAGTGAGAATTGGTCTGTAAATATGGTTTTAGTGATGGCCGCCGCACAAAAAGATATTTCATTAACGAATCAGGAACAAACAAGTGCTGGTTATGGTGTGATGAATGTAGACGCTCAATATTACGTCAATAATCAATTAACGCTTCGTTTTGGCGTTGATAATCTACTCAATAAAGAATATCAAAATCACTTAGGTGGCTATAACCGAGTCAAAGGCAGTGATGTAACGTTTATGGACCGTTTACCTGAAGAAGGTACCAGTGCATGGGCAGAAATGACATATAGCTTTTAATCTATAAATCATACTGTCATTAAAATAGTAAATCGCTGACAAGCTATTTGGATTTGTCAGCGATGTTTCATTAGGTAATATTTAATTTTCATAATAACAATACCTCTCTTACCTTTTCGCTATTTTTACGTAAGCTGCGCAGATAAATCCAGTTATATTTTTAATATGATTATATTGAACGCTTGCTAAACTATTAAATTTTAAATCAAATTTATTAGTAGATTAATTTAAGCTGATTTAGATCAATTACGCTGTTATATACGCTTGCTGAAAAGTTAATAGTAAAGTAGAATCAAATGATAATCATTATTATTTGAGTTGTTGTTTATGACCCTTTCACAATTGAGGCGTACCCAACGAGCGGTGATCCGCACGTTGCCAACAAATTTCGATTTGACTTCAAAGTTAATCGAGCAGGGTTTTGCGTTAAAAACTGAGATATCATTAGCCCATAAAGCACCATTTAATGGGCCACTTGCCTTTCATCTCCATGGTACTAAAATTTGCTTAGCACCGAGTATTGCTCAACAAATAGGTATAGAAATCGTCTAATGTCACAAGCTTTACATTTGGCTCTAGTTGGCTTTGCCAATTCAGGAAAAAGCACGTTTTTTAATGCTCTAACGGGCGCGAAACAACAAACAGGAAACTGGACTGGCGTCACTGTAGCGACAAAACAGCAGCGCTTCTCATTTAATAATGAGCAAGTTTTACTTTCAGACTTACCTGGCATTAGTTCTCTCGCCACTCGAACTGAACAAAGTAAAGACCTGACTATTACCCAAGATTTTCTTAAAAATAACGACATTGATTGTTTAATTAATGTCGTCGATGCGACGCAATTAAAGCGTCAGTTGTATTTAACGACTCAGCTACTTGAACTCGGTTTACCGGTATTATTGGTTATCAATAAATCTGATCGAAAAGAAGCGCAAACCGTTGATATAAATATTTTAGCCAAAGAACTTGGCTGTAAAGTTATTATTGCCAACAGCTTAGCTAAAGATACCTTAAAACAAGTTGAACAGGCTTTACTTGAATTACCTAAAGCAAGTGAACGTCCAAAGAAATTAATGTTATCAGCAGATATTGTCAATAAACTCGCGGACAAAAACTCAACTGAGGTGTTAATTGATCTTGAATGTGGCGCTTGTAATGATCAAGGTGGCTGTCAGCAAACCAATACCGATGCTATTAGTATTATGCAGGCGCGTTACGAGTTTATTCAGCAGTTATTGATCGATGTTAAAAAGGGTCTACCGGCTTCCAAAAAAGCACCGGCAATAAGTTTAAGTGACCGCCTTGACCATTTTATCCTTCATCCTTGGTTAGGTGTGCCCGTTTTTCTTAGCATGATGTACTTATTGTTTATGTTTGCAATCAATGTTGGTAGCGCTTTTATCGACTTTTTTGATATTTTAGCCGGCGCTATTTTTGTCGATTACCCGCAAAGATTTTTATCAAGTTATGATTTACCTCAGTGGTTGCTAACCTTAATTGAAGGAGCTGGCTTAGGTATTCAAACGGTCGCTACTTTTATTCCAATCATCGCTTGTTTATTCATTGGTTTATCGATTTTAGAAAGCAGTGGCTACTTAGCGCGTGCAGCGTTTGTGGTTGACAGTGCTATGCAAAAAATTGGTTTACCCGGCAAAGCTTTTGTCCCTTTAATTGTTGGTTTTGGTTGTACGGTTCCTGCTGTAATGTCGGCACGAATTCTTGATAGTGAGCGTGAACGTATCACCACCATAATGATGTCACCGTTTATGTCGTGTGGGGCACGTTTACCGGTATATGCTTTATTTGCTGCGGCATTTTTCCCGGATTCTGGGCAAAACTTAGTTTTCTTATTGTACTTAATCGGTATAGCGGCAGCACTATTCACTGGATTTTTATTAAAGCACACGGTATTAATGGGCAAAAATTCTGTCAATATTATGGAATTACCGCTTTATGAAATACCTAAGCTTTCTTATCTAGTGCATCGTGTTTGGCAACGTACTCGGTCTTTTATTTTGGGGGCAGGTAAAACGATTGTCTTAGTGGTTTGTGTACTCAACTTCTTTAACTCATTAGGTACTGATGGTCAGTTTGGTCATCAAGACTCTCAAGAGTCGGTATTAAGTAAAAGTGCTCAGGTTGTTACCCCTTTACTTGCACCTATGGGTATTAAGGAAGATAACTGGCAAGCAAGTGTTGGCATTATTACCGGCTTGTTTGCGAAAGAGGCTTTAGTGGCTACATTTAATAGTCTCTATACCGATGTGAATGCAGAGCCAGAAGCATTAAAGTCAATGGCTGAGTTGTGGACTGACGCGACGGATTCAATAAAAGAAAACTTATTAGGTATTCAAGCTGATGATCCTTTAGGGACTGATATCGGAGATGTTACCAACTTACATACCGCCGCAGAAGAACAAGGCGTTAATGAAGGAACATTCACCGTTATGCAGGCTGCATTTGCCGGTAAAATTGGCGCATTTAGTTACTTGTTATTTATTTTGCTTTATACACCTTGTGCAGCAGCTATGGGCGCAATAAAGAGTGAAGTTGGCAGTCGTTGGGCTGGATTTGCGGCTTTATGGAGCTTTTCATTGGCTTATTTAGCGGCGACATTTACTTATCAAGTGGCAACCTTTGCTACTAATCCGTTGTCAGCGGGAATTAGCATCATCATTGTCATTGCCATTTTTGCGGCGATATATTATTGGTTAAAGCGTTTTGGTAAAAGTATTTTAACAATCCCAACACAAGTTTCTTATTATTAATTTAAGCTAAGCTCAGCTTTTGCTAAAAAATACCGATAGATTGTTTATCGGTATTTTTTTAGGCTGAAACTTCTGCTCATCTTGCTCATTAACCCAAAGTCACTCTTTACTGCTATGCTTAAATTCATTAGACCGTAAATTTAAGCCTTTAATGTATAGAGATAAACGTCAATGAAATCTATGAACCAACAAATGGCTGAGCACTATTTATTAGCTAAACCAGCAAGCTCACTTTATTATCCATTTGGCGATGACGTTAGCGTTTTCAAGGTCAAAAACAAACTGTTTGCAACGATTTCTCATGGTTCAAACGCTAAAAGTGCCAAGGTTGCAGAAGACGCTAAAGGCCACTTTTGGATGAACCTAAAATGTGACCCAGATGAGGCAGAGATATTACGTGATATTTTTCCAGGCATCATTCCCGGCTATCATATGAATAAATCTAATTGGAATACTATTATCTTAGATGGCTCAATTCCTCAGGGCGAGCTAGAGAGAATGATGGATAATTCTTATTTACTAGTGGTCAGTAAAATGACCAAGAAAGATCAGCAGTCAATTCTAATCCAGCTTTAGCCGCTATGGCAATATTGATCATAAACCTAGCTATTCGCTTAAAAGCGTTATCTGTTAATTTAACTGTTTGAACTAATCAATTTACTATGTGCAACCCTTAGCAGTGTGGTTACGCCATTTTGTATATACATACTCTGGGCTTTTTTGATATGAGCAAGGTTACCAGAGGATACACATCTCCACTCATCCATTACATGGAGATGGAGATACCAGACAGTTTTACTCTTCATAGATGTTCCTTAATGGCTGTAGCTGAATACTAGCTAAAGGATAATAGAGAGGAGCATCTTTTGACAAACGAGATATTTTAAGGTGATAGGTTAGTAAAATTCAACTATGAATTTTACTGAAGTTGATCTTTAATCTTCGTATCACCGTAATGATAGCTATACTCAAGTTGGAGAATTATTATGATGAATACATTAACTAACAGTAATCAAGCAACTATACCTACTATTATTGGTGTCGCTGAATCGACTCATTATTTGGTTGGCGCGGTTGATTCTCTCAATAACTTTATTGGTCTAACCCAATCTAGAGATGTTGCTGTGATGGGATCTTTAGTTGAAGCTAAAAATTATCTTCGAGATAATAATATATTTAACGCTGCACTAGAGTATCAAACAGCTTATGATGAAATGTGTGGCACCAGCAGTAGCAATGGTCGATGCAGCCAAATGATTAAGTTTTAACTGATGAAGGATAGACAATTAACGCTAAGAGATTTTTTAGAAATCTATGACCATATCACCAAAGAGGGTACTAAACTCGATGGTGTTTATCAGTATTCTGGTATTAAAGCTTGGCATGACTTTGATGGATATACATGTTGGTTAGGTTATAAAGACTTAACAATAACCTTGTTATTCCATGGCAGATTTTCGATTGAATATGATAATAAAGTGACGCTTGAATCTTTTCATAAAATAGCTGACGGTTTTACTAAAAAATAATCACCTTTAATAAATAATCCCAATAAAAACTGCAAATCTCATTGCAGTTTTTTTTATTGTTTTTAACTTCAATAGTTAAATCAAAAAGTAACCTGGAATAACTAACTTTTAACGGCCATTACTGTCAGCTACCAATTAATAGACTTGCCCTGCCAATCAAGATAACTCAAGGTATGATCAATAGGAGTATCAGCAACAATAGTTAGCAATTGTTTGGCAACAAATTCACTGGTAAAAAGTTTATCTGCAGGGACATTCTTTTGAAAAGGTTTAGACAACGGCGTATCTGTAGTACCGGGATGAAAAGAAATTAGCTTTATATTCTTTGCTCTTCTTGCAAACTCAATAGATGCAGTTTTAAGCATCATATTTAATGCTGCTTTCGATGCCCTATAGCTATACCACCCGCCTAATTTGTTATCATTTATACTGCCGACCCGGGCACTAAAAACAATAAATTTACAGGGTGACTTCCTTGTCAGTATTGGTGTCAACTTCTGAACCCATAACATTGGGGTTAATGTATTTGCGCTAATAACTTGCTCAAATGCTTGTGCATCGAAGTCTTCTAGACGTTTTTCTGGTTGAAATTTATCACTATGCAGTATGCCGTTACAGACAAAGACTTGGCTTATGGGTAACTCACTATGCGCAACTAATTCTGCTATAGCATTGTCTATTGATTGCGGTTGGTAATCTTTAACCGTAATTTTTTTAGTTTTAAGGCTGTTTTGCTGCTCAACAGTGTCTTTCTCGTCAATGGCTTGTCGACTAATAAGAATAAGGCCAGTATCAGCTAAAGAAGCTACTTGGGTGGCAATTGCTTTGCCAATGTCGCTATTTGCGCCAATGATCAGTGTTAGTTGATTTATCATAACAAGTTCCTGAATTACAGTTTGCTGTTTTTATGCCAAAAACCTTGGCGAGAAGTGCTGAAATTTGATGACGGTATTTAGCCAGTCCTAAGTAAACCCAGTGGCTTAGTGTTTTAAATACTGGCCAATTAAGTGGAGCTACCCAAAAGCCTTTACCAACAAGTGTCCAAGCCCTATGTGTGACTTCTAAACCGAGCAGAACTTTACCATTATAAGTCGCGTGTAATATTTTCATAGCGGCTGAAAAATCAATTGCAGGGTATAGACTTGAAAAATTTTCTTGATGTATATCGACCAAAAGTATGATGTTGTCTTGATCATGCCTTTTTAGGTGGATCATTTCAGTTGCACACATTGGACAGTTGCCATCATAGAATATAGTTAGCATGAATTTTCCTAAAAGTTATTGGGTGGCTACATAAATGAACCACAAATAATAAGCACTGGTATGCAGTGAGAGAACAATAAAAGTTAGCCAAAAACGCATTCTCATGTAAGCTAAATCAACATCGTTTATTTGCTCTGTTATCGCTAATTTTTTTTCATATAAAAATAAAAATATAAAGCTGAACGACAATACTATCAAGGCCAAATCACCGGGCATCAGTAAAGTGGTAAAAGCGATTAAGCTTAATAAATTACTAATAATTTGCTGTGTTAGCCGAGTATTGTCTTCGGCTTTACGCCACAATGTGCCAGCAATAAAACTGACTATAATAGCGCTATAGGCTATAAAAGCTTGTTGTGCCCACACAGAAGAGTCTTCTAGCACAACACTTAAATATAAAAAACCTGCAAAAGGTAATAGACCAAGATAGCCAAGTAACTGCCAACTTTTCATTTTTGTCCCTAGAGTTCAGTGAAGCTTATTTAGATTTCAAATGAATTACCGTCAAACGTATGGCCATCAAGTGAAATTTCTCCAGGTTGAGTTTCTGGCTTAGCATAACTCAATCGTGATAAGCGTTGACTGTTGTGGTAGCTATCTAGTCCTGATATGGCAACCGTACCCAATGATTCGATATCAATATAGCCATCGGCTTTAATAGCAACTTCATCACAAAGAATATCAGTGATTTCACCTATTACTAATTGGGTACCATTAAGTTCGATTGGCACTATCTCACGCAGTTTCAAGGCGTACTTTAAGTGACTTTCTTTAACAAAAGGGGCATTGATACCATCAACGTTATAAGGCGTTAAACCGGTTTGCTCAAATTCTGATTGGTCGGCATTATAACGCGCTGATGTTTGATGGGCCGCTTGCCAAAAACTTTCATTAACTTGATTTATGGTGAATTGTTTCGTCTGCAGAATGTTTTCTAAAGTATGACGTTCTACAATGTCTGGGCGAGTAATAAAACCAACTAGAGCAGGCGAAGCACCTAAATGGACAACAGAGCTAAATATCGCTAAATTGTTATGGTTTTGCTTGTTGCGTGTACCTATGAGGTTAGCACTTTTAAATCCGGATAAACTATTGATCAGTTGAGCCCGGTAGCGTGCATCCATCTTTAACAATTGGTCATGGCTCAAGTGTTTCATTTTAGGTTTACCCGATAATATAATTGATGGTTAACTATACGTAGTTTAGGCCAAGGTCGATCACCTCGCTGAGATATTTTAATTATTGTACCTAGCTAAAAGTAAAGACAAGGCTGCACTTTACTCTTTGTTATAATTAATATTATTTTTAATAACCGTATTATTAAATTAACACTGAATAAATAGAGTTATGATAAATGTATAACAAGCTGTTACTCGGTTAATTTCATCGGAGGTTTAAACCTCATTGCACTTTTAAACGTATACTCGATATGATAAAAATCCAGTGAGAATCACCCAATGATACAAAGCATTTATAAAGCCTTAATATTAATTTTAGTTTTTCCAGCTTTTTACGTCTTTTCAGAGCAGGATACAGTCGTATCTGTTGAGCGAAAGAAAGCCGAAGGTTTTTTATACGGCGTAGGTATCAGTGTTAATAAAGAGATATATAAGGGATATAACACCCGAGTAATGCCTTTACCTTTATTGGGATATCAAGGAGAAAACTTATCGGTATTTGGACCATTTATTAATTATAAGTTAATAAATGCGAATCGATTAACTCTCTCCGCAAAATTATCCCCAAGATTCCAAGGGTTTGATGAATCTGATAGTGCTATTTTCGAAGGGATGAGAAAAAGAAAAAGTTCATTTGATGTCGGCTTTGGTGTTGATTATCAACAAAATGATTGGAAAATCGGCTTTTCTTCGATGTTTGATGCACTAAATCGCTCAAATGGTTTTGAGATAAAATCAACGATTGGTCATGTTTTTAGGTATGGGCCAATATTTTTCGAACCCTCAATTTCACTCAGTTTCTTAGATAAACATCATGTTGATTACTATTATGGTGTTTCTAAAGACGAAGTGAATCAAAATAGGGGGGCTTACCTTGGTCACAGTGGCGTTAATAAAAATCTTGGATTTTCAATCGCGACCCCTATTTTTTTTGGCGGATATACCCGCTTAAATCTCGAATACACTTGGTTTGATAAAAGTATTACTGACAGTCCTCTAGTTGAAGACAAAAGCAGTTTACAGTTGCTTTTAGTGTTTACGAAAAACTTCTAGCAGCACCATCAAGCTATACTAATTCGTAAGCTTTTAATCCTTTTTTTGTAGTAAAACCATATTCATTGAGCCAGCTAATCGCTTTATCTTGATCAGAAAATATTCGCCTCTCAAAGTTACTGCGTGTTTCAATTGCCATTTTATCGAGGTACATTTTTTTCATCATTGATTCATTGGCGACTTGTGCTGATTTTTCTAAACCATTTAAAATACAAAAAGCGGCTAAATCATCAACAACAGGGACAATTTCAGGAACACTTATTTGCCAGTCATCTAAGAAGACTAAATGCGCCCATTTTTGTATTTTTAACAATTTCACTTGCGCTATAAATGCTTGTGAAAAATTTTCCGCACACTCTTTATTCCAGGAACCCGTTAAGCGCGCGATAATTATATTATTGCTCACGTGTAATTTGAATTCACCATGAGGTGCAAAATAATCATTCATTGATAATCCCCCCTGCTATTCCAAAGCTAATCTGCAGTTAATACCAAAATTATTTTTAGTATAGCGTTTATTTTTAACTTTTCACTTTATATATTTGATATCCATACTGTTTGATAAGGTGACAAAGTAAGCTCTTGGTTTAATTCTGTTATTTTTACTGCGGTAATAAGTTCAAACCATGATTCGGTAATAATTAAGTTCAGCTCACTCAAGGGTAATACTACCGGTTGATCAGAAATATTACTCACACAAAACATGCTTTGTTTTCGGTCTTTACTTTGTCGCCAAAAGCCAAACAATTGCAAACCTAAATGCAGGGTAAATTGCGTTGCGTTAGGATGAAAGGCGGGTTGTTTAATTCTTAACGCCAATAAAGATTTTAATGATGAAAGCACTTTTGCATGGTGTAAGTTACTGTCATTAAGCGCTTCTTCTAAAGCTTCTACATGCCAGCGACGCCTGTTAATTGCACGGTTATGATGGGTATTTGCTAATTTTTGATAATCATTTTGTGTGCCTAGCATGCTGTGAATGTAGATACCTGGTATGCCTTCGAGGGCAAACATAATGGCATGTGCACAAATAAAACGCTCAAAATTCCACTGATCTTTACCTCGCACTGTGCCTTGCATTGCATCATAAAGTGATATGTTCATTTCATAGGCTTTTTGTTGGCCGGTATCTGTAGTGCGCCAAGATATTTTTCCACCGAAATTTTCTACTGCCTGTACTAAGTTATCTAGCTCAGCTTCATCTAATAATCCTTCTGCCGGACGTAAACCAATACCGTCATGTGATGCAATAAAGTTAAAGTACATAGTGCCATCTTGCGCAGGAGGCATACTCATTAGCCAGCGTTTAAGGTATAAACAGTTACCTGTTAGCAAGGTATTTAATAACAACGGCGGTAATGAAAAATTATAAATCCCATGGGCTTCATTGGCATTACCAAAATAAGTGAGGTTCTGCGTATTGGGGATATTGGTTTCAGTGATAATAACAGCATCTTGTTTAGCTGACTCGATAAGCGTCCTTAATAACCTGACCACCTCGTGAGTTTGCGGTAAGTTAATACTGGGTGTTCCTACTACTTTCCACAAAAACGCGATGGCATCTAGACGAAATATTTTTACACCCATATCAAGGTATTGTTTAATAATAGAAGCGAAAGCTTTTAAAACTTCAGGATTACGAAAGTCAAAATCAACTTGGTCATGACTGAATGTGCACCAAACAAATTGTTTGCCTTTGCCAGTTTCAATTTCCTTTAAGAGGGGCGATGTCCTTGGTCTCACAACGGCTGACAAGTCATCATCAGCAAGAGCCGTAAAAAAATAATCGCTGCCTTGTCCTTCACCTTTAATGAAATTGTCAAACCATGCACTTCTGCTTGAACAATGATTGATGACGAGATCAGACATTAAACGATAATGTTCACTTATCTGGCCAATATCTTGCCAAGTACCTAACGACTCATTTACCGATGAATAATCGATAACTGAAAAACCATCATCAGAACTATAAGGAAAAAAAGGTAAGATATGCACGCTGTTAACCGTATTGCTAACGTTAGTGTCTAAAAAAGTCTTCAACGTTTTGAGTGGTGCTTCATCAGCCTTAACGATACTATCGCCATAGGTTATCAAGATAATATCTTCTTCTGACCAATGGTTTGAGAAAGGCTTCGCCGCCATTGTTTCTTTAGATAACCCCATAATATCAAGCAGAGATTGGGCAATATCACTTACTGGCTTTTCAAGCTGGACATCGTGATAGATAGTCGAAAGCTGCTGAACTAACTTTTCTTTTAAATTACCCTGCAATTTAGGTGTTAACTGATTATCTTGCGTTGGCATGTGGCACCTTTTTTTATAATGCTTGTCTGAATTCTTCGTTATCTAACTCTACCGCTTCTTTTAGTTGCGATAAAATATCAGGTATGGCGCTAACTACTCTATTCCAAGAAGGAATAAAAGGCGTATCCATGGGTTGATCTAAGAAGGTATTGCCCGCGGTTAATATATTCTGTGCGAACATCTCAACTGCTTTTTCTTCATTATGAATATCAAGTTTAAGGCCATTCATCATGGCATCATTTCGATAAGTTTCGACATAATCCAACGCAATACGATAGTAAGTCGCTTTTAATGTTCTGAATTTTTCTGCCGTGAACGTTTCACCTTGGGTAGCAAGTTTACGAATAAAAGCTTTACTGATATCAATCGACATTTTTGATAAACCACCATCAGTATTATCCAAAGATAAATCTTGATGCTTATGATCGTAGGTCGCGGCAATATCAACTTGGCATAAACGGTTAGGCGAATAGTTGCGATACATTTCTGAGAGCACACCAATTTCAAGGCCCCAATCACTAGGAATACGAATATCGTTTAATACATCTCGACGGAAAGAAAATTCACCGGCTAAAGGATATAAAAAACTGTCCATGTATTCTAAATAGTCACAATGACCGACTGTTTTTTTCAACGCTTTAATTAGCGGTGTTACTAATAGACGGGATACACGGCCATTTATTTTTCCACCGGCAACTCGTGCATAAAAACCTTTAGCAAACTCGTAATTAAACATAGGGTTAGCAACAGGATAAAGTAGTCTATCTAGTAGTTCACGTTCGTAGGTCAAAATATCACAATCATGTAGGGCAATTGACTCCGCTTTACCCGAAGCTAAAATATAGCCCATGCAATACCAAACATTACGGCCTTTACCCAACTCTTTGGGGGCTAACCCTAGGGCATGTAATTTTGCATCTATCGCTTGTAATCTTGGACCGTCATTCCATAATACTCGGTGATGTTGTGGCAGTTGACCAAAGAAAGTTAAGGCGTGTTTATATTGTTCAAGATCGGCACGGTCAAGACCAATAACTATTTCTGATAAATATTCGACACCTTTAATTTTATTAATAATGTCGGGCAAGGCTTTGCCTTCTAATTCAGAAAATAATGAAGGTAAAATAAGCCCTAAAGAGCGCTTTTTAGAGAAGGCTAGTATTTCAGCTGCCATATCTGCTGGTTCACGCTGTGCTAAGTTATGTAGCGTGGTTACTGTACCGTTTTGATAAAAATCAGCCATGGTTTACCTCTTATATAATAGTAGAAGATGAAAGTAGTTGCTTTGCTAGCAAAGTTTGTAGTGCTTGAGCCCAACCCTCAGGACCATAATCTTGAGTACGAGTCGTTTTAAATTGGCGATAGAGTTTGGGGAAGTTATGAACGGGTGAACGAATTTGTACCGCGATATCTGCGGCTTCTAGCATTGGGCTATCATTTTCACCATCACCCAAGGCGATGGTCAGAATTGCAGGGTTATTAAAGTTTTCTCGATATTGCTCTGTTAGCCAAATTAGGGCTTGGCCTTTATCGCAGTAGCCACCGACATGAATGAACCGACCACCTTGAACAACATTGGCTCCTAGATCAATAAGATGCTCTATAAAGCTATTTTTGCTGACCTCATCACCGAACCATTGAATGGGTTCACCATATTGTCTTTGTTGAGCGCGCTTAGCTTCTGTTAACGACAGCCCTGTTATTTCGGTAAGGTCAGCAGCAGACATAGTAGAAAAACCTTGATAATACTTTTTAAATTCATCAGTTTTTTCAGCTAATAAAGTTAACCAATGCTGCCTAGGTAAACAGAAAGATTTTACCCAATAGTCTCCAACAATTTCAGTGTCAGCAGGTTGTGCTGAAAAAGTAGCTATAGGTATATAAATAGCGGCACCATTTTCAATAATAAAGGGGGTATCTAGTTTGAGTTCACGATGAATAATGGCTAATTCAGCTAGGGTTTTACTGGTATTTAAAATAACCGGAATATTTGCACATTTTAATTGCGCAAGTGTTTTATCTGCGGGCCTTGATTGATAAGTGAAGTGATCGAGTAAGGTTCCATCTAAGTCACTAAAAACAAGTGTTCTTAATGAGCTCATCGTACTTCCTTTAGAGGCACATCTTTGATTTGGCGAGCATAATCTAAGTAAAATATTGCGTCAGCAGATTGTGCGATAGTCGTGCAGCTCTGTACGCTAAGTCTCTGAAAATATTGGGTGAAGTTTAATATTTCTTCAGGAGACATTACCTTTGAATTAGCTAAGTTGATGTTTCTAGCTTGTAATTTTTGTTCTTGCTCTAATCGCCATTTATAAACACAGTCAAATGATGGTGCTTGCAGTGCTAACCAAAAATCCATGTTTTTGTACAAGGGAACATAAGCCTCGCTCAGTTGTTGATTAACGTAATTTCGCCATTCACCTTTAGCGTCATACTGCAATTCAAGTTCATTAATAGCTGACCTTAGTTGTTCTTCAGTTTGAGGCTTTACCCCCCAACACCATCCTTCTAATAAAATAATATCTATTGGTTTATCAACCACAGTCCAATGCTCTTTTGGATAGGGTTCATCGGTAGCCTTATTGAATCTAGGGATAGAAAATCCCGTTTTTTTAGCTTTTAATTGCAAAAGTACGTGCTCAAGAGTCGCGATATCATGGGTGCCTGGCACACCTCTTGTTGCTAATAATGGGTGAATATTTTCTGCAAGCTGCTGACGTTTTTTACCTGTTAGGTAAAAATCATCTAAAGACATCACCACCACATTAAGAGGGTATTGAGTTGTTAAATATTCAGCGAGAAAGTCTGTTAATGTTGACTTTCCACTACCTTGGCAGCCATTGATACCGACAAAGTACGGTGTGTTGTGTTTTTTGAATTGCCCCAATATTCGCTCAGCAAGTGGTTGATAATGCAGTCTAACGGTGTCGCTGAATTCATCAGGTAGTTTGTGTTGTTCAATAAAAGCAGAGAGCATAATTTTCACTGTAGATAATTATTCATTATTATCAGAGCTTCAAGTCTTATGCCAGATCATTAGTAAACAGTGCTTTGCTACTAATTTATTGTAATAAAAGGTTTTTATTTGAGGTTAGTGTTTTTTTGAAATGATGAGTAACCGAGGGAATTGCACTGATGTGATTAAGCGCCCCGTTTTGGTGCGGTAAAAATCAAGGGTGAAGTAGTGAGTTAATATGTCGTGCTTCAAAATATTTTGACGACAACGTTGAAGGAAATAAAGAAGTATGGGTATATAAATAGATAAGAATAAACCTTGGGTAAATAGCTAAAATTGGCAAAAAACAGTAACGGTTAATTGCTGTCTCTTGCACAAGTCTCAACAAAGTTACACTAGCTCGATGGCGTTAACTTATCTCTCAACTCATTAAGCGCTGCAACTGAAAAACCGTCATCATAAAAATAAACAATGATGCCATTTTTATCTAACAGTAATACTCGCGCGTTATTAGGGCTTTCATTTCCAGTGAAAGCTTGAACTTTATCACCGTCTTCATAAATTGTAATCACCCCTTTCCAAAGAGGTTTTGGAATACCAGCACGCATACCATTGTCGATAAAAGTACTAAACATTTTTGGGAACAATCCCTGAATAGTCGGGAGCTCATAGACATCGACTTTAGTTTCAGTCATATCTAAACCGATTAACCATCTATCGATATCGAACTGTGAATTCTGTTTGTAGCCTACTAATAATAAAGTAAATTCTTTGTTGAAATCGGCTGGAATATTGACTGTGTTTTCTTCTAATGTTTGTCCGGTAACCGCTGGAAAAGCTTTACCTGTGACTGATTGATTTGTATATTTTGTGCTACAACCTGAGGCAAGGCTGATAAACAATATCAATAAAAAAATGCGCATATATTTTTACTCGTTGGTTATTATTTTAAATTAAATCTAACACTACATACGTTAGAGTATTAATTTTAGCTCATTTTTAGTGATTTTGATCTTAACAAGTTTATTTTGCGTATTTAAAAGGCGATATAGAATACTTAAGTGGAATTTATTGATGCGATTTATTTTAATTTTATGTTTGTTTTTCAGTGCTTATGCCAGTGGTAACAATATTAATAACCAGGCCAATGATAATTCAAGTGGCAATAAGAAGGCTTATATGATTGATTTTTCAAAGCAAGAAAACGGACGCTGGCGGATAACCAATGATGGCGTTATGGGCGGCTTATCAAACGGGGAAATGATATTTGCTCAAGATCATGGTATTTTTAGCGGTAGCATCTCTCTAGACAATAATGGCGGCTTTAGTTCGGTTTTTCGTGCTGTCGATAATCTTCCACAATCTTATAAGAAACTTGTTATTAACACCGAAGGTGACGGGCAAGCCTATCAATTAAGGCTAATTATTTATGTAAATGGCTACCGGTTAGCTTATAAACATGACTTTAAAACCGTCGCTAATAAGCGTGAAAATCATATCTTCGAGCTTGCAGACTTTAAAGCAACTTTTCGTGGAAGGGCTATACCAAATGCGCCTTTACTTAACTCAGAAGATATTAAAGAAGTCGGATTTTTAATGACTAAAAAAGTCCCTGGGCAATTTTCATTATCGATATTTACACTGTCTTTTTTGAAACAATAACTTATACACTAAGGTAAAGATGAATAAAATTAATCCCAAAGCCCTCATCAATAGTAAGTGGACTAAAGTTGATATTACCAATAAAGAAAAACACTTTATTATCACTAAGGTGGAGTTTGACGAAGAACAAAAAGTAATTGCCTGTGTTATCGAAGCGGTGATGACTCATAATGAATACACCATAGATTGGCGGGATCTAAAAGTCAGTGATCAATGGCGGGTCGGCTGGAAATAAATTTACAATTAAGTCACTATGAGCCGATTTGAGTGTTTGCTTATCGCTAAAAAATTCATAGGCTAAGTGAGTTTTTATAGTCAATGTTATAAAATAAATTTACGAATCGATTTTTTAATTAATTGACTCCTTTGAGTGTCAAACGAATGTTTGTTTTGGCAAAGATATAAGGTTTCACTGACCGGTATCTCCAATGTGTGTACTTTTATCAGGCTTTGCTCAGGGAAAGCGTTTACCGCATGTAGGGGTAATACGGTAAAACCTAATCCTTGGCTAACGGGCAATAAAATCAAACTTATTTGATTAGAAAATCCTTTGTGCTTAAATTGACTTGTATGTTCAAATTCAAGGTAATTTTTACTCAATAATTGTTGTGCATGATGTTCTGAGTCAGGGTGGCTGATAAAACCTATAGAAGTAAGCACCTGCCAGTTGATACTTGTGATATCACTTGACGTCACTAAAACCAAAGGCTCAATGGCTATTTTTTTGTAGGCTAACTGTGGGCTCCTATTTAACTCAGTGAGTATCCCCAGGTCAATTTTTCGCTCAATTAAATTTTGCTCTATATTTTTATTGGGTGCAAAGGTGTAATCGATAATAAGCGCCGGATAGCGTTGCTGCATATCAAGCATCTTTGGGTATAGTTTTAAGCCGACACTGCCAGGTGTACTTATTTTAATGACACCGATAAAAGCATCATCTTGTTTAATTGAAGCTTCGATATCAGCAGATGTGTCTAATAAATCTTGTCCTTGTTGGCGTAATTTAATACCCGCATCGGTCAATGAGAAAGACTTACCCTCCCGCGTTAATAATAAAATGTCCAACTGCGCTTCAAGTTTTTTTATATGCTGGCTTACGCCTGATTGCGTCATAAAAAGAATTTCCGCTGTTTGGGTAAAATGTCCAACGTCAGCAAGCGTGCAAAATGTTTTTAACCAAATAAGATTTATCATAACAAAATGTACTCATTTATATTACAAATGATAATTTTATATACTTTATAAAGTTCACTATACTTTGTCTATCAAATTTAACGAGGTAATAAAAATGAGTAAAGCATATCCAAGAACTTTTTCCCATATCGGTATTTCAGTCCCTAATTTAGAGGCTGCTGTTGAATTTTATACTGGCGTTTTAGGTTGGTATGAAATAATGAAACCAACAGAAATCATTGAAGATGATAGCCCCATTGGCGCTATGTGTACCGACGTATTTGGTGCTAATTGGGGTAAATTTAAAATAGCCCACATGTCGACAGGCGACCGCATCGGCGTTGAGCTATTCGAATTTGCTAATCAAGAAAATCCAGAAGACAACTTTGAATACTGGAAAACAGGCGTGTTTCATTTTTGTGTGCAAGATCCTAATCTTGAAGAACTGGTGGAAAAAATTGTCGAAGCAGGTGGTAAAAAACGTATGGCAGAGCCGCGTTACTACTATCCCGGTGAAAAGCCCTATCGTATGATTTACATGGAAGACCCTTTTGGTAATATATTAGAAATATACAGCCACAGCTATGAATTAACCTATGCGGCCGGCGCTTACTAATTTAAAGTCATAGCTTATTAACACTGATGATTTAATAACCCAATAGAAAGTCATTTTCTCTTGGGTTATATCAAGATAACTTTAGCGCTTAATCCTGTCTCCTGTCTCCTGTCTCTGCACTATGCAAGCTTACCCACTGAATAAATATTGGCTAAATAACGATTATGTCGCAAGCATAATGCCTATTATTAATTTTCAACTACAATTAAACTTTCTGTAATATCATCAACAGTTAAGGTTTATTAGTGAGTAAAAAGAAACCATTACCCGTTACTTCAACGTCAAAGGATAATTTATCCGTAGACGTTAAGATGTTAACGGAAGTGTTAAATAACGTTGGCACTTGTATATTCACTAAAGATATTCATGGTTGCTATACCTATGTAAACCAGGCTGTACTGGATTTATTTAATATTAACTCAACAGATATCATTGGCTTTGATGATAGTCATTTCTTTGATTTAGCGTTATCTCAGCAACTAAAAGAAAATGATCGAAAGGTTATTAAAGAGGCTATAACTGTAGAAAATGAAGAAACAAACTTCATCAAATCCCTACAAGAAACCCGGATATATAAAACGGTTAAAAAACCCTTGTTCGATGATGCTAACAATGTCATCGGTATTTGTGGTGTATCAACAGATATAACAGCAGAAAAAAAGCTCCAAAAAATAATTAAAGCACAGAAAAAATTACTTCATACGGTACTTGATAATGTTGATGCTTATATTTACATGAAAGATAATGAGCGAACATTTAAATATGTAAACAGTAAAGTTGCTGAATTATTTGGTACGTCAGCAGAAAATATTATTGGTAAGAAAGACACTGAGGTTTTACCACTTGATGTTGCTGAGCATTTTAACCAATCTGATCAAAAAGTTTTTGATACGGGCGAAAAACAAACCATAGAAGAAACCTCAGCAGATGAACAAGGTAATGTACGTTACTATATTAGTACAAAAATTCCTTATCAACACCAAGGTGAACTTCCAACGTTAATTGGATTTTCTACCGACGTCAGTGAATTGTATGCGTTAAAAGAAGAATTTAGAAAACAAGCAAATACCGATTCATTAACTAAGCTGTATAACCGCCGCTATTTTATTGATCATGCTGAACGAGAGTTTCATCGTGCTAAAAGGCACCTTCGCATTCTATCCTTGATTGCTATTGATATTGACCACTTTAAAGATATCAATGATAGCTATGGCCATCCGATAGGGGATAAGGTGCTAATGTCAGTGGCTCAATGTTTACTTCCTTGTCTTCGACAAGAAGATATTTTAGCCCGTATTGGCGGTGAAGAATTTTCAATATTGCTCCCTGAAACTACATTGCAGTCAGCAAAGGTTGTCGCAGAGCGTATTCGACTTAATCAAAGTAATCTAATTATAAAAGGTGAGTGGCAGGGCGAAATTAAAGTAACTGTTAGTATCGGTGTTACTTGTATAAGATTTGCAGATGATAACTTTGATGATTTCTTTACCCGCGCTGACCGAGCATTATATCAAGCGAAAGACTTGGGTCGTGATCAGGTTTTTTGTTGGTAAATATTATTGCTCGAAATAATTCGTTCAACGCCTTAAGATAAAAACTGACTGTGAATTTCGCTATCAAATAAATTCTTAATCAGTAAGGCAAATTCTTTAATGAATGTTTTTTGCTCGTTAGTGACTTTGTTGTTAATAACGCCAGAGAGAATCTCTTCTAAATCATAAACAATAGCATCAACTTCTCGAATAATAGTATTGCGCTGATTAAAAGACAACGCTTCGTTCTGGCTGCAAATACTGATGATTTGTTCACTTAATTCTTGTTCAATAACGCTCATAACGGTATCTGAATCAGCACTTACTGAGGAGGAATTTTCAAATAAACTGAAATGCTCAGTCAAGTATTCGATAATATGGATGTAACCTTCAGTATCTGTAACCATTAAAAATGTAACCTTTATAAAAAAATATACCATACCTCTTATGTAGGCGTTTGATCAAGGTTGGTCTCTGCTATTTTTTCGTTATTTATAAAAACAATTTAGATTGAAATATGTCTATTAATTAGTCTTTTTTTTTATTGAAAAAGATATATTGTTGCAAACATTACTGTACGAATAAACAGAGATTTATATAAATATCAGGTGGTTAGCTTCGTCTGTAAAAGTTCAAAATAACTTTGACCTAAAGGCTTGTAATATCTCCATATTCAGGCAGTATCAAGGGGTTGTTAATTAAACGAACGATTTGTTTAAAAGTTAACCTCATGATTTTAAATAATTAAAATTATAAGTTCAGGGAGAAATACTAATAATGAAAAATTCTAATTTAAAGCGAAACTTTAAACGCTCAATTGCAGCTATCGCTGTAACGACTGTTCTAGGTATGAGTACAGCATTTGCAGATACCGGTGGTCTAAAATTCCAAGTAACTGATGCAGAGGGTAAACCTGTAGCGGGTGCCGTTGTAAATGTAAGCACTTCTGAAAGTTTAGTTAGCCGCAAAGGTGTAACTGATAAAAATGGTTACTTAAGATTATCAGGTTTAGACCCATCAACTAAATATGAAGTTGAAATAACAGGTAATGGTTTTGAACCTTTTTCACGTGATAAGGTGCGTGTAGTGTCAGGTAAAAGCTTTGATGTAAATTACATCTTATCTGGTATTGGGGATAATATCGAAGTGATTTCAGTGAGAGGCTCTGTTGCAACCATTGATACTAGCTCAACGACATCAGGTATTGATTTAACTTTAGAAATGCTTGAATCTTTGCCTACTGCGCGTAATTATCAAGCATACTTACAATTAGCACCAGGTACTAAACCTTCTACAGGTGGAAACCCTTCCTCTAAATCAGGTGTTAACTATAGTGATAGTGGTGGCAGTGTAGGGGTATCTACAGATAACGTTTATTATATTGATAATATTAATGTTACCGATAATAACACAGGTACATTTGGTGCAAACTTTAACTCCGAAATTATTCAAGAACAACAAATACTGACGGGTGGTATTCCTGCTGAGTTTGCCGGTGGTGCAGGTTTAGTCTCTCGCGTTATTACTAAGTCAGGCAGTAATGAATTTCATGGTTCTGTTAACTACTACCTGCAAAATGATGGCTTAGTTGCTGATAACAAAAATGAAGATGCAAATAGTTTTTCAACCTTTGATACGGCTTTTACGCTTGGTGGTCCAATCATCAAAGATGAATTATGGTTCTTTACTTCTTATCAAGTCAAAGACCTTGAAGAAGATGTTGCTGATCCAGAAACGGGTGCACTACAACGCACGATTACTAATGAAGCTGATTTAGGTTTTGCTAAATTAACTTGGCAAGCAACTCAAAATGATCGTTTTGTTGTTTCGTACTTTAACGATCCAACAGAAATAAGTGGTTCAGCTGATGCGTCACTCTTTAATAATCGAGATAGAGCTCGAAAACAAGGTGGTGATAATCTGCATTTTGAATACTCTCATACATGGGATGATTTAATTGTTACTGCAGAATATGCTTCACATGAAGGAGAGCTGTCTAGTTTAGCCGCAGACCAATCTTCAAGAAATGATGTGGCTTATTTAGGGGGGAACCCTACGGGTCGTGATCTTTCACTCGGTGGACTCGGTTCTGACTCTATTACCAGTCGTGATGGCACTGAAATGAAAATTACTGCCGAATATTATTTAGATACGAGTGATTTTGGCTCTCATGTTATTAAAACCGGTTACTCACAAACTAAAAGTACCTTTAAAACCAGCCTAGAATATACTGGTGACGGCGCGCAATACACATCAATTCCAGGTCAAAATTCAGGTGCAACTTTTGGTAGCTATGTTAGCGATAGCTGGACAGGAACTACCGATATTTCTGATTCAGACAGTGACGTAGATGGCATTCTAGATGCGATGGTAGCAACTGATAGCGCATACTATTTAGGCCTGTTAGATTCTGATAATGATGGTGCAATTAGTCGTGCAGAATTAGATGAGATGACTTTTAATAGTTCTACGGGTAATCCAAATGGTTTAAATAATGTTTATCGCATTAATATGACCCAAACAGCTCCGGTTGAAATGTCAATTGAAGGTCAAGTATTCTTTATTCAAGATGAATGGAGCAATGATGATGGTATTTCGGTAAATATTGGCATACGTTCGGAAAAATATGAGCATATTTCATCTGCAGGCGATACGATTCAAACGTTCGACTGGGAAATTGCTCCTCGCTTAAGTGCTGCATGGGACATTAATAACGATGGGGAAAGTAAAGTCTTTGCTTTTGTTGGTCGCTACTATGATCCGATTCGTACCGACATGACAAGTTTTGCGGGTAATCTGACGGGCCCTGTTCGTGAAGAGCAAGTTTTTGCTGGTGACCGCTGGCTAACATTCCGTACACGTGGTGGTCAAAAGGGTGGTCAAGATGCCTTTTTCGCTCCCAGTATTAAAACGCCCTACACGGACGAGTTATTAATTGGTTATACGCAAGCCTTATCTGACGATATGAGTATTGATCTTACTTACACTAAGCGTGTAACCAAAGATATCATGGAAGATTATGACCTAGGAACTTTCTCAGATCCAAATAATGAAGCATTAGTAAATTCACCCTTTTACTTACCTTATTCATACTTTGGATATTCAGAAGCTCCTGAATCAAACTTTGTTATCGGCACACTGTCTGGTGCAAAACGTGAATATCAAGGTCTTGAGGCAACTTTCCGTAAACGCCGTACAGACAATTGGTCAATGCTTGCGTCCTTTACTTATAACGATGCGCAAGGTAATTCAAACTCAGATGGCAACGCTGATTACCAAGGTGATGTATTAGAGTTAGATCCAGCCGCACCTAATATGTGGGGTGATCAACCGGGTAATATTAAATACTTAGCGAAACTGGCAGGTAGTTATTATTTTGATAATGGCATTGAAGTTGGTGCTGTTTACAACTGGAACTCGGGGACACTTTATAGTACTAACTACGCTCGCGGTAGTCGTCACTTCCCGTTACGTGAAGATAATGCTTATGATTTTGGCGGTATTTCTTCACGTTGGGTTCAAGATGGTGTGGTCGCAGCTAACACTAGTGCTTCCTATGGTACTTTAGATCTTCGTGTTAAATATGTTTATGATTTTGATGAATACAAAGCAGAATTTTTTGTAGATATGTTTAATGTCTTGGATGATCAAGCAGGTGTACGTGAACAAGATCTTAAAGCGGGTGACGGTATTTATGCCTTTGGTGAAGCTATTGAATGGGTTCAACCTAGAAGACTATACTTAGGTGCGCGTCTTTCTTTCTAATTAAATGATAACTTAATAAAAATGCCAGCATCTTGCTGGCATTTTTTTTATATATCTAGATACCTCAGTTATTAACTAGGTTTATTTCATGCGTTAACTGTCGTCGCGTAGAACCTTGGCTGCTTGCTCATCTAAACTGACCATTATTTTTCTACTCAACACTTTACCTAAACATTAACGAAAATTCCCCCTTAACTTTTTAACGGGCCATGTAAATATGGGGATAAATCAATCATTGGCATTATTTCTGGGCGAGGTAAATCGTTATATTTTTTAAATCGCTCAGCCACAGAGCTGCAGTTAAATTGATCTGCATTATATAAAGTAGAACTCATTGTAGCTCCCTCAAGTGATTTATAGCTTAATTTGATTACTGATATTTGGAATATTTCAATTAATACGGATATTTTGTATAAAATATTTTTACAAAAAAGTTACAAAAAGGCTTTTTTTTTGTTTGTAGCGTCTATAAATCGATACATATTTGGATATGGTTTGGTTAATAGGTTGATTATTTCATTGGTAAACAGTTGGTTAGGTACTAATAAAAAAGTTCAAAAACATTTTTGTAATAGGGGTTGTAATATTTCTATATTCAGGCAGAATTAATGGATATTGTTACCTAATGTAACAATTTGTTGAAATATTCAAAGAATTTAAAACAATAAATATTTAAACTATAAGTCCAGAGAGAAACACTAATATGAAAAATTCTAATTTAAAGCGTAGCTTTAAACAATCAATTACTGCTGTAGCAGTAGCGATGTCATTGAGTGCAGCAATGCCTGCAATGGCAAATAACACAACAGGTTATATTACTGGTAGTTCTATTAGCCAAAGTGGTCAAGTTCTTGGTTCAGTTACAATTAAAATTGTAAACAAAGAAACTGGTTTAACCCGCTCTGTTGTTTCTGATAGCGAAGGTTCTTTCCGCTTCCCGCTTCTTCCTCCTGGAATGTATGACATTACAGCAATGAAAGATGGCTTCCAAATCACAGCTCAAAAAGATGTTAAAGTTGGTATGGGCGGTAAAGTTAGCCTTAACATGACTCTAGCTGCTGATGATATTGAGCGTATTGAAGTTACTGGTTCAGCTATTGCTATGGTTGATATCACAAGTTCAAGCACAGGTATCGTTGTTGATACTTTAACTCTTGATAGAGTACCTGTTGCACGTGATTTCACTGGTGTTGCTTTATTAGCACCGGGTACAACTAAAGGTGATTCTGCTTTTGGTAACAACCCATCTATTGGTGGTGCATCTGTAGCTGAAAATGCTTACTATGTGAATGGTCTTAACATTACTAACTTCCGTACAGGTGTTGGTTCTAGTCAACCACCATTTGAAATGTATGATACATTTGAAGTTAAAACTGGTGGTTACTCGGCTGAATTTGGTCGTGCTACTGGTGGCGTAATTAACGCAAAAACTAAAAGTGGTTCAAACGAATTTAAAGCTGGCGTAAATGTTTACTACGAACCAGATGCTTTAAGAGAAGATAAGCAATCACAAAAACGTGATGACGGTACTTTACGTATTGATAACACTGGCGATGAGAATGACTTCTACGAAGTTAACTTATGGGCAAGTGGCGCTATCATCGAAGATACTCTTTTCTATTACGCACTATACAGCCCGCGTAGCGATGAATTTGAATACAACGGTGGACAAGCTTCTACTCCAGATGGTATTGCACAAAGTTTATACTCACAAAAAGATGATGATTCTTTCTGGGGTGCAAAAGTAGATTGGTATATTACTGAAAACAATATCCTTGAAATCTCAGCTTTCTCTGATCAAAGTACTACAACTACATTGAGAACTGATTATATTGGTTCTACTGGTGCTGAACCAAAAGAAAGTTTTGAAGACAATGGTGGTTTGAACTACACAGCTAAATTAACGTCTATTATTACTGACGATTTTTCAGTATCAGTTCAATACGGTATCAATGAAACAGACCGTACAGCTGGTAGTGTTTTAGATGCTAACCCAGCTATTTACCGTAACTTCACTAGAACAGGAGCGTTTGTTCCTGGTGGTAACTTTGCTAACTTTAGCATTGGTGAAGGTGATGATCAGCGTCAAGTTGTTCGTATCGATGCTGATTGGTACTTAGGTGATCATGAAATACGTTTTGGTGTTGATAAAGAATCACTAACGGCAAACCAACAAACAATTAACTCTGGTGGCGCTTACTACTTATACGTAATCGGTGAAGATGATACTACGATTGATTATGTACGTCACCGTACATACAGCAGCGGTGGTTCTTTTGAATCAGAAAACTTTGCATACTACATTCAAGATCAATGGCAAGCTACAGACGATCTAGTTATTAATGCTGGTATTCGTAACGATTCATTTGAAAACAAGAATGGTATTGGTGAATCTTTCATTAAACTTGAAAACCAATGGGCATTACGTTTAGGCGCTGTATACGATGTTATGGGCGATGGCGAGTCTAAAATATGGGCAAGCTACGGTCGTTACTATCTTCCAATCGCTGCTAACACTAACATTCGTTTAGCCGGTGCTGAAACTTATGTTCAAGATTACTACAACTACGACGGAATGAGCAGCGATGGGTTAGAAGTTCCTAACCTAACTGGTGGTACTTACACTGGTCGTCCTCAAGATGTATTCTCAAACGGTGATGTTCCAGAAGCAGGCGCAATCGTTGATTCAAGCATCGACCCTATGTATTCAGATGAATTCATTGCCGGTTACCAGTTCCAGTTAAATGACGAATGGAGCATGGCAGTTCAAGGTACTTACCGTGAACTAGCAACAACTATTGAAGATGTTGCAATCGATTTTGGTTTTAATGAATATGTTAATCGTGAATTCGGTTCAGCTTGTACTGAATGTACAGGTTTCCATTACTATGTACTAACTAACCCAGGTACAGACATTACTGTAACAACTGACCCTGATGGTGATGCTGGTCCTTTAGCTAATCAAGAATACACTATTCCTGCATCTGACTTAAACTACCCTGAAGCTATCCGTAAATATGCTGCTGTTGACGTAACTGTTAACAAAGAGTGGGATGGCAAATGGATGTTAACTGGTACTTACACTTGGTCACATAGCTGGGGTAACAACGAAGGTTTAGTTCGTTCAGACAACGGTCAAGATGACGCTGGTTTAACAACTAACTTTGACCAACCTGGTTTATTAGATGGTGGTGATGGTAACTTACCAAATGACCGTCGTCATTCAGTTAAAGTATTTGGTTCTTACCAAGTTACTGATGACTTGAATATTGGTGCAAACTTCTCATGGCAAGCAGGTAAGCCAAGAAGTGCATTTGGTATTCACCCAACTGATATATTTGCTCAGGCATATGGTTCAGAGTCTTTCTACAAAGGCGGTCAATTAGCTAAACGTGGTTCAGAAGGTACAACAGATTCTCTTTGGAACCTTGATTTAACGGCTAGTTACGACATTGAATTTGAAGACTTTGACTTAAATCTTCGTGCAGATGTTTTCAACGTATTTAACAATGATACAGCATCTGAATTCGACGAGATTTATGATGATGAATCTAGAACTGATTTCAATGAAGACGGTTCAGGTAACTACTTTGTTAGCCCAACTTACGGCTTAGCACAGAACTGGCAGACTCCACGTTATGTTCGTTTAAGCGCTTCAATCCGCTTCTAAAAATTGTTTAAACAATAATTTAGTTGTTAAAAAACCCGCTACTTAGCGGGTTTTTTTATGGTTAATATTTAACAAGCGATATTTATTGTTCACTGAACTTTAACGTTTGCTGTATTTATATAAGGGTAAATGCCAGACATTAAAAATTAGAGGGCGTTAAATGAAACGCTTACCTATAAATAGCAGAGAATAAATAGTAAGGGTTAATCCCTTTCAGTCGTCAGCGATGCTTTAAATACTAGTTCAGGAAAAACTAATCATAATATAGGAAAAGGATAAGTTCTTATTCGAACCAAAGGATCCGATTTCAGTGCCAAAATAGAAAGGCTGAGCACCAATGAAAGGTGTTTGATATTTGTAATCGGTAATGTGACTAATGTCATGGAGTAAAAGGGAGGACTATGCAAAGTAATGTTATTGTTGTAAAAATTTAGCGAGCAGGGCTTTATTTCTGCTCGCTATAACCTAGCCCATTGATGGGTTGTTGAACAACAATTAGGCTGCTACGTTGGTACTTTCAAATATCTTATCTGCAGAAGCCGCAACAAAACCAGCATATAGCTCGCCAGAATCTAATGGGTATCGCTTAGCAAATTCATAAAAACAGCTAGGGATTTCTGCTTCTCCATCTGAGAATTTAACAATAGCTTTATCTGCCATGGTTGACGATTGTTCAAGTTTAACGATTGAGTCGCCTTTGATTTCACCGCCGGTCGTGTTTAATAAAAACCCACCTGCTTTAACGGCGATATTTACCTCTTCAATAGTCGAAAAGTTATCTAGGTGATTGATACTGACAGTAAAGTGGTTTGCACGGTATCCCCAAGCAGCCACCCAAGCGGCATATTCACTCTCTGCTAACAAAGTTTGGTACTCTGCTTTGCTTACTTGCCAATGTGTACCAGAATACAAGAAACTACTCTGTGCAACCTTCTCATCGTCTATAGCACTAACCATTTTTTCGATAATGTTTTGAACATTAACTGAGAATTCTTTGACGCGTAATTCACTGATAAAAACTTTTGGCAAGCTCGCATCACTGTGTTCAAAATGTTTTGCATTAAGTTTTTTGCTTGAAAAGTCATATTCACCAGAATATTTATAACCTAGCGCTATTAAGATCGCGGCTAATTTATCTAAATTTACCTTCGCACTATCAAAGGTTCGATAAGCAACATGATCGTTGATTAAATCGCCTCCTGAGCTGAGTAAATGATGAATTTTATCGGCAGAAGGCGTAACTTCAATATAGTTTTGCCAAATGTTAGTAAACAAGTCAGTAACTTGCTGGTGTTGAATTGAATTAATATTTGTCATGTAAATATCCGTAGTAGGAGTAGGTAAAATTAGTGACTAATGAATAGTTAAAGAGAGGCGTTCATTTTAAAAGGATTTATGAGAATGCGTGTCACTGCTAACTATTCAGGCTGAATGGCTAGATTTGATCTATATTCTTAAAAAAGCTGGGACGAAGCCCAGCTTTGATTATTAACTTATTAGCGTACATTACTGTAAGTGTGCCTAAATACTCAAGCCTGGGCTTAATGTTGCTGGTAATGACACTTTAGGTGCTTCAACAGAGGCTACTGGGTAAGCACAGTAATCAGCTGCATAGAATGCACTTGCTCTATGGTTACCACTTGCGCCAATACCACCAAATGGAGCCGCACTACTTGCGCCTGTAATTGGTTTATTCCAATTAACAATACCTGCACGTATTCTACGGAAGAAGTGGTTGTATAAATCTTCGCTGTCACTTAATAGGCCAGCAGACAAACCAAATGAAGTGTTGTTTGCTTCATTGATCGCCGCGTCGAAATCTGTGTAACGGTATACTTTTAATAATGGACCAAAATGCTCATCATCAGGCATAGCTTTAATCGATGTTACATCAACAATACCCGGAGAAATAAAACCAGTACCTGCTTCTAAATGCTTCATTTCAACTAATGATTGTGCACCTAAATCTAGTAACTGTTGCTGTGCAGCAACAAGACTTAACGCTGCTTTTTCAGAAATCATTGAACCGATAAAAGGTTGTTCTTCATCGTCAAAATAACCTATTTTAATCGCTTTTGTCGCTTCAATAAGCTTAGCGATAATAGCATCACCTTGTTCGCCTGCTTCAATAAATAAGCGTCTTGAACAGGTACAACGCTGTCCTGTAGTAACAAAGGCTGATTGAATAATATCATGTACTACCGCTTTAACATCGCTAATATCTTTAACGATTAGTGGGTTATTTCCACCCATTTCTAAAGCTAAAATCTTACCCGGTTGGCCGCCAAATTGTTCATGTAATAAATGGCCAGTATTTGAACTACCGGTAAAAAACAAACCATCGATTTGTGGATGTGAAGCAAGCGCTTTGCCTGTTTCAACTTCACCTTGTACGAGATTTATGACACCGTTTGGTAAACCCGCCTGTAACCAAAGTTTTAAGGTTTCTTCAGCAACTTTTGGTGTTAATTCACTTGGTTTAAATACAACTGTGTTACCCGCTATTAATGCAGGAACAATATGTCCGTTAGGTAAATGACCAGGGAAGTTGTAAGGACCGAAAATGGCAACAACACCATGAGGCTTATGACGTATCATTGCTTTTGCGCCAGGCATTGGGTTTTCAACAGTACCCGTTCGCTCATTGTTTGCTTTGACAGAAATCGCTATTTTACCCATCATGGCGCCAACTTCTGTAAGGGTTTCCCAAAGAGGCTTACCTGTTTCTTCTGCAATAGTTATTGCCAGATTTTCTTTGTTCTCACCAAGAAGCACAGCAAAGTTTTCAGCAATAGCAATACGAGCTTCAAGACTCATGTCTGCCCATGACTCAAACGCCGCTCTCGCACTTTTTACCGCAATATCAACTTGTTCTTTAGAAGCAGACTTTCCCTGCCAAATAACTGTGTTTCTTGCGGGGTTTAACGAGCTAACATCGTGACCTAAACCTGCTTGCCACTGACCATTAATTAATTGTATTGCTTTTGACATTTTTCTGTCCTTATACTTTACGACGTTACCAGGTGACATAAAAACCCACCTAATGAACTAATTATTATTTCACTGCGCGCTGCTCAGTGAAATAAAATGATTGCTTAGAGAATCAAGGTTTACGTTAATTGCGAACTAAGCGTACAAAATCACCTTCATTTACATGCAGTGCTTTAGCGATATCGTCTGACATCAACACCTGTTCAGCAGTTGCTCTTAGCGATACCTTTGCTTGAACAGCTCTAAAACCTGCAACTTTCGTGTTACAAATAATAAAATTAGCTTTATCATCTGTCTCACCAATAATGACTTGATACTTGCCACTATTTCGAATTGTTTTTACTTTGGCTGTTTGTGCTTCAACCGTGGGGCCACCATCAAAGATGTCAACGTATCCTCGGCGGGCAAAACCTTCGGCTTCTAATAATCGCAAGGCAGGTAATGTCTTAGGATGAACTTCGTTAATCACTTTTTGTGCATCTTTGCTTAATAAACTGACATAGATAGGATGCTTTGGCATTAACTCAGCGATAAAGACTTTTTTACCAATACCGGTTAAGTAATCGGCTGTTGGAAAGTCCATCGAAAAGAAATGCTCTTCTAACCAATTCCAAAAAGGAGATCGTCCTTCTTCATCAGATATACCACGCATCTCAGCGATAACTGTGTCTGCAAAGCGCTCGTGATGTTCAGCCATAAACAAAAAGCGACAACGAGACAAAAAACGGCCATTTTTATTTTTTCGGTGACTCTCACCCAAAAACAAAGTACAAATTTCAGATGCACCCGTGTAGTCATTACACAGTGACAATGTTTCTACGGTATTATAAATGCCTAACTCACGAGAATTATGGACGACTTTACCTAAATGATAATGGTAAAAAGCATCTTCTAAACCTACAGCGGCTTCAATACCACTTGTACCAACAACCTGACCCGTGTCAGTATCTTCCATTACAAACAGATAACCTTCGCTAGACGGGTGCGACACATCTTTATCGAAAGAATACTCAGAATGAGCGATACGTTGCTTTAATAAGCCTTCATTGACAGGTAGTGATGTAAAACCGTGTCCTGATTCTATCGCAATACGATGTAAAGAGTCATAATCGCTCGCTTGAATAGGGCGTATAATAATCATAGAAAGATCTCATTTTTTACAAAGAAAAATGAAATTGCAGTCATTTTAGAAAAATAACTACAATTTCAACGGTGTAATTGTTTTATTAAGGTAATTTAACAATGACTATTTTGCTAGTTTAGCAACAGCTTTTTCAAAACGCGCTAAGCCTTCATCGATATCAGCATCTGGAATAACTAATGAAGGAGCAAAACGAATAATGTTTGCGCCAGCAACTAAGGTCATAACACCTTCTTCTAAAGCAGCGTTTAAAAAGTCTTTTGCTTTGCCATGATACTGCTCGGTTAGTACCGCACCAATTAACAAGCCTTTACCACGAATTTCTTTAAATACTTTATGCTTAGCATTAATTGCGTTTAAACCTGCAACGTAGCGTTTTGCTTTTTCTTTTACACCATTTAAAATTTCTGGCGTATTAACCGTATCAAATGCAGCTTCAGCTACAGCACAGGCTAATGGGTTACCACCATAAGTACTACCGTGAGTACCTATTTTAAGGTGTTTAGCAAGTTCGGTTGTTGTTATCATCGCGCCGATTGGAAAACCACCACCTAATGCTTTTGCGGTTGTTAAAATATCAGGTACAACATTTAGACCCATATAAGCATATAAGTCGCCAGTACGGCCAACACCTGTCTGTACTTCATCAAAGATTAGTAAAGCGTTATGTTGATCACAAAGTTCACGCACACCTTCAATGAACTCTTGTGTAGGAGAAACTAAACCGCCTTCACCTTGTAATGGTTCAATCATTATGGCACAAGTTTTATCAGACATAATTGCTTTTAGTGCTTCTAGGTCGTTGTAGTCAACGTGATCTATATCACCAGGCTTAGGGCCAAAACCATCTGAATAAGCTTTTTGTCCACCGACAGTAACGGTAAAGAAAGTACGGCCGTGAAAACCTTGATTAAATGCAATAATTTGTGTTTTGCCTGCGCCATGAACATCAAGTGCCCAGCGACGAGCTAATTTAAGGGCTGCTTCATTTGCTTCAGCGCCCGAGTTGGCAAAGTAAACTTTATCTGCAAAAGTATGATCAACCATTTTTTTAGCTAAACGTAAAGCGGGTTCATTCGTCATTACGTTAGATAAGTGCCAAATTTTATCAGCTTGGTCTTTTAATGCGCCAACCAATGCTGGGTGACAATGGCCTAAACAGTTAACCGCAATACCGCCAGCAAAATCAATAAATTCACGGTCTTGTTGATCCCAAACACGAGAGCCTTTACCACGTACAGGGATTACCGTTGACGGCGCATAGTTAGGTACCATTACGTCATCAAATAATTTACGGTCTACAGGAAAATGGTTAGTCATTGTTCACACCTCAAGTTATTAAACACTGCTGTGCAGTGTATCTTGGCATTACCGCAAAATAGCTCAGCAGGTAAAAACCTTATATTAGTTTATTTTTCAGCAGACATAAAAATGATGAAGCTAAAAATTAGGCGCTAAGTATGACAGAGAAAACAAGTACTGTCTTGCTCAAAATGACTGCAGACCTTATAAAACAAAGGCTTGCCATGTTTTATTCAGTATAGATGCATAACTATATAAAGAGAGTTTTATAGGCTTACTAACGGAATTGCTCGTGAGGTAACGAACACAGTGGGTTATTAACAATAGGTAAACTTTTCATAATTAATCAAAAATTATTTAAAATTTAATTTTATGTGATCAATGTCGCTTTTCTTTAATAAATTGATTTCTTGTGGTGTGATTCGTACTGTTGTTAACAGTAACTTAGCTTCATCATTACTGATTAAATCATCTTTAGCTAAGCTTCTAAAAGCAACATACGCTTTTGCTTTGGTGACTATTTGCGCTAGTGGGCACATTTTTTCTAATGTTTCTGTGTAGGCAAGATCAAATATAGCTTCGGTAATTTGCAAGCGGTCTAGACGCATCAACTCCACTAAATCTGCTGATATCTTGCTACTGCGTGTTATTAGCTGTTCGATTAATAAGTCTGGTGAAGCGTCAAAGGCAACTAATGTATCATGAAGTTTTTTATCTTTATTCTCGTAAGCAGCTTTTAATTCTGCGGTATGTAACTCACTGTAAGTGGTTAAAAAGCAGCGAGAAACAGCGATTAGTCCTAGGTGACTAAACATGCCAGCAGCAAAAGCCGAAAATTCATCCATACCTGCTTTTTTAGCCAATACTGAGGAAGACATGGCAACAGCCAAACTGTCATTCCAAAGTTTTCTTTTCATTAACGTGTAAGGAGCCGTGCTATTAGGTAACCAATGTTTGAGCATAAAGGTTGGCATGACTAACTTTAAATTGTCTAAGCCGATATAACTTAATGCTAAACTTGCGTCAGTAACTTGGACATCGGCCCGTTTACGATACTGTGGTTTATTGACCAGATTAATTAGCTCATTTGCTAACCAAGGTAATGATTTAGCTAAAGGAATAATACGATTAATCGAAGCGGCGCGCACTGACAGTATTTCCATAATACTGGGAATGGCATCTTCAATTTTTAATATTTTGTTGTAGAGGTTTTCTTTGTTATCAAATTTTTTGTTTACTTCAGTTGTCACATGGGTAAAAAATTTAGCCATGACTTGCTCAGTAAAGAAACTTTCTCCGTGGGCCTGAATGATTTTATTTTTATTTGCTTCTTCTTCAACCGCAAGTAATTCTCTGCGGCGATTAGCTTGTTCGCTGTTTTGATGGACAGCAACAGACACTTTTCCACTTTGCTTTTCAGCAAAGCCTTTACTGATCATTAAGCTCATCGCTCTTTTATATATTGGGGCGACTAGGTCGTTGTTTTCAAATATCTGCATGAGCTAATAGGGTGTTTTCCAATAAAGTTGAACTTGAATAGTCTTTATCGGCGACATACACAAAAGTATGAATGATGACAAATGAGAGTGATCGCCTGACGCTAATTTTTTTGTTTTATTTGCAGTGAGTAATAAAGTTCTTCAGTAACATCATGCCTTGTTCCGTTAAAATCGATTCAGGATGAAATTGTACACCTACAATAGGCAATGTTTTATGGGCTAAGGCCATAATTTCATTGTTTTTACCCTGTTCATCTTTGCTCCAAGCCGTTACTTCAAGGCAATCAGGCAAAGTGTCTTTATTAACAATTAATGAATGATAGCGTGTCACAGTTAAAGGGTTATTTAATTGATGGAATAAGCCACTTTCGTTATGTTTTATTCTACTTGTTTTCCCATGCATCACGACAAGTGCTTTTTCAATACTTGCACCAAAGTGTTGTGCAATACACTGATGACCTAAACAAACACCTAAAATTGGCACTTTACCGGCAAAGTGTTTAACTATCTCTAATGATAATCCCGCTTCATTTGGAGAACATGGACCTGGAGAAATAACAATATACTGGGGTGATAGTACCCTAATTTCAGCTAAAGTTATTCGGTCATTTCGTGCAACGACGACCTCTTGCCCTAATGCTTGGAAGTAATGTACTAAATTAAAAGTAAAAGAGTCGTAATTGTCGAGCATTAATAACAAAATAGTCCCTTGGGTAGGAAGATAATAAACGCGGCTATTCTAATCGCTCATCATTGACAATTCATTATATATTTCTACTTTGCTGCTTTGTTGTTGTTTTTGTTGGTTTTTTAATAACATAACAGACACCCCACATAAAAAAGGCTGATACTTACGTAACAGCCTTTAATTAAGATGATGTTCAAGCGTAAGTTTCTAGAACTTAGTTGCAACTTGTATCCATAGTTTGCTGGTATCCGTACTCAATTCATCAGCACTGTAACGGGCAAATTTTACCAGTAAGTCGTAATCCTTTTTAAAGGTATAGGCGGCGACAAGATCTAATTCTGTACCATAGTCTATATTGCCTTCATTTGCCGCTAGGTCATGGAATGTTGCCGCTAACTTAACTCCAGCCAATTTTGTTTTAACGGTAATGTATGTATCTTCAACACCATTTGGCATACCAGTACTGCTACCCGTATTTAAGAATTTATCTGAAAAACCTTGGAATTTATGTAAGGTCGCAAAAGGTGTACTAAATGCTGCTTTAGCGTTATCACTGCCTAAAACCTCAATGCCTGCTAATAATGTAACTTGACCTAAGTCAGTGGCTATCTCAGCATTGTAGTAGTTAGCATCGTAATTTACGGGGTTATCACCAACGTCGCTTTGCATTGCTGCACTTAAGTTAACACTTACCGCGCCAAATTTACCATTGTAAAGAGCGCCGAAGGTGCTTGAAGACATTGCATGTGCTCTATCAAAGTCTAATACATAGGCAAATGCTGATATTTTGTGTTCGGTATTAATTTTGTAGGCAGCATTCGCAAAATGAAAAGCACCTGAAAGATCGTCACCTTTTTTGTCATCGCCAAAAATGCGGTTTGCGTTATAGATGTAGCTGTAATCGAGGGAAAGTGCAGCGCTTGCGGTATATTCAATACGGTAACCGTCATAGGTTTGTTCATTTTGACGCCAGCCAACACCACCAATAAAACGCTGATTATTATGTAAAATACGTTGGCGACCTGCTGTTAATTTAACTTTTTCGCTATTGTATTGTAAAAAAGCCTGGTTAACGTCGGTTATTTCAGGGTCAGCAACGACAGCATCACTGCCAGAGTAATCAAAGGTTAAGTCATTATAATCATCAACAATGGCGGTTACATTATCAACCTCAAGGCCTAACGACCATTTTTTATAATTGCCTGTTTGTAGGGTTAGACGAGACTTTATTGTTAACGCTGTTGCATCTTTATCTGTGGTGCCATTTGCACCGTCTTCATCGACACCTTCATAGCGGGCGCGTAAGCTCACATTTACTTTACTGTCTGTTAGTGCTTTTTTAATACCTGAATTGAATGCCGCATCGTCTGCCATTGCAAAAGGCGCAGAAATAATAGAACCGGTAATTAAAGCCAGTGATAATTTTGTTTTCGTAAATTTCATCGTGTATATCCTATCTATTTTATGTATGTATCTTTCGGCTCGACACACGTTATTGCGACCAAACAAGGAGGTCACACACAGTGGCGTTATTTAATATGGTTTAATGTTTATTTCTTGAGAACTAATTAATGGGCTGATTTTGTCACTTTGCCAAAATGCAAAGTTTGATTTAAATCAAGTTGTGATTTTGTCTAATGATGCAGCTGTTTTATTGTTGATTTACATCAAACATTAGCTTGATACTGTTAGAGCGGATTAAAAGTAGAATGATAAAATGCTAAATACATAGCAGATAAAATATAGTAAAGAGGATTGAATTATCTCAGCGCTAAAGTAAAGCATATCTGCTTATCAACGCTTGTTCATACAAGGTGAGTTATAAAAAAATGGATAGTCGTTAAAAAGAGAACGGTATCAATTGCCGTTCACTTTAGTCACGTTACGATATATGTATCAAAGGTTTATCGGGAATTATTTTTCAATAAAAGCGGTTGCTTATTATCTTTTTGCTAACACTAAGTCTGATTGTGGCACTGAGCTACAAGCTAAAACAAAGCCTTGTTCTTTCTCATCGTCACTTAAACCGTCGTTAGCTAATTGTTTAACATCACCATCTATTAGTTTTATTTTACAACGACCACACATGCCACCACGACATGAATAGGGAAGTAGCATTCCTGCTGATTCACCTTGTTCTAAAATAGAGTCTTTTGTGTTGCCAATAACGTTTTTGTTCCATGACTCAAAGTTTAAATTAACTTTTCCTTTACGCATTTTTTTTGGCTCCTTGTTAACACTGGCTTGTGCAGTCGTTTTTTTGTTAGCTGTTTTTTTTGTTGGTTTGGCAATAAATATAGGTGGATTTTGCTTCTTTAAAATAACAATTTCATCACCTTGCTGAATACTTCCTTGATTAAGCGCAATTAAATTTTGCCCAAACATCACATCTCCACTGGCCACTTGTCGGTAGTTTATTAAGGTTGTTAGCGGTTCTTGCTGTGGATGATTTTCGGCATTGTTAGGGTTCACTGTAGTGAAAATACAACGTGAACAAGGCTTAGTTACTTCAAATTCAACCTCGCCAATACGAATATGCTGCCAAGTGTCTTCGGCGTAGGCATCGCAGAGGTTAGCCACAATATTAGGTCTGAATTGTTTCATGGTAATCGCAGGGATTGATTGTTGAGTTAGCCGGTTATTTAAATCATCGAGTGAGGCTTGAGAGGTAAGCAATAGTGGATAACCGTCAGCAAAGGCAATTTTTTTATGACTTTTGCTAACTAAACGCTGTGATTTTTTACCAAAATAAAGAAGCTGGCAAGGTTTTTTTAGGAATTGGCTGAACCATAAATCAAAATTTTCATGGCCATACTGTGCTTGTATTTCATCTTGCCATACCGTTACTTTTTTATAAATGGGTGACAATTCTTGATAAAGTAGATGCAGCGCTGGCATATCTGGAGCGGTTAATATTAAGCCCTGTGCAGATAAATTAACCTTAATAAGGCAAAGTGTTGGTTCAGTGCGAGCGGTTATAAATTGGCCATTTTTATCTGTTATGACAAAACGGCGGTCAAGGCTCAAGCCCAAGTCATCAACCCAACTAGTCGATAATGAAATACCAGCAGCCGATTTAATCGGGTAAATATGAAGTGATTGTAGTGAAGGTGATCGCACGTCGCATCCTTTAATTTAGTATGGCTATGCATACTTACTAAATTAACAAGGCATTGCAATGCCTTTTTACTATCTTATCAGGTATATTATCAGAGATTATTTTGATCTTATTTTTATTACTGGTTACCACAGCATTGCCAAGGTAACCAAGCTTTAACGGACATAACATGCATATTCACATTTTAGGTATTTGCGGCACATTTATGGGCGGTATCGCCGCTATTGCAAAACAGCTGGGGCATCGTGTTTCAGGTTGCGATGCTAATGTTTATCCGCCAATGAGCACACAACTTGAACAATTAGGTATTGAGTTAAAACAAGGCTACTTAACAGAACATTTAAAAGATGAGCCTGATTTAGTGATTGTTGGCAACGCCATGTCACGCGGCAATGTTATGGTTGAATACGTACTCGATAGAAATATCGCCTACACGTCTGGCCCGCAGTGGTTATTAGATAATGTTTTAAAAGACCGTTGGGTCATCGCTATTTCGGGTACTCATGGCAAAACTACCACTAGCTCTATGGTTGCCTGGATCCTAGAGTATGCTCATATGAAACCGGGTTTCTTAATTGGTGGTGTACCACAAAATTTTGATTGTTCGGCACGTTTAGGTGACGCCCCCTTTTTTATCATTGAAGCCGATGAATACGATACCGCCTTTTTTGATAAGCGCTCTAAGTTTGTTCATTATCGTCCGCGCACCTTAGTGATTAATAACATGGAGTTTGATCACGCTGATATTTTTAATGACTTATCTGATATACAACGCCAATTTCATCATCTTATTCGTATGGTGCCAAGTAACGGCCTAGTGTTGTCACCCAAAAATGAATCAGCCATCACTGAAACTTTAGCGCAAGGTTGTTGGACACCCACAGAATTTAGTGTCGACAATGAATTTAGTAAATCTGGCTGGTATGCAGAAAAGCTTACTGGCGATGGTAGTGAGTTTATTGTCTACTTTAAGGATGAAATACAAGGTACAGTAAAATGGAACTTAATTGGTGATTTTAATATCGATAACGGTTTAATGGCTATTGCCGCTGCTCGACATGCCGGCGTTCCTAGCCATGTTGCTATTGATGCACTGGCTGAGTTTATTAATACCAAAAGGCGTTTGGAGCTGCGCGGTGAAGTAGGGAAGGTACGTGTATTTGATGACTTTGCCCATCATCCTACCGCTATTGCTAAAACGTTAGCCGGTGTTCGAGCGAATGTAAGTGCTAACGGTGAAGGCGATCAATCATGTCGAGTAATCGCGGTATTAGAACCAAGATCAAACACCATGAAATCAGGTATTCATAAAGACACCCTTCCAGCATCATTAGCTCAAGCAGACGTTGTCTATTTATTTCAAGACGAGCAAGTGCAATGGTCAGTAAATACACTGATTAAAGAATGCCGACAGCCGTGTTTTGTTGAGACAGATATAGATGTTTTAGTGAGTCATATCGTTAACAACTCACAAGCAGACGATACTATCGTTGTGATGAGTAATGGTGGATTTGGCAATATTCACCAAAAAATATTAGATCAATTAGCAAAGAAAGGATAGTTATGAACGAGTTTCGAGAAAAAATTACTGTCGCAATTACCGGCGCATCTGGTGCTCCCTATGCATTAAGATTAATCGAATGTTTAGTTGCTGCGAATGTACAAATTTATGTTTTATGTTCAAGCGCAGCACGAGTTGTTCTTGACACAGAAGTTGGCATTAAAATACCGGGTTCACCTGACGGCGCCACTCAATTTCTCAGTGAAAAATTTAAGGCAAAACCTTCACAAATCACAGTCTTTGGCAAAGAACAATGGTTCTCTCCCGTGGCTTCTGGCTCTGCTGCCCCTAAAAAAATGATTGTCTGTCCTTGTTCAACGGGCACATTAGCCGCTATTACCTTAGGTATGAGTGACAACTTGATTGAGCGTGCTGCCGATGTTGTTATTAAAGAAAGAGGGCAGTTGATTTTAGTGGTACGAGAATCACCTTTTTCTACCATACACTTACAAAATATGCTGACACTTTCACAAATGGGCGTTACTGTCATGCCAGCGGCACCTGGCTTTTATCATCACCCCAAGTCGATTAATGATTTAATTGATTTTATGGTGGGCAGAATGTTGGATCATTTAGGTATTGAACAAGCGATTATTCCGCGCTGGGGTTATCAGCTTTAATGTTTACTTGTGGTGTTTGGCTTTTATTCTCTGTTTTACAATTGGGATCGATCTCTTTGCGGTGAATATCGCAAGGAGTTGATTGACCATTAATTATAATTTTTTGTCGACCATTGCTCATTGACACAGAGCCACAAGAAAATAAAAAAAGTATCAGTAAAGTAGATAATAACTTTTGCATATTTTTGCTCTAGAATCCTATGTGAAATCAGTATAAGTTATTTAAATAAGTTAGAACAGTTTTCAGGTGAGGCTGCCATTAACGTAACCGTTTTACCACTTCGCACTTTTACACAACTTACTGATTCAGGAATTTTTTGCTTTTGAATGACATCAAATTCACCTTGGATGGCGGAATTTAGATGGTACTGAAAAGCATCATTACTCCCTTCAAATAAAGCGGTAAATAACCCAAAAACTAATGCCCCAGCGATGGTCCCTGCAATCATATCTTTATGGTTACCGTCAAGTTCGCCTAATAAGCCAATGCCAGCACCGGTAATAATACCTGTTTTGACCTCTGAAGATAAAGTTACCGGAGTAACCGACGCAATAGTCGCATAAAATTCTTTAATTATTTGGTGTTGCTCTGCTCGGTCAACCCCATGGCTTGCACATCCGGCAAATAGTAAAGCGCTAAGTAATAATCTTTTCATGGTGTTTTCTCAATAATTTATTGTGCATATAATAAGGAGGGCACAAGGAGTATGAAAAGATGTTACCGAGAGTTACAAGCCAAAAATATTTAAAAATTGTATGTTAATTGTTTACGGTGGCTTACATAATTTTACGTTTTCAAAAAAATTATAGGTAAGGCGTTAATAGGATATTGCTTATGCCAAGTTTGGGGTAATAGGCCTGAAAAATTCTCCGGCTTGATTAGATAACCCCAAACGGTATTGAGTTCGCCTGGGGATTTAAACCATAGTGAACTTATTGATAAAATACTCAAATGGGATGAATGGCATTATAGTTTAAATACCTCACCTAAAATCGTTGTATTAGATACACGCACCCAGCGATGGTACTCTGAAAGTAATGCCGGCAAACCTTCTGGCTTAATGGACTGGCAGTCATTATCAGCCCTACAGCAAGCGTTAATTAATGAGCCTAATATTATCATGGTCTCTGCTGCACCTATTTATGGGGTTAAGTTGATTGAAACTATTCAGCGTATTTTTACTTTTTGGGGAAAGCCTTTAGCAGTAGATGCTGAAAACTGGATGGCACACTCTGGCACAGCTAATGTGATGTTAAATATTTTTAGACACAATAAAACACCGCCTAATTTTATTATTCTTTCAGGTGATGTGCACTATTCTTTTGTTTATAAAGTGACTCACCGTTTTCGTCGTAACAGCTAAAAAATATTACAAGTCACCTGTAGCGGTTTAAAAAATGAATTTCCAGCCGCTTTATTACATACCTTAGAAAGGCTAAATAAATATTTGTATGCGACTTATTCACCGCTTAACTGGTTTACAAAAAGAAGGCGGATGAAGGTCCGTGTGAGAAGGCCTAATTACATTGACTCAGCTAACGATGTAACTTTATTTAATGGCAGTGGTATTGGCTTGTTGACCTTAAGCGAAGATAACCAAACCATCACCACAGAAATCATTACAACAAAAGGAAAAGTTGTTCGCTTTGAGCAACTCTTGTAATACGGCAAAAAGCGACAAGCAACTTGAACTCAGCATTGAACAACTATTTGATTAGTTATTGATTAGTTGATACTTTATATTCAGTTTAGGCATAAACGTTAATGTAAAATGGAATTTATCTAATGGCTATTTATCAAAGAATCTTTATAGTAGGGTTACTTTTTTTACTCGTATCGTGTAGTCCAACGAAACATAGCCAAGCCTTGCAGGCATATCAGCAAGCTAAGCAAGAACTCAACCTCACTCACTCAATCACCGCATTAAAAAAACTGGTTCAACTAAAACCCTCACAATACCAAGCTGAATTAACGCTTGCCGAAAAAGCGCAAGATAAATTAATAGCGGCACAAGTTCACCTTGCTCAGGGCGATTACTATTTAGCTTATCTGTTAAGTCATGATTCTCATCAGCACTTCCCCAGTACCGAAAATAAAAAAGTATTAATACAGGCAGCTAAAAAGTTAGTGCCGATAATAAAAATAATGCAATTTATTAGCGAATCATTTACTAGTCGGCCAACAGATCTACCTGAAATTTATCAGGAATGTCTTAATCGACCTGTTGATGACTGGGACTTAATAAAGGTTAATAGCGTGATCAACCAGTTAACGCAAAGTAAAGCCAAATTAACCAAAGCGCTAAGTCGAATAAACAGCAGTGACCTCGAGTCAATACTACCAACAGGGTTTGCATTACAGCGTGGAATTAAAGCCCAACTAACGCTCATTGAGCGCGAGAGAGATTATCTACCTAAGCTCGCTAAGCACCTAAGTGCAAAGTTACTGATAGATTTAAATAAATCATTAACAGATAACACCATCGAACTGTTATCTATGTTTGACTCTGAAACGGCAAAAAGTAATAGCCAAGCCACTTTTATTGGCGCTAGAACAAATTACTCGTCCTATAAAAACCTAGTGGTTAACCTGTCTTTAGCGACAAACTTAGCTTCCGGTGATCGCCATGCAAGTTGGTATCAAGCATGGCAAACTATGGAGAGTGAGGTCCTTGATCCACAAGGTTTATTTTTAAATTATCCTCTTCAAGCAGAGCGAAGAAGTAAAAATATAAACCGCCACATCAATGTTAACGTTACTGAACCTTTACAAGCAAAGGTTGAAGATATTGATATTAATGATTTTTATTTACGCTACCCAGCCATCAATGCACTGACCAAAAAGTTAGTAATTGATAAAGCTATTTTATTATAAATATAAGTTATTCATGAATTATAGCGGAGTTACCTTAATGCACATTTTTCTAAAAATAGTTACCTTTAGTTGTTTTTTACTCTTTTCCTTGTTTGCTTTTTCAGCCGTTGAGGAAGTCGTACTGCCACCTATTCTTGACTACTACCCTAATTGTGAATACCAAGTCATTAAAGAAACGAGTGTTATTGGTATGGCTAAAGCGCAGCAAATGGCTAAAACTACCAAGAGATTATTAAATCAATTACAACAAAAAGCGATAGATGCTGGCGCCAATGGTGTGATTATCATCGATAAAAAAATAGAAGATATTAACGTTTTAGATGAAAAGGGTGGGCAACAACAAATACGTTTTTTTGCTAAGCTAATTGTGCAGTGTCAACAGAAAAAAGTAGCCCATGAAATGGGCACTCCACATGTCATCCATCAAAGATTTACCGCTTATAATCATGACGGTGTTAAAGCAAAAAGTATGATGACCTTCAAATTGACTTCTGCTGACTCTAGAGTTGGCCGGCCTGAAGTTATCAATACTGAGGTATCTTTGGCTAACGGTCTTTATGGCGTAAAGTTGGGCGATAGCTATCAACAAGTCATCAAAAAATTTGGTGAGCCTAATGTGCAATTAACCTTGCTGGCTGATGAGTTGATTATAGGTTACGGAAGACACCATTGGTTGCATTTTCAATTGGATAAATTAGTAAAGGTACAAAGTACTTTGCCATATTTATCAGCCAGTATTTTGAATAAAATTCCTTTACTTGATTTTTTTGATGCCAATGCTTGGAAGATCAACAATAAGGTCGGTCGAAAAGCACTTTTAGAGGAAGTTTATTCTGCATTAGCGTTAGATAAACCTTTAAATGAAAAGAATCAATTAGTCTTTAATAGCCAAGACAAGGTGCTAACACTAAATTTTATTGCCAGTAAAAATTCTCATACCAATGAAAAGAAATATACGTTGGGTGGCTTCTCTATGGAGCAAAGCAACTATAAAGAAAGTCGTATGCTGCCTTTTGATGATCAAGTGATTCAAAACGAGGCAATTACACAGGCGTATTTAGCCCTAGTATCAAACAAAGAGATAAACGTTAATAACCTTGCAGAGCAGCTTGGTGAAGCTAAAGGGCGGATAGTATTGCCAAGAGGGATCACTATCAATCTTTATAACCAACATTTAATGTTAAAGGTAAACGCTACTGAACTTGTTGAAATTCATTTGTTGGAAGAAGTCTTTATAAACGATAACGCTAATTCAAAAGCTATTTGGGCTTTGGGGGATTTTATTCAAGGGGGATCATTTGAACAACTTCAACAGTCTTTTCCTGACGATGCCTATGAAAGTAATTATGGTATCGAAATACCGTCGGTAGGGTATTCGTTATTTTTGCTCTTTGATGATTATAATAAGGGAAAACCCTTATATGAAGCGGTAATTAGCATATATTAATTACAGTCTAGCGTCGGTAGGGTATTCGTTATTTTTGCTCTTTGATGATTATAATAAAGGAAAGCCGTTATATGAAGCGGTAATTAGCGTATATTAATTACAGTCTATAATGAGTCGTTAAAGATCAATATTGAGTCGTTAAAAATCAATATTTGCTAATTTCACTGAAGTTATTTTTTAGTAAACTCAGTGAAATTAGCTGCAGCGATTAATCGCTAATAGATCAAGTTACCCGAGTAACTTGCCTAAACCTTGCGTTAATACTTGTTTTGCGTCTTGCCCTTGTGGAGTGTCTAAGTAGCTTTGTGCACTAGATACAAAGCTGCTTATCATTTCTGGATTTAAACCTAATGCTTCAAATTGCTTTTTTATATCATTAATAGACTTTAATGAATCGCTGTATTGTGAAGCTTTGTCAAGTAAACCGCTTAAGCCTTTGCCAGAGCTAAGTTCGCTAATATCAGGCATTTGACTAACAAGTCCATCGACACCCGGTAATGATTTAGCTAACTGACTAAACTGTTCTGTTGAAACATTACTTTTTACGTAATTAAAAATAGCACCCATACCGCCAGCTGCTTGTTCAGTATTAACATTTAATGAATTTGTTAATTGTTCAACTAAACCTTCAGTGCTTGGCAATTTTACACTTTGCTCTTCAACTTCGCCCATTCCAACAAAGCTTTTTAAGCTATCAAACCAGCTAGTTTCCTGTGCCATAGCCGAACTGCTTAATGTTGAAATAGTTAATAAAATGATAATTTTTTTCATGGGGGATTTCCGTAATGATTAAAAGTTATTAATAAATTAAGGTAATTGTACGACATTTTACAGCTTAATAGGAGCAAATATATCGGTTAAATTGTTAGAAATTCACAACCAAAGAATAAGTTTTGAAGAGAGTTTAACTATTTATACAAGCGTGTTTATTCTTTACAGGACTTAACCATTACCTATGTTCATAATACCTATTGACGCGATATTTTTTTTGGCAATGTAGCAGTAGCACGACCAAACTTTTTATTGATATCAACGAATTTCAATCGTGCTTTTTTAGCGCCTTTTTCAGTACCGTCTTTGGCAAAACGGTAATCATGAAATATTTGTTTTATCTGTTGGCTATATTTTGGGGTTAATATGAATTTTATTACTGGGGATGTAAACGGGTGTAGTGGTGTGATTATACCTTGTAGTAGCTATAAGGTATTTTTATAAGAGGATAATACTTGCACATTGCAACGGTTTATAATGTAAAAAGCCCCTTGAAACATTAATTATTATAAGGGGCTGGTCAAATTTTTAAAGTTTTATTTTACTCTTTAAAACGTCGGCGTAATCTAAGTATCAGTAGTACATAGGTAACTATATAATAGTGAATAACTCCACCACTACTTTTACTTTTTGTGGTGGCTTCATCACTAGCTCCATTATCAACAATTATATTATTAGCACTACGTGTCGAGTCTGTAGGATATGAATCAAACCAGTCATTTACTCCGTCATTATCATCATCTGTATCGGCTATGTCACCGATACCATCGTCATCTTTATCAGCCCATTCTGTAGCATCTAAAGAAAATAAATCTAACGAATCCTCGATACCATCATTGTCGTCATCATTATCAAAGTTATCACCAACATTATCATTGTCGGTATCAATGTATTCATCTAAATGGAGAGGAAACATATCTTCATCATCTGATATTCCGTCATTATCGAAATCGTCTCCTTTTAGTTTTGCCGTTACATAAGGGCCTCCAAAACCTGGGCCGTAGTAGAAGATGATTTCACTTTCTTGACCAATAAATATACGATTTTGAGCTTCAACTATTTTTGCTGGAAAATTCTCACTAGAGCCAGCAAGTTCTTGCCTTATTAATTCAACAGTATCTCCTTCCAAAGAAATTCGCTTTAAGTCTTGATAATAATCTTCTAAATATACTCCCGAAAAGTCAGTGATATAAAAATCATCACCCGTAAATGCATTAACTGTAAAGTCATTATCATTAATGATGGGACCTTTTGTTTTAGTTCCTAACATTGTCCCATCAGAAACCCATAATCTATTATTTCCTTGTGAATCGATAGAACCATAAATTATTTTTTCATAATCAGGTGTTGAGTGAAGGGTAGACATGTAATTACTTTTACCTTCAAATTCTTCCAATACAATCATTGGCAAAGTGCCATCTACAGTACCGTCACTACCCCAAATAGTCTTACCATATACAAATGATACCCCCTCTTTGAATCGTATTAATGTATCAATATAAAAATCACTTGCCTTTTTTATAACCTGACTTATTCCATTTGGCTGCCAATACCATAAATTTGTGAAGTCAGAATTGGTTGCTATAAAAATCCCTTGAGAGGTTGCTATCATGTTTTCTATATAATAGTTCGCTTCTTCACCGCTTGCAGACAGTCTAAATACTTCGCCAGTACCAGCTATTGTTCCATCAGTTTTAAATATTGCGGTACGTAAAGGTAAATACTCTTTAACCAGAATAATTAAACTAAAATAAACCTCATCTTGAAAGGTGACTATATTTCCGATTATTTCAGGATGTACAGAAGTTTTAGGTAAATTAGTTATGGGCATTGTTCCATCAACAGTCCCATCACTTACCCATAATTGACAACTCCATAAGTCACCGTTAACAACAGGGGCTTGGAAAAAGTATTTATTACCAGCAATGGCCATTTTTCTATTAGATAAATCATAATTAGCACATTGTCCCAATATATCTGTAATTACTGGGGTAACTTTCTCGCTTTGATAGTCATAAAAATCTAAGTGATATTCGCCTGCTCTGAATTCATGCTCCCTCCACCAATATTGACCTCCGTCAACAGTAATTATTTTTGCTAACCTGTTCTTTGGATATTCCCATTGAGGAACTTTAGAGCTACGCATAGTCACAGGGTCTGTCTTCCAAAGCTCTTGCTCAGTATGCTCACTGATTATTCCATCAAACTCTCCGTACCATGTCTTTTTCATAGAATAAAAAACATCACTGCCGTTACTTACTATGGGTCCTTTTTGTACCTTAGTTTGGCCATAACCTATATCTTTTGCTATTAATGTTCCTCTAATCGTTCCATCAGTACGCCATAGCTCACTTCCATGTTCTTCAGTAAAAGAAGGAAAGTAAAAGTCGTTATTTAAGAAGTGCGAAGAATTAAGATCCCATAGACTTTTTTCAATCCCAGGGGATTTAAGCTTAATAGTTCCTACTGTCGTACCATCACTTACCCAAATTTCATTTCTAGGTTCTCCAGTTATGGGATCGTTCACCAATAGAATTACTTTGTTACCTTTGCCACCAATAATTTTGTATGTAGCGTAAGGAGAACCTCCAAAATCAAAAATTTTACGAGGTGTATCAACTTTAATATCAACGGCTATTAATTTATGATCGCTTATAAAATAGATCGTATCATTCAATACAATTAGGTTAGTATTTATAAAGTAGGAACCTAAATCTATTGTGGTTTTAGTACCCTTCCCCTTGTTCTCAATAATCGAAATATCTGATGGGCTAGTTACAATAATAGAATCACCAAAACCGATACTGTCTAATGCCGTTGGTGCTATCGGATAAGTACCTTCATTTGTACCATCACTAAACCATATTTTATCGGCGGCATTAAATTGAATTCCACTTGGACTGATAAAAATGTCATATGCATTTAGTTGGGTTGTTGCAGACGAAATAATGGATACTTTATTATTACTAATAGACCATATTCTTGTATCTTTTTCAGATGATTCAGCAATTAGAAACAGTCTATTGTTCGATACAACAAATTTTCGAGGTAAGTGATAACATATGTTTCCTTCACACAATTCAACTTTAGACGTTCCTTCAACAGTTCCGTTAGAGCGCCAAAGGTCGCTTTTGGAATTTTTATTGTCTATTAGAGGAAAGTAGACGTAACCATCATAACTTGCCATTTGATTGCCAAAATTATCAAGCCTACTATGCCTAAATGAATTAAGTTTAATTTTGTTTAAACCAAAGAAATCTACAGAAAAAAGGCCTTCAAAAGTAAAGTATATAATGCGATCATCTAGAATTGCATACGGTTGAGTTTTCTCAAAGGCACTATTTGTAATGCCATTAATGACTAGATTTACACTATTGTCCCTTGAGTCTAGTCGCCAGAGAGTATTGTAGCCATATGCTGGTAATGCGGTTTGGCTTTTATTGTTTAAAAAAGGTTGATTAAGAAAAAACAAATAAGGTCCATGTTCCTTAAAAAAAGTAGGTACACTTGATTCGCTTCTTGAAAGTTCTCGGGTTGTGTCAACTTCAAAAACTTGTTGCGGTGCAGCAAATGTTTCAATTGAAATCAGTATCGCAATAACTCCCAACATGTGAGAAAGAAATTTTTTCATTAATTAATCCTTTAAAATCTTGTTTTTATTTGTGTGTCAGAGCCCAAATAAAGGTAGACCCGCAATTGAATTAGCTTCGTTTATGATTTCTACGTTTTAAAAACGAAACGAGTAAACATAAAATATTACTAAAAAGTTACATGGATGTAATAAAAGTGATAAATCAAAATAACATGAATGATTCATTAAACAAATAAAAGGAACATTTATATGACAATAATGAATGTAAATTTAGGCTTTAGGTCATCGTAAAGAACCTTTACTTTTTGAACTCTATTAATGTTTTCCTAATTTATTTTAGTTTTTTATATAGTCACGAAAAAATTTAGAAAATTCTTTTAAATGCCAAATATAAATCCCTTTTTTTACTCTGGAGATGCCAGCTAGGGATACTTTTTTTGGGAAGGGATCCTGTTTTATTAAGTCCGCATAAAGTGATAGTTCCATATCGTAACTCTAAATGTAGTGTTTCTTTAAAGCCTGCTAATCTTAATGTTTTTCTTTAGGCAATAAAAAAGCCTTACAAAGTGTAAGGCTTGAATTGCTCGCTGTAGGTCTAGTTTATACTAGCTTCTTTTTAGTTATTTCTTTTATTATTATTATTTTTATTTGTGTACTTCCTTAACGCGGGGCAATTTATAACAAAGCGAAAAAGCTAACGCAACAACTTTAATAGAGCATTTATACCACGATTTTTTTCGTATAAAGTAACTTTTGTTACAATTAATTATATTTATTGAAATTAAGTGACTGATTACTAATCGCTTATTGTTTTTATATCATAAATAGATCTAATTATTACAGCAACGAATTGATTTAGAACATAGACCCAAAAAATTGCTAATGGTAGAATGCGCGCATATAAAAATGGGAAGATACTTCATGACTGAATTAAAAAACAATACTTACTTACGCGCGCTTTTGCGTCAGCCTGTAGATTACACACCAGTATGGATGATGAGACAAGCAGGGCGTTACTTACCTGAATACCGTGAAGTTCGCAAAAACGCTGGCGATTTTATGTCGGTATGCCGCGATGCTGATCTTGCATGTGAGGTTACCATTCAGCCGTTACGTCGTTTTCCGCTTGATGCCGCCATTTTATTTAGCGATATTTTAACTATTCCTGACGCTATGGGCTTAGGCTTGTATTTCGAAACAGGGGAAGGGCCGAAATTTGAGCGTCCTATTACCTGTAAAGCTGATGTAGAAAAAATAGGCATACCCGATCCAGAAGTAGAATTACAATATGTAATGAATGCGGTACGTACTATTCGTAAAGAATTAAAGGGCGAAGTACCTCTGATTGGTTTTTCAGGTAGTCCATGGACATTAGCGACTTATATGATTGAAGGAGGTAGTTCAAAAGCCTTTACCAAAATCAAAAAAATGATGTTTGCTGAGCCAAAAACATTACACATGCTATTAGATAAGTTAGCGGATTCAGTGATTTCTTATTTGAATGCACAAATTGCTGCCGGCGCGCAATCTGTTATGGTCTTTGATACATGGGGTGGTGTGTTATCACCACGTGATTATAACGAATTTTCATTACAGTACATGGCTAAAATTGTTGATGGTTTAACTCGTCACAATGAGGGGCGTAAAGTACCGGTAACCTTATTTACTAAAAATGGCGGTATGTGGTTAGAGTCTATTGCGGCAACTGGTTGTGATGCAGTAGCGCTTGATTGGACCATAGATATTGAAAATGCTAAAGCCCGTATTGGCGACAAAGTTGCTTTACAAGGTAATATGGATCCTTCAATGCTTTACGCGCCATTACCTCGTATTGAGCAAGAAGTTGACAAAATTCTTGCCGGCTTTGGTGACGGTGGTACTGGACATGTCTTTAATTTAGGTCATGGTATACATCCTGATGTGAATCCAGAACATGCGGGCCACTTTATAGAATCAGTACATCGTTTAAGTAAGCCTTACCATAAGTAATATATTAATAGTTAAGCAATAAATTATAAAGGAGCCTTGTGCTCCTTTATAATAATGAGCTAACTCATTGCTAGTATTTTATTTCATCTAGTGGATATTTTGCTTAAATATCGTCATTATATAGAGTAAATTTATTACTCTCACCCCAAGTTGTAATGTATGACAGACCCTTTAAATAACGAACTTGATAAGCTGAACGAGAGCGATAGCTTGCTAGCAAAGGAAGCCATTTCTTTGCTAGACAAATACCGTAAGCTCGAAGATCGTTATACTGCACTTTTTAAGTTAAACCAGTTATCTCATGACTGTGCAGATTTAAGTATGTTTTATGGTCAAGTTCACCAATCCATTGCATCAGTGATGAGAGCTGAAAATTTTTATATTGCCCTTTATGACCAAACCCTTTCAACGTTAGAGTTCGTTTATGATGTGGATGAAAAAGATGATTATCCTCTAGGTAAGTCACCCCTTGAAGCATTTGAAGGTTCTATGACTTGCTATGTTATTGAAACGGCTAAACCACTCTTGGCGACCCCTGAAATTGTGACTGAATTAGAAATTAATAATTCAATCAAACGTCTTGGCTCCGATAGCACTGACTGGCTTGGTGTACCATTACTTAATGATGGTGTTGTTATTGGCGTTATGGCCGTACAAAGTTATTCCGAAGCACTCCGTTACCAAGTAGATGACCTTGAGCTAATGGAATTTACCGCTCAGCATATAGTTACCGCTATGACCCGTTTACACGACCATGAGCGTTTACAAAATGCGGTAAATTCTCGCACTCGCGAATTAATGAAGCAAATTAGAGAACGAGAAAAATCAGAACTATTGCAAGAGTCACTTTTCAAAATATCAGAGTTAACCAATGATGCTACGCTCCATATTGATGAATTTTATTCGATGGTTCATAATATTGTTGGTCAGTTAATTAACGCACAAAACTTTTATATTACTAAATATGATCAACATTCAAAAACACTAACTTTTGTTTATTATTTAGATCAAAACTCTACCAATGCAGCCGTCGACTCGCAGCCTAGGGTATTAGGGAATGGCTTTACCGAATATATTATTCGTACTGGTGAAACTCAATTACTTAATTACCCGAAAATGTATGCCTTGTATCAACAAGGTGAGACAAAAGAGCCACAAATAGAAACTAAATCTTGGCTGGGCGTGCCATTAATACATTCAGGTGTAGTGTTGGGAGCAATGGTCTTACAAAGTTATAATTTAGCAACAACCTTTACCGAACAAGATGCCGAGCTATTGAAGTTTGTTTCTCAGCATGTTGCATCAGCGATTCAAAGACGTGACATATTAGAAGTTGAACGACAGTCTCATATCCTTCTAGAGCAGCAAGTTAAGCTGCGAACTGTGGCATTAGAAGACGAAATCAAGCAAAGAAAACAAGCTGAAGAGAAGTTACAACATACGGCGTCGCACGATATTCTAACCGGTTTACCTAACCGTACTTTATTTATTAATTTATTAAACCACGCTATCGCCTGTCATAAACGAAAAGCAGATCTTAAATTTGCTGTGTTGTTTTTAGATCTTGACCGTTTCAAAGTCGTTAATGATAGCTTAGGCCACCATGCCGGTGACTTACTTTTACAAGAAATAGCCAAAGAGTTAAAAGTACTGGTCAGAGACAAAGACACTGTTGCTCGATTAGGTGGTGATGAATTTGTTATCTTGATTGAAGACCTCGAATCTAATCATGAAGCTTATGATATTGCGCAACGTATCACTGATTTTTTAGCGACGCCCTTTACTATTGAAAATCAAAGTATTTTTATTGGCACAAGTATTGGCGTGTTGTTTAATAATGAACGTTATGACAGTGCTGATATTATGCTCAGAGATGCTGATACCGCCATGTATCATGCAAAAGATAAAGGTAAGGGACGTTATGAAGTGTTTGATTCTAGTATGCAGAAAAAAGTGCAACATGCCCTGGAATTAGAAGCCGATATTCGTGATGGCATAGCCAATAGTGAATTTTCTCCTTACTTTCAACCTATCGTTGATTTAAAAACTGAAACTGTTGTTGGTTTTGAAGCACTGGCGCGTTGGCAGAGCAATAAGCGTGGTTTTGTTTATCCCGATGATTTTATCCCGTTAGCTGAAGAAACGAATTTAGTCATGGCGATTGATTTTCTTATTCTGGAAAAGTCTTGTCTACAGTTAAAAAAGTGGGAAGCAATCTGTGGTCGTAACGATTTATATGTGAGCTGTAACCTCTATGGTAATCACTTTTTTAGTGCAACCCTGCCCGCAGATATTGAAGAAATAATTCAACGTGTGGGCATTAAACCTAGCCAACTAAGAGTCGAATTAACTGAGCGTGCTTTATTAGAAAATAGTGATTTAGTGCTAGAGAATATGAATACTTTAAAAGTGCTAGGCGTTAAAATTCTGCTTGACGATTTTGGTACCGGTTATTCAAGTCTTAGCTACTTACATCGTTTTCCTATTGATGTGCTGAAAATTGATCGCTCATTTATTAACAACGCTCATGAACATGATAATCATCAAGCAATCATAAAAACAATTATAGATTTAGCTACTAATTTGAATATGGGCACGGTTGGAGAAGGTATTGAAAACTTAGCCGATGCCGAACTACTAACGGCTATGGCGTGTCGGTATGGCCAAGGCTATTATTATGCTAAGCCTATGGCTGCGGCTGACTCTGAAAAATATTTACTCAAGTAGTTTATCTAAATAATACCACCACACCTTATTGGTATTAACAGTACTTTTCCCTTTGACCTGTCAGCTTTAATTGCCATTAGTGTTAACCAATAACTTTGTCACTATACTAGCGTTTTATTTTTACAATCATTATAGTGACGGTCGATATAAATCTACTGATCTTAAAAAAAATTAAGTCATAATATGAAAAAACCAATGAAATTTAAATTAATAGCCAGCGTAAGTTTATTAACTATCGCATTCTTATCTGCGTGTGGACAAAGCGAAAAAGCAACGACAACTGTTGCCGAAAAAGCACCACAAGTTAATGAAAACAATATTCGAGCTCACATAGAATTTTTAGCCGACGATACATTGTTAGGCAGAGATACCGGCAGCGATGGTTACCAAATTGCGGCTAATTACGTAAAGTCATACTTCAAGCAATTAGGTTTAACGCCTATGGGTGAGCAAGCAGGATTTGAGCAGCAAGTTACTTTTCGTAAAGCGTTTCTTGAAGAAAATAGTGCTAAGTTATCGGTAATTAATAGCGATGGTGAAGTTGCGCTCACATTTAAAGATGCGTTTATTATGTCGGGCGACAGTACATCGACAGAATCGGCTATATCAGCGGAAACTGTTTTCATTGGTTACGGCGTTGTTTCTGAAGATTTTGGTTATAACGACTATAAAGATATTGATGTTGAAGGAAAAGTTGTTGTCGTCTTAACAGGCCGTCCAGACGATTTACCTTCAGAAGAAGGCGCTCATATTGGCTCGGGTAGTGAAAAATTAAAAAATGCTGTTAAAAATGGTGCTGTTGGTTTTATCACGATTCATACGCCAAAACGCGATGCAGTACGCACCTTTACTAAAACGGCTAGTTATGCCGATGCACCAAGGCTTAACTGGTTAGATAAAGACGGAATACCTTTTGGTAAACATCCCCAGTTGAAAGGCGGAGCTTATATCAGTGCCGAGTCTGCAGCGGCTTTATTTGTTGGTGCTGAGCGAACCTTAGCGGATATACTTAGCGACGATACAAACAATGTTGCCATTAAAGGTTTTGCATTAAAATCAACCGTTGAAATGGCCAGTAAAAGTCGTCATGAAGAAATCACTAGCCCTAATATCATTGCTGCTATTGAAGGAAGCGATCCAAGTCTAAAAGATGAGTATGTTGTTTTTAGTGCGCATCTTGATCATATCGGTCTTAGTAGCCATGGTGATGAAGAAGATAAAATCAATAATGGTGCGCTTGATAACGCTTCAGGCGTTGCAATCCTATTAGAAACTGCGCGTTTGTTATCGGCTATGCCTGAAAAGCCAAAGCGTTCTATTTTGTTCGTGGTGGTAACGGCTGAAGAAAAAGGCTTATTAGGATCTAGTTACTTTGCAACAAACCCAACGGTACCTACATCAAAAATGGTCGCCAATGTTAATTTAGATATGCCATTAATTTTATATCCGTTCGCCGATATTATTGCTTTCGGTTCTACACACTCAAGTTTAGGGCCTATTGTTGCGAGTGCTGCCGAAAAAATTAATTTATCGTTAAGTGACGATCCTATGCCAGAGCAGGCGTTATTTACTCGCAGCGATCATTACAGCTTTGTAAAAGCTGGTATTCCATCTGTATTCTTAATGACGGGCTTTAAATCTAAAGATCCTGAAATAGATGGTGGTGCGGTATTTGGTGATTTTCTTAAAAATCATTATCATCAGCACAGTGATGAAATAACCTTACCTATTCGTTACGATGCCGCGGCAAGTTTTGCCGAAGTGAATATGATGATAGGTTTAGAAATTGCTAATGGTGATAAGCGTCCAACATGGAACCAAGGTGATTTTTTTGGAAAAACTTTCGCTCAGTAAAACACCTCAATAGAAAATATAAAAACGCAGTGATGAAGATCACTGCGTTTTTTTTGTTTTCTGTTTTAAAGCAACAAGCTACACTATTAATATTATTCTATAAAAAATGATTGATAACCCAATGGATGCTCACCAATATGCGCTTCAAGCCAATGGCTCTTTTGCGCTTCCCGATGCCTGCTTTAAAATTAAAGCCTTAATGGACAATGAAGATTCAAGCATTGAAGACTTTGCTAATGTGATCAGTGTCGATCCTTCGATGACTTCGCGTTTATTACAAATAGCAAATAGTGCGATTTATAGTTTTCCTGGCGAAATAAGTACTATTTCACGTGCCATTACCATTATAGGTACGCAAGCTATTTATAACATGATGTTAGTGGATGTTGCGGCAACCGCTTTTAAGCATTTTTCAAATCAGGCTATCGATTTAAAACGCTTCTGGCGAATGAGTATCTTTTGTGGCTTAGCGACTAAAAACTTAGCCATTAAAGCAGGTATACGAGATATTGAACGGCTTTTTGTTGCCGGACTCTTGCAAAATTTTGGTGAATTGATTGTCGCAAAAATAACCCCTGAGATTGCAAAAAAATGTGAAAAATATTCAGCAGAACAATTGCCTTGGGTATTACAAAAGCAAGCCTTGGGTTTTACTTATACTGATATTTCTGCCGAACTGTTAAAGATATGGCAAATACCTGAAAAAATCATTTTACCGATCCGTCACTTTAATGAAGCGAAAACTATTCAAATTAATAAAGATGTCAAGGTACTCTATTTAGCATCTCGCTTAGCTTTAGTTGATAGTCACCCTGATCAGTTTGATTATGATGATAGTGTTGATGAAAGCTTATGCGCGAATTTAAATATTTCAAGTGATGATTTAGCTCAGGCAATAGTGTTTGCGGCAGAAGAAGCGGAAAATATTCTTACTATTATGAATGGTGGGCTCTTCTCAAAATAGCAAAACGGGGCTGTACAGAAGCGTATCTTGCTAAATATATTATTTTTATTGTCTGTTTTTCAATGGTTTGGCTGGTTGTTGTCTAAGTGCAACTATATTTATACACTTAATTACTAATACCTTCGTTCTAAAAGAAGACATTAATTATAAAGCCTGCTAGCATCAGGCAATTCTTTTTTTCGTATAGTTAATAAACTATACAAAATATGCCCTACAAATAATTATAATTAAGGACATTTATGAGCGCATCGAGAGAGCAGTTTAGCTCTAAACTTGGATTTATTTTGGCAGCAGCAGGTTCTGCTGTTGGTATTGGCAATTTAGTTGGCTTTCCAGTAAACGCAGCTAAAAATGGGGGTGGCGCATTTTTAATCATGTATGCAATATTCGTATTTTTAATTTGTTTACCGGTAATGATTGCAGAAATGGCCGTTGGTCGAAAAACCCAAAAAGAACCTGTTGGCGCCTACAAAGCGTTAAGTGGCGGCAGTAGAGGTTGGGGCATCGCTGGTATATTCGGTGTCTTAACTCCCTTTATGATTGCGGTTTTTTATATGGTGCTAACGGTCTGGATTTTTGGCTATGTTGCATTAACACTCGCGGGTAAATTAGATTACTTAGCCAGTGGCAATGGTTTTGGTGAGTTCATCAACAGTCCCTATTTATTTGTTGCTATGTTTGCCGTAGCGGCTATTGTCAACTTCATCTTAGTGGCAGGTGTCAAAGAGGGCATAGAAAAAGCGGCAAAAGTTTTAATGCCAACATTATTTGTGATGTTGATAATTATGGTGGTTTACGTCTTAACACTAGAAAATGCTTTTGCTGGTGTGAAATTCTTTATTGTTCCTGATTTTGATAAAATTACTCCTTCAGTCATTAATGGCGCATTGTCACAAGCCTTTTTCTCGCTATCACTCGGTATGGGGATTTTAATTACTTACGGTTCATATATTAATAATAAAACCGACATAGTTAATTCTGCAAAACTGGTTGCACTAACCGACACCGCTGTTGCCTTTACTGCGGGTTTAATGATTTTACCTGCGGTGTTTTCATTCAACCCGAATGTTAACCCAGCGGAATTAAGTGACAGCTCAGTCTCATTGATCTTTACTTTTTTACCTAAAATATTTTTAGCATTACAAGTGTCGCTTGGTTATATTGGTGCGAGTGCTGTTGCGGCATTTTTCTTCCTGTTGGTCTTTTTTGCTGCAATAACATCACTGGTATCGATTATTGAAGTACCCGTTTCTTACTTAGTGACTGAAAAGAAACATAGCCGCAGAAAAGCTTTATCAATTTTAATGATTGTTGGTGGCGCGCTAACAGTCTTTGCTATGGTCTCTTTTGGTATGGTGTCATTCTTTACTGAATTTACCAGTTATGCTGGGGGCACACGTTCATTCTTTGACGTGGTTTATGATATTTTCTACGATACTATTTTACCGTTAAACGGCTTTTTATTATGTGTTTTCGTTAGCTATCGTTGGAAAAAGCATAACTTGTCAGAAGAGCTGGCTATTGGTAACGATACCTATAAAGGCTCTTGGGTAGAAAAGTACGTTAACTTTTCATTAGGCACTTTTATTCCAGTCATTGTCTTGGGTATTTTCTTGAATACGGTGACACAAAAATTCTTTGCTTTTAGTATTTTTGGATTTTAGTTTATTAATCTAGACTAAACAGGCAAACGATTTGAACGTAAAGCCGCATAATTTGTTATTATGCGGCTTTATTTTTGGCCATAAAAAATTAAGTTATGAATTCAACGCTTCAAACACATCTTCAACCTATTTTAGTCCGTCTTCAAAATGAAAATAAGCTCGTCGATTGTCAGCGATTATTTCACGGTCGTGGTCATGCTTACCCTGGCTTAACCCATGTTAATGTTGATTGGTTCTCACCCGTTGTGCTTATTACGCTTTACCAAGAGGTTGAAGAGGCTTGGTTAAGTGAACAAGTTATCGTGATCCAACAGTTGCTACCACAATGTCTATCTATCCAAGTGCAGTATCGTAGCCGAAAATTTTCGCCAAGTGAAGTACTCTGGGGAGAAGAGATCAACGCATTAAACGCACAAGAACATGGTTTGCAATATCACCTTAGTTTGGGGAAGGCACAAAATTCTGGACTGTTTCTTGATATGAGTAATGGCCGCCAGTGGGTCAAAGATAACAGTGAAGGTAAAAAAGTGTTAAACCTTTTTGCCTACACCTGTGCTTTCTCTATTGCTGCCATCGCCGGTGGTGCAGAGCAAGTCGTTAATATTGATATGAGTAAAGGCGCTTTATCAACAGGACGTGAAAACCATAAACTTAATAAGCAAGAGGCTAGTAAGGTAAAGTATGAAGGTGTCGATATTTTTAAATCTTACGGCAAGTTAAAAAAATATGGTCCTTATGATTTATTAATCTGCGATCCACCTTCATTTCAAAAAGGGAGTGTCAATATTGAGCGAGATTACCAGAAAATCATTAAACGTTTGCCGGTATTAATGGCAAATAATAGTGATGTTATACTCTGTTTAAATTCCCCTGATTTAAGTGAGAACTTTTTGTTAGCGGAAGTCGCTAGAGAGTGCCCTCAGTGTCAATTTCAGCATCGTATTGAAAACCCCGAAGTGTTTGTTGAGGCTGAAGCAGGTAAGGGCTTGAAAGTACTTTATTTTCGCTATGTTGAGATGTGTTAATAAACCATACTTAGCTAATCACTATTCGTGCTGCAAGTAATATCAAAAAACTGCCGGTTACCTTGTCAACAATATGGCTGTTTTCACGTAACTTACTAATGATATTACCGCGCGATAGTGTAAAGGTTACTAGGCAATACCATAAAGCATCAATGCTGCCTACGGTGGCAGTCATTATTACTTTTTGTTCACTGCTGGCATCTCCTGCTAAAAACTGGCTAAATAATGCGAGAAAGAAAATAGCAAGTTTAGGATTTAAAAAGGCAATTAAAAAGCCATCTCGCCAGCCATTTACCTGTGTTTTTGCCGCGGAGTCATCTTGAGAAAATACTTGGTTATTTTTTTTACTTAATAATGATTTTACCCCCAAGTAAAGTAAAAAAGCAGCGCCTGCATATTGAATAATACTAAATATTAAAGGCGATTTAACGATAATTACCGCTATGCCTGTTGCTGTAATCGCCGCGTAAAGTGCAACGCCTAAACCGTGACTAATCGCCGTCGCATAACCTTGTGGTGTTCCGCCAGCGAGGGTATTTTTGATGACTAATGCTAAACTCGGGCCTGGTGATAAAGCGCCCATCATACAAATAACCACAAAAGATAACCATAAGTGAAATTCCATTAATTATTATTCTCTTTTTTAAAGGATTGAATCGTAATTTTGTCTATTTTACTGGCTCAACGCTAAGGTACGCACACGTAAAAAGCTAGCAAATTTTGGCACACCTCGCGCTGTTTTACCAATGTATTTAAAGGTAATTGTGCTACCAATCTTTGGTGGGTTTTTACGTTGTTCGTCAGTAAAACCACTACCAATTTTAAAGAGTAAGCCTGACTTCATTTTTACTCTTATCGATCCCATCATATTTTTGTACTTGCCTTTACCTGCGATATAAGCAACAACGATCGCTTCACTATCATCATATTGTTTTAATTTTATCAGGTCTTGGCTTCTCCCTATTTTATAATAGGCGGCTTGATGATGTAGCATCAGTCCTTCCCCGCCTTTTTCGACCACGTCTGCTAATCGTTGATTCAATATCGCAATTGAGTTTACTTTCTCTTGTTTTATGATTTGCCAATAGTGATTGTCAGTTGTTGCCATCTCAGCTTTCATTTGCTTAATACGCTCACTAAAAGTACCTGAATGCTTGGGTAAATCAAAAACCATAAAGCGTATTTTCTGCCAACAACTTATCGTGATTTGCTGTTGGGGGGCATGCTTTCTAACACAGCTGCTGATCTTTTCAAATTCAGCGCGCTTGCTCCATAGTTCGCCATCAAGATAGGTTAATGGCCAACCTTGAGTAAACCATTTTGGCGCATGGATAAGATTACCGCCACGGGTTAATAAGTTTTTACCGTTCCAATAACCTCGAATACCGTCAAGTTTTTCACTAACAAAATATTCGCTGATCTTTATCGGGGTTTTACTCTCTGCTTTATAAGGCGTAGCCAGCTGAATTTTTGGTAACTCTGAGGTGTAGCCTTGTGGCCAAAGGATAAAACTGGTGAATATGGCAAAATATTTTAAGGTGAATATTTTCAAAATTGAACATCCTTGCTCATTTCTCGATAGGTTTTAGTATAGAAGTTTTTTTTGTGATTGCTAATGTAATGTTAATTAAATGTACTAAGCTGTTAATGCTAGTTGTTGTTTTATTGCGAAGTTCAAGGAGGAGCTATGTATAAAGTACATTTTAAGTATAAAGTACATTTTAAACTTTTTTTTATAAGTATGGCTTTAATTTTTTCTCAGCAAAGCTTTGCTGGGAAAAAACACTGTCAGCGCTATGAAGATAAGTTAGCTAATATTCAGTCTCAGCAAAGACAAGGTCATAGTGTAAAACGAAGTGAACGTTTGAAAAAACAAGAAGAAAGTGCTCGAACAAAATGGTGGCAATGTCAACAAAGTCGATTAAAAAAGCCCATAGTAAATAAGCAAAATAAACAGAAAAAAAAGCCGATAAAAATATCTGTTAAAGGTCAGCAGTTATCGAGAAGTTCAGCTAGTGATATTAAAGAAAACCGTATAGATCCCTTCGAAACCTCAGCTGCGCTGGTCTTAAAATCTCGCTATCAAGGAGAAAAGTTGCGAGCATGGCTGGAGTACTATCAACAGCCAAAGCAATGCTCGCGACCTAAAACAATTAAAAAGTTTGCTTTTTGTGTGGAAAACAGAAGAACACAACAGCTAGCGTTTGATAAAATGATGTTAATAAAATTTTAACTCGCATCATCTTATTAAGGGGTTATTTTAAGTACTGCGCTTTTTTATCATTGTAATGATTAACGAGACTATCAATAGTGGTTTGGTCATAATCTCTTAAGCCACTGAGTAACATGTGCTTTTTACCATGACCAATCACTTTGCCATCAGCGACTAAGTCAAAAGGCAAGGTTGCTTTACCCCGTTTACCGTCAATGAGTAAGCTAGGCGTCGTTAATTGCAATTGCACGTCGGCAAAATCAACTTCATCTAAATGAATAAACATATTCTCGTACATCACCATTGGACGTGTTGGGTTGATCATGACATTTTTTTCAAACATCAATTTCACTAAAATATGTGGAAAAGTATGGCCAGAGAACTCAACGTAGGCGCGGATCAAAGCATCGATCGATTGACGGTTAGTTGTACACTGTCCTGAAGCCTCTATTTTCATATATTCTTTAGCATTATCATCAAGAATACTTGCTGATTCGACAATTTTTTCAGGAAAATTGAGTTTAATGCCATCGGTCACCATACCTGAAAAAGTAAAGCCCATATTTTGTGATAAACCTGACTTTTCTAACACTAATGAAAAAAGTAAATCACCTGGCACGCAAAAACGTTTTGCATCGGCATCGTGCAGCGGATTGAAATCATCGGCAACTATTTTAGCGAAATCGCTACCTTGCTGACGAGAAAAACTAATTTGATTGTTTGTAATATTACAGTAACGTTCTAGAAACATTTTGCATACATCTATTATGTGAAAACCGCCGTATACTAGCAGTTACTTGTCGACAAATGGAAATTATCTAATAAAAGTAATACTAAGCAGACCAGTACTATCAGGGCTTTTCTAAAAAATTATTGGCTTAAAGTTTTTCACTAAGGTCTCTTTTTTAAGCTTAGTAAACTTCTTTAGTTGATATTCGCGCTTGCAAGCGAGTTGACGATTTTCTTGGGGCTCAGCGTAAACTAATTCGACCGGCCGCCGAACCCGCGTATATTTAGCCCCTGTTTTATTACAAGTATTATGCTCACCTAAACGGCGAATTAGGTCGGTAGTAATACCCGCGTATAAACTGTTGTCTGCACAACGTAAATAATAAACAAACCAAGTTGGCTTGGCGGTTGGTTCTTTTTTTTGCATACAAGTTGGCTTGGCTGTAAAGGTTTTGCTGATATAACAATAGTATCGCAATTTTTGTTGCCGAAATCGATAAAAAGCTGGCTGTCATTTACAGAGTTTTATACCATGCCCTATAAATTTCTCCATCAAACATACCGAGACAATAAATGACCCATTACGATGCAGGTGCTTTGAGTAAAATGACTGCTCAGTTAGATGAAAACGGACTCGTTCATTACCAATTACCTATAGGCGATCAGCTCATTGATATGAATGCGTTAATTGGGAAAAATATTACTTTAGATTACCAAGGTAAAATAGCGTGTCGTCATTGTGCAAGAGTAACCAAGAAAAGTTATTCGCAAGGTTTTTGTTATCCGTGTATGCAAAAGCTCGCTCAATGCGATATGTGTATTATGAAACCAGAAACTTGCCATCATGCTCAGGGGACTTGTCGTGAGCCTGAATGGGGCGTAAAAAATTGCATGGTTAATCATTATGTTTATTTAGCGAATACCTCTGGCATTAAAGTTGGCATTACTCGCCATACTCAAATACCCACCCGCTGGATTGACCAAGGTGCAACACAAGCTTTAAAACTATTTAGAGTAAGTACACGCTTACAATCGGGTTTAGTTGAAATAGCACTGGCTAAGTTTATTGCCGATAAAACAAACTGGCGAGCTATGTTAAAAGGTGCGGGTGAAATGGTTGATTTAAAAGCGAAAGCACAAGCATTACTACCTGAAATTGCAGCACAGTTAGACGATATTAAATTACGCTTTGGTGCAGACGCCGTTGAATTACTTGACGAACCAGTAGTCAATTTGAACTTTCCTGTTGAACAGTACTTAGAAAAGATCGGCTCTTTTAACTTTGATAAAACCCCCCAAGTTTCAGGATTATTACAAGGGATAAAAGGCCAATATCTTATTTTTGATAAGGGGGTTATTAATATTAGAAAATTTGGCTCTTACCAAGTTGCCTTAACCGTTGAAGACTAATTAGACTTTTTCTGAAAATAAGTCACTTATTATTAATATAGTGTCTATACTTGAGTAAAATTTAGGTCATTGCTAATACCTTGTATATTATTGAAAAACTGAGCCATCAGCGGGTGTTAGCTTTCAATTTATTTGCTGAGTGTTTTATTTTTATATAAAAACAACCCTATATTTCTTGTTAGGATTTTTGTTATGAATGCTGTTGAATACGCCGAACAGGCGAGTGAAATATTTGTATTGTCGGATTCTTTTATCCGCATTAAAGAGTTAATTGATAACGAATCATCAACTATTGATGATATAGCGGATGTCATTTTACTTGATCCCGCCTTGTCAGCGACTATTTTAAAGCTCTCAAATAGCTCTTTTTTTAACTATCCTGGTAAAATAGACACTATTTCTAAAGCGGTTTTAATCTTGGGTATTACCGAAGTTTACAACTTAGTTATTGCTTATTTTACCACTGATGCCTTTAGAAAACTAAAAGCCAGTCCCGAATATTTAGATGACTTTTGGGAGCGTAGTGTTGACTGTGCATTAACGGTTAAATTTTTAGGCACTAAACTAAACGTACCTAATGCGGAACGATTATTTATTTTAGGTTTGCTGCATAATTTAGGCGAATTAGTCATACATCAATTTATGCCTGAAAAAGTAGAACAATGTAAGCATATTAATTCAGATGAATTGCCTTGGACTAAACAACTACAAACACTGGGTTTTTCCTACGCTGACATTACCGCTGAATTATTAAAACAATGGCAACTTCCTTACAGCTTGATTGAACCTATACGTTATCAAGATGAAGAGGAGTTTCAACATAGTACCGACGAAACTAAGTTACTTTATATTGCTAAACGAATAATGACACTGAACCACCAATGCAAAAGTCATTGCCAAGCCGATGTCATTAGTGATGAAAAACTCGATGCGTTATCAGTGCAACAAGAGCTGTTGCGTGATGCCAGCGACTTCTGTGATATGGAACGTTTAAGTATCCTTGCTGTACTTAACCCAAGTGCCTCTATGCTTTATTAACCGCTATATCTTTTGATATAATAACTGTGGGTGAGGGCAGTGATCTATTTAGCAATAGCTTTTCTTTGCTGAGCTAACCTCATCTCAATTTTTATTGCACTTACCTTGTCTGCGCAGCTAATACACTCATTAATCATGAGTTGTCACCGAGTAATAAACCTCTCAGATAGCAGAACTGTCTTTGCCATCCTTGCTAATTAACCTTTCCTTGCCTAACACCGCTAATAGTTTTATTTAACAAACGGGACTTCCTTGCATGCTAATTAAATCATGCACCAATTACTGTCATTGATAAAATTTCATGCACCAACGAAGTGCTTTTAAATAGCCTTTTTTTTATTGTTAATCTTAACCTTATGAATATTAAGTATTTTAGTCTTTGGCATAACATTTGTATTGTTATGTACAAATCATAAATAAGGCTAAACATAATGAAAATGGTTAACGCAATAATAAAACCTTTCAAACTGGATGATGTCAGAGAAGCAATTTCTGAAATTGGTGTTGAAGGACTAACCGTCAGTGAAGTAAAAGGTTTTGGACGACAAAAAGGTCATACCGAACTGTATCGTGGTGCTGAGTATCAAGTGGACTTTTTACCGAAAGTGAAACTTGAAATTGCTGTCAATGATGATGTTGTTGAACGCTTAGTCAAAGCAATTACCGAGTCGGCGCACACAGGTAAAATTGGCGATGGTAAAATATTTGTCTATGACTTACAGCAAGCTGTACGTATTCGTACTGGTGAGCAAGATGTTGAAGCTATTTAAGGGGTAAATCATGGAACAAAATATTTTTCAATTACAGTATGCAATGGACACTTTCTATTTCTTGATATGTGGTGCTCTTGTTATGTGGATGGCCGCGGGTTTCTCTATGTTAGAAGCCGGTTTAGTGCGTGCAAAAAATACCACAGAAATTTTGACTAAAAACGTCGCGCTTTATGCTATTGCTTGCATGATGTATTTGGCCTGCGGTTACGAAATTATGTACGGTGGTGGTTTCTTCTTATCTGGCATCGAAACAATCGATGCTGATGCGGTATTAAAAGAATTTTCTGGCCGTGAAGATGGTTTTAATGGCGGAGCTATATACTCCAAAGCGTCTGATTTCTTCTTTCAAGTGGTCTTTGTTGCAACAGCGATGTCGATTGTTTCTGGTGCCGTCGCTGAACGCATGAAATTATGGGCATTCCTTATTTTTACCGTTGTGTTAACTGCCGTTATTTATCCACTTGAAGGTAGCTGGACTTGGGGCGGTAATGCTGTCTTTGGTTTGTACACCCTAGGTGACTTAGGCTTTTCTGATTTTGCTGGCTCGGGTATTGTCCACATGGCAGGTGCATCAGCAGCATTAGCGGGTGTCTTGTTACTTGGCGCACGTAAGGGTAAATATGGAGCAGATGGTCGTATTAATGCCATTCCAGGTGCTAACTTACCTATGGCGACATTAGGCACATTTATTTTATGGATGGGTTGGTTTGGCTTTAACGGTGGTTCAGTTTTAAAGCTTGCCGATATCAACAGTTCACATTCAGTTGCTATGGTCTTTTTAAATACCAATGCAGCGGCCGCTGGTGGCGCTATCGCCGCGTTAATTTTTGCGAAATTACTATTTAAAAAAGCAGATTTAACCATGACATTAAACGGGGCATTAGCGGGATTAGTCGCTATTACTGCTGAGCCTTCAACACCCACGGCATTGCAAGCAACCTTGTTTGGTATGGTCGCTGGTGTCATCGTTGTCTTGTCAGTGGTTGGTTTAGATAAACTGAAAATAGATGATCCAGTCGGTGCTATCTCAGTACATGGTGTCGTTGGTTTGTTTGGTTTACTGCTTGTTCCTCTTACTAACCCTGCTTCAAGCTTTAGTGGACAATTAATCGGTGCAGCAACCATCTTTGTCTGGGTATTTAGTGCAAGTTTTGTGGTCTGGTATGTACTTAAGAAAGTTATGGGTATTCGTGTAACTGAAGAAGAAGAGTATCAAGGTATGGATAAATCAGATTGTGGTATGGAAGCTTACCCTGAGTTTACTTAATACCAACTAGTGTTATCTATATTAACAAGATAAATCATAAAACAGCCTCAGGGCTGTTTTTTTATGTACAAGATAAAGGCTAATACTTTTAGCTGCACAGAAATTATCAGTACTTGTGCTGCTACTAATAAAGGTGCGTTGGCGTAGCTGTAAAAAGCAACACGGTTTTATCTTATTTTATTATCGTAAATGATTTACTGTGAATTTTAAGAAACTGTGTAAAATTGAAATATTAATATACATTACATTTTTGGGAATTTTGATGGCAAGAGAACAATTCGGTATTTGCGCAGAACCTAGTTTGCACGGTTATTATCTGATGTTTAATGTTTTAGATGATAAAAATGCTCATGTTCGTCACGCACTTTCTCGATTACCTGCCTTATTCGATCATTACGCAGATCGTTTTTCAGAATCTAACTTAGCTGGTGTTATTGCTATCGGTGCTAACTATTGGGATGAGTTGTATCCACAAGGAAGACCTAAAAATTTAAAGCCTTTTTCCGCGCTTGAATGTGATGATCGCGCAGCTCCAGCTGATAGTTATGATCTTTATATCGAAATAAGAAGCGACCGTGCAGACGTTAATCATATTGTTAGTACCAAGGTTTGTGCTTTATTAGCCAACAGCGTTGAACTGGCTGAGCAAGTGCGTGCCTTTAGGTTTCTTGATGGTCGTGATTTAACGGGCTTTGTCGATGGCACAGAAAACCCACAAGGTTCACACCGCCGCAAAGTTGCGCTAATTGCGAATGAAGAGAGTGAAGAATTTGCAGCAGGCAGTTATTTACATATTCAACGTTATCGCCATAACTTGAACTTATGGGATAACTTAAAGGTTAAAGACCAAGAAGATATTTTTGGACGAACAAAACTGGATAATGAAGAATATTCCAATGAAAATAAACCAGCGACCGCGCATACTAAGCGAGTAAACCTTAAAGACGAAGACGGTAACGCTATCGAAATAGTACGACAAAGTATGCCGTATGGTGATATGAAGTTACAGGGCTTGTTTTTTGTTTCTTATTGCCGCTCGCCTGAGCCATTTGAGATGATGTTAAAAGCCATGATTCAAAGTGATGCTCATGGTCATTTTGATCATCTACTTAAATATACCCAAGCAGAAACTGGCGCATCTTTTTTTGCACCAAGTTTGAATTTTTTAGCGAAGTTGGCACTTTAATAAACCGGTAAAATCGCGATGTTACTATGGCTAACTGTCTTCGAACTTAGCTTAATTTAAGTTTCTTGAAAAAAGTAACTCTAATTTAGCAATGGTTTCTTTTATTTGTCCAACATGGGTTGGGGCAATAAAAATAGTATCATCACCGGCAATCGTACCCAGTACTCCATCGCTTTTACTTAAGCTATCAAGTAAGCGAGCGATTAACTGGGCAGCGCCGGGGCTTGTTCTAACAATAATCATGACTTCATTGTATTCAATATCTATCACTAGTTGGCGTAAAGGGCTTTTCGCTGTGGGAACGCCTAGTTCAGCTGGTAAACAATAAACCATTTCTTGGCGAGCGTTACGGGTGCGAACAGCGCCATATTTACTGAGCATACGTGAAACCTTTGACTGGCTGATATTATCAAAACCTTGTTTCTTCAACGCATCAACTATATCGCCTTGAGAACCAAACTGCTCTTGCTTTAATAAATCTTTAAAAGCTTGTGTTAATGCTTCTTGTTTTTGTGAAACTGTCATAATTTAACGGTACTCTTTGTTATTTTTCTACTACACTTTTTTTAATCTTAAATTCTTAATGATGAGGAAGTAAGACCTAAGTATTATTTCATTAAAAGTATTATACGGTATCCTAATGCCATATATAGTTTAATATTAATTGTTTTTTAGTGGCCGATGCTATATCTTTTGGGCACGAAAATTTACGTATTTACTCAAATATTCTTTAACTACCGGAGACATCAAATGAAAGTTGCTGTTTTAGGCGCTGCTGGCGGAATTGGCCAAGCGTTATCATTATTATTAAAAACTCAATTACCAGCGGGTTCTGAGCTATCTTTGTATGACGTAGCACCAGTTGTTCCAGGTGTTGCTGTTGATTTATCACACATACCTACAGCTGTTACCGTTGAAGGTTTTGGTGCTGACGCATTAGGCGACGCATTAACAGGCGCTGATATCGTTTTAATTCCAGCAGGCATGCCACGTAAGCCAGGTATGGATCGTGCTGATTTGTTCGCGGTTAATGCGGGCATTATTAAAACATTAGCAGAAGGCATTGTTGCTAACTGTCCTAAAGCGTTAGTCGGTATTATTACTAACCCAGTTAACGGCACGGTTCCTATCGTTGCTGAAGTCTTCAAAAAAGCAGGTACTTACGACGCAGCTCGTGTCTTTGGTATTACTACGCTAGATGTTATTCGTAGTGAAGCGTTCGTTGCTGAATTAAAAGGCTTAAACGTTGCTGAAGTTAAAGTTCCAGTAATTGGTGGCCACTCAGGTACCACTATTTTACCACTTCTTTCACAAGTTGAAGGTGTTACTTTTACTGATGAAGAAATTGCTGCTTTAACACCTCGCATTCAAAACGCAGGTACTGAAGTTGTTAACGCTAAAGCCGGTGGTGGTTCTGCTACTTTATCTATGGGCGCTGCTGCTGCTCGTTTTTGTATGTCTTTAGTTAAAGGTTTACAAGGCGAAGACGTGGTTGATTACGCTTACGTTGAAGGTGCAGGTGAAGATGCACAATTTTTCGCACAACCGGTACGTTTAGGCGTAAATGGCGTTAGCGAAATTTTATCTTACGGTAAACTAAGTGCTTTTGAAGAAAAAGCGAAAGTTGATATGTTAGACACATTGAAAGCTGACATTACTGAAGGTATTAACTTCATCAAAGGTTAATTTGTTGAACGTTAGCATTAGCTTCATGCAGTAAATTTATATTTATTGGCTGACGTTTTTGCAATAAAAAAAACCGCTGTTCTGTAAAGATTAGCGGTTTTTTTATCTCTAAAAATAATCAATGATAATGCTGTTACAGATAATATCGATGAACAGATTATAGGACTAGTCGTTAAGCTGGCTTTTGTTTAGACCACTTTGACTCAGCTGCGTACCAACTAATGACAGTAAACAATAAGCACAAAAGAAATAAAAACCAGGGCCGACAGCCGACAGTGTTTCACTGCTGATCATTAAATTGAGTTTAAAGCCCATAATACTTAACGTTTGTTGGCTTGCTGTTTCTGCATGGTCAGTAGACAAAACAGCTAAAAATATTGCCACCACAAAAACGTCAGCCATTGACCATTTTCCAATCGCACCAACAAAGCTAATAATTTTTCTTTCTAGCTGAGTCTTCCTCTTAAAATAAGACCAAGCCACTAAAGCCGTTTTCAATAAAGGAATGCAAATAGAGAAAATAAAAATGAGCACAGACACTAATAAACGATCGTTCTGCCACAGCTCTTGAATTGTAGTTAACAGGGAAAGCTCTTTGTTAATTAACTCTGAGGTCAGCGCAGGTCCGGCAATAGTGGCGCTAACATCCATGCTCAAAGAGAACATCGGTAATAATATCCCTGGAATAAATAACAAAATAGCAAGAAGATTAAGATAAAAGCCGAAATGGGTCTTCATGATTATACGCTTCTATTTGCAGCAATATGGGCCAGAGATATCAGCGCTTGCTTATGTTCAGACTCGGGTAATATTTTTAACGCATCAATGGCTTTATCCGCTTCTCGCTCTGCTTGCTTTTGTGTGTACACGAGAGAGCCTGTTTGCTCCATTGCAGCGAGTATCTCGTCTAAATGCTCCATACCATTGCAATGTTCAATAGCGTCGCTTATTAGCTGCTTTTGCTGCGCATTACCGTGCTTCATGGCATAAAGTAATGGTAAAGTCGGCTTGCCTTCAGCTAAATCATCACCAATATTTTTCCCCATCGCTTTAGCATCGGCGGTGTAGTCCATAATATCGTCAACCAATTGAAAAGCAGTGCCTAAGTATTTACCGTATTCTTGCATCGCTTTTTCAATTTTTTCATCTTGCCCGGCAATAACTGCTGCTAAACGTGTTGCGGCCTCAAACAGTTTCGCTGTTTTGCAGTAGATAACCTGAAAATAACTTTCTTCGGTGGTGTTAGGATCATTACAGTTCATTAACTGCAAGACTTCACCTTCGGCAACAATGTTAGTGGTATCAGACAATATATCCATTATTCTCATATTGCCTAACTTGGTCATCATCTGAAAAGAGCGAGTATAAAGAAAGTCACCAACGAGTACGCTGGCGCTATTGCCAAATAGGGCATTAGCAGTTTCTCGACCACGACGCATGTTTGATTCATCAACAACATCATCATGTAATAAGGTCGCGGTGTGAATAAACTCAATAATGGCGGCAATAGAGATATGATCATTACCTTGATAACCAAAAGCACGTGCGGCGAGAACCGTTAGCATGGGACGCATGCGTTTTCCACCGGCATTGACAATATAAACGCCAAGCTGATTAATTAACGCAACATCAGAATTTATTTGCGAATAAATAACATTATTTACCGCTGTCATATCTTTTTGAGCGAGGGCTTGTATGTGTTTGATATCCATAGAAGGCTATAGCTACCTTTGTTGTTGTATTTGAGAGATTTTATGAAGCATGAGTTTACACGAAAATATTTAGCAATAAAGGGCTGTAGCGGAATAGTTTATCGATAAGTAAATTAAATAGAAATAGATGCGAATTAGACTTGCCTGAATAAAAATCTTCGCGTAGAATTCGCGCCCTATATTTTAAAATCTAGCGTCTAAATAAAATGACGCTTTACGGAGTAGGTATGTACGCTGTATTCCAAAGTGGCGGTAAACAACACCGCGTAACTGAAGGACAAACAGTTCGCCTTGAAAAGCTTGAGCTTGAAATTGGTGCAACAGTAGAATTCGATAACGTTTTAATGATCGCTGACGGCGAAGCAGTTAATGTAGGCGCGCCTTACATTGCTGGCGGTAAAGTAGTAGCTGAGATTGTAAATCAAGGCCGTGCTGATAAAGTTAAAATTGTTAAATTTAAACGTCGTAAGCATTCACGTAAAGAAGCGGGCCATCGTCAATGGTTCACTGAAGTGAAAATTACTGGCATTAACGGCTAATTAGGAGCGATTTAAGATGGCACATAAGAAAGCTGCAGGTAGTACACGAAATGGTCGCGATTCAGAAGCTAAACGCCTTGGTGTTAAGCGTTTTGGTGGCGAAGCTGTATTAGCTGGAAACATTATTGTTCGTCAACGTGGTACTAAATTCCACGCTGGAACAAACATGGGTATTGGTAAAGACCACACATTATTTGCTTTAACTGATGGTAAAGTACAATTTGATGTTAAAGGTCCTAAAAACCGTAAGTTTGTAAGTATTGTTGCTTAGTAACGTTACTCAAACTTAATAAAGACCCTGCTTTAAGCAGGGTTTTTTTTTGATACTTAATTACTTGAGTATCTAATACTTATTGCACTAATTAATGGCTCATTTTTAAATGACCTAAATAGTCAATAACTTCGTTGCTTCAATCCCAATAGTCAGCTATTGCTTAACCAAGCGCCTCGTTGTTGAAAATTTATTTACTTTTAATGATGTAACTTTAATTAGTTTAAAGGGTATTCATTTTGTATAAAAAATAACTTTGTTTTCGTAAGTGCAAAAAATAACTTATAATAAGGCAATAGTTTAATCTTGGAGTGTTTCAAAGCACCATGAAATTCGTTGATGAAGTTGAAATTAGAGTTGAGGCCGGAGACGGCGGCAACGGTTGTGTAAGTTTTCGAAAAGAAAAGTACATTGAATACGGCGGACCTAATGGTGGTGACGGCGGTGACGGCGGTGACGTTTATTTAATGGCTGACGAAAGCCTGAATACCTTAATTGATTACCGCTTCGAGCGTTTTCATCGTGCTAAGCGCGGTCAAAATGGTCAAAGTCGTGATTGTACGGGTAAAGGTTCAGAAGATTTAATTTTGAAAGTACCTGTTGGTACACGTGCTATGGATGTAGACACCGGTGAACAATTAGGTGACTTAACCCGCAATGAACAAAAAATGTTAGTGGCTAAAGGCGGCTGGCATGGTTTAGGCAATACGCGTTTTAAAAGTAGTACTAACCGCGCTCCTCGTCAAAAAACCGATGGCACACCGGGCGAAATACGTAGTCTAAAGCTTGAGCTATTGTTACTCGCCGATGTAGGTTTGTTAGGTTTACCTAATGCAGGTAAGTCTACTTTGATACGCAGTGTTTCAGCGGCTCGACCTAAAGTAGCAGATTATCCATTTACTACGTTGGCGCCTAACTTAGGTGTAGTTCGCCTAGATACGCAACGTAGTTTTGTTATTGCTGATATTCCTGGTTTGATTGAAGGCGCAGCAGAAGGCGCAGGCTTAGGTACACAGTTTCTTAAGCATCTAGAGCGTTGTCGAATTTTATTACATCTTGTTGATGTAATGCCTGCCGATGGTTCTGATCCGCTTGAAAACGCTAAAACTATTATCAGTGAATTAGAGCGTCATTCAGCAAAACTTTTTGCTAAACCGCGCTGGTTAGTGTTTAACAAGCTTGATTTAATGTTAGAAGATGAAGCGAAAGCGCTAACAGATAGTATTGTTGCTGGCTTAAATTGGACTGGCGAAGTACGAAGTGTCTCTGCTATCAATAAATTTGGTACCGCTGACCTAACGCAAGGCGTGATGACTTTTATCGAAGGGCTTCCTCCAGAAATCGAAGAAACACCTGAAGATAAAACGGTTGAGTTCAAGTGGGATACTTACCACGAAGAAGCGGTATCCGGCGTTGAAGACGAATTAGGTGACGAAGACTGGGATGAAGATGAATACGATGTAGAAGTTGAATATCGTAAGTAATTATTCACTGTTCATTTAGTTAGTTGTTATAAAAAAGCCCAAGTATAATTTACTTGAGCTTTTTTTTTAGGGGGTAAATCGCTATCATCCCCTGACGAGTGATGTTAAATAAGCCCGTGAAACAATAATGAGTTATTTCATTAAGCACATAGTGAATTATTCCCTTTAGAGAGACCATGTTAATGACCCTACTTTCGATGATTGTCGCCCATGCTGATAACCGTATTATTGGCAAAGATAATAATATGCCGTGGCACTTACCGGCTGATTTAGCCTATTTTAAAAAAACGACGTTAGGTAAGCCGATTATTATGGGGCGAAAGACCTTTGAATCTATTGGTCGTCCTTTACCAGGTAGGCAAAATATTGTTATTTCACGTGACCAAAACTACCGCGCTGATGGTGTAGACAGTGCTACGTCAGTCGAGCAAGCTTTACTGCTAGCGGGTGAAGTAGACGAAGTGATGGTCATTGGTGGTGGTGCTATTTACAGCCATTGTTTACCCCTCGCTAACCGTCTTTATATTACTCATATTAAAGCCGATATCGATGGCGATACTCAGTTTCCTGAATATAATACGGTGGAAGATTGGCAACTAACCAGTAGCGTTAAACTCAGTGCCGATGACAAAAATAGTTTTGATGTGGATTTTTGTGTTTATCAACGAAAATAAACACCTTAAAGAAAAAAACGCATACGCTAGTATGCGTTTTTCATTGAGCGGCTAGCAAGCTAGGCACTAATATCTGCTGGTAATAACAGGCATTAGCGGTTATTTGTTTTTAGTGATTAATTCGTATGCCCCTTGAATATCTTGTGCTTTTTGTTTGGCAATTTCCATCATTTCTGGTGGTAAACCTTTAGCAACCAACTTATCAGGATGATGTTGCGACATTAACTTTCGATAAGCTTTCTTAATATCCTTTTCAGGTGTGTCTGCTGCAACACCTAACACTTTGTAGGCATTCTCTAATTGAGATTGAGAGCTTTTACCTGATTGACCTTGATGAAATTGTGCACCAGCGATAATCATTTCTAAGAGTCTATCAAGCTCTTTACTTGAAAAGCCTAATTGCTGCGCTATGGTGTGTAAGGCTTGGCGTTCATCACTGTCTAGGTGACCATCAGCAAAAGCGACTTGAATTTGAATCTCTAAAAAGAGTAATAATAAATCATGACGATTTCCGCAAACTTGTTTAAATTTTGCAAGGTTATCGTTCAGTGGAAAACCCGCCATTTTACCTTCTCTAAAGGCATCTTGCGCTTGTTGTCTTGACTCTCCCTGCAACGATAATTTGTCCATATAAGCATTGGCGAATTCAATTTCATGCTTTGACACTAAGCCATTCGCTTTTGCCATGTAGCCCATCACTGAAAAAGAAGTGTAAAAGAATGCGCTCTGGCGTTCACTTTCTGAGCTTTTCGAGCCTGAAAGATTATTGAAATTAAGGCCTCTGCCTTTATCAAAGTTATGACCAATAAACATGCCTATTAATGCACCTAGTAGGTTTTTACTCAGCATAAAACCAAATATAAAGCCTAAAAGTTTTCCCCATATTCTCATTATCAATATTACCTGTTTGTGTTATTAATTGATTAACTTATCTATTTAGATACGCTAAACGTTCTGGCGTACCAACATCGGTCCATGCACAATCGAGTATGCTGGCTGAAACCGTACCGTCGCTAACCGCACTTTTGAGCATTGGACCAAGCTTTAATGCTGGCATGGCATTTTTATCTTTAAAAAAATCAGCGCGAAATAAACTAATACCACTAAAGGTGTAAGTATTTTTCTGTGTTGATTCTGACTGATTTACAATATTGGTGAGTTGATTGTTATCAAAAATAAAATCACCTTTTATATTATGATCAGGATTGTTAACTAAGCAGATATGCGCTAACCGGTCTTTGGCTAATGTCGGTAAGTTAGCAAAGTTAACATCAGTAAATATATCGCCGTTTATCAGCATAAAGGCTTCATTATCGTTATTATTGCTTAATAAAGGTAGCGCTTGAATAATACCGCCAGCCGTTTCAAGTGCACCACTATTTTCTGGACTGTAGCTTATATTAACCCCGAATTTTTTACCATCACCTAAATAGTCAACGATCATCTTTCCTAACCAGGCATAGTTAATAACAATATCTGTGATGCCACACTGGGCGAGTTTATTAATATGGTATTCGATTAGCGGGATCCCAGCTACTCTGAGTAAAGGTTTTGGGCAATGATCCGTTAATGGGCGCATACGTTCACCACGACCAGCGGCTAAAATCATCGCTTTCATGTTAATGTACCTGCTTTAATATTTTGCATCGCAGGCAGTACTTTCACTAATAAAAGCTGATGTAAAGAGGCTAATTCAGGGTATTGCTTACTGATCTCAACAAGGTAGCTAAGTGTTAGCGGAATATCTTTTAAGTAGCCGCTTTTATTATCGCGATGATGTAAACGGGCAAATATACCACTCGCTTTAATGTGGCGTTGTAAGCCAGTTAAATCAAACCAGCGCTGCCATTGCTGGCGAGTGATATCGTTTAATGAATAGTGCTCTGTCATCATATCTATATAGCGGTTTAGTAACAATGAAACAGACTCGTTCGGCCATTTCAGGTAGCAGTCACGGAGTAACGAGACGATATCGTAAGTGATAGGACCAATGACCGCGTCTTGAAAGTCAATAATGCCGAAATTATTATCCTCGAGGACCATAATATTTCTACTATGGTAATCTCGGTGCACTAAGACTTGCGGTTGGCTCAGCATATTTTCTGTTAATATTGAAAAGCAATCTGTTAACTGCTGTTGCTCTTCAGCAGTTAATATAATTGATAGGTGCTCAGTTAATAACCATTGTGAGAAAATATTCAGTTCAAGCTCAACAAATGCTTGATCATAATGCGGTAATTCTTGAGTATTCTTGGGCAATGCAGACTGAATTTTTGGTAAAATATCGATAGCTTTTTGATAGGTGATAATGATATTTTCAGTCGATAAAATATCAGCTAATAGCGTTTCACCAAAATCAGCTAAGCAAAGAAAACCTAGTGATAAATCAGCCGCAATAATTTCAGGCACTAAGACATTATTATCCTTAAGACTCTTTTGCATAAAAACAAAAGCCGCGTTATTAGATTTATCTTTAGGGGCATCAACGGCGATAAATGAACGACCCTTTATCGAAAAACGATAATAGCAGCGAAAGCCAGCATCGCCAGTTAAGGGGGTCAATTGAATATGTTCGCCTGAAAATTGTTTATCCAACCATAGGTGTAACGCTTGAATTCGAGAGCTTGGCAAGTTTTCTATTCCTCAAGTAAATGGTGCTAATAGTTATCTTAGGTGAGGGCATAAATGAGTAATGCCAACCCATATTACCAATATACCGAATTAGCACCCTAAAGAAAATTGCTATATTATCTAAGTGTTTGAGTATAAAATGTGGCTCGCTTTCATCTTTGTTGCTTTAATCATTCATCTATCGGACTTTTAATGTCATTTCCGCGCTATTTAATTTTAATAATTACTTGTTTATCAATGGCTAAATATAGTGTTGCTCAACAAGTTACCGATATTCTCGATGGTATGGCTCAATGCCCTATACCGACTTACCCACAGTTAACCGCTACTCAATCTACTGAAAAGAGTAAAGCGATCACTATTTTAGCTGATAAATCGGGTATTAATAAAAATAAAGTCGCTAAATTTACCGGCAATGTAATGTTGATTAACAGTCAGCAGACAATTCTTGCTAATGAGATTGAGCTTAATAGAGAAAGTTCATCGGTTAAGGCCACGGGCGATATTCACTTTCAAAATAAAGGCATTGATATTTTTGCCGACCAATTGAACATAAGTGAATCGCTTGGCGCGACTACCTTGAAAAATACTCAGTATCAACTCGCGGGAATAGCAGGACACGGTGGTGCTGGTATTATTTCTGTGTCTAGAGAAGGAACCTTGTCATTAATTGACTCTTCTTTTACTACTTGTTATGGCGCTTCACCTGATTGGCAAATGAATGCCAGCGAAATTAATATTTCTAAAGATGAACGTTATTTAGAAGCTTATAATGCAAGGTTTTCAGTTTTTAATGTGCCGGTCTTGTACCTACCTTATTTTACGATTCCTATTGGTGATGATAGACAATCTGGTTTTTTATATCCTGAAATTGGTAATTCAGGTAAATCAGGTTTTACCACGTCAATTCCTTATTACTGGAATATTGCCCCTAATATTGATGCGACGATTACCCCAAAATACATGTTAAAGCGTGGCAGTCAATTAATGACAGAATTTCGTTATTTGCATGATGAACAACAAGGACAATTTGATCTCGAATATCTAGATCAAGACAATGAACAAGAAGATAGCACCGATGCACGATATTTAGTGCGTATGCAACATGTTGGCACCTTTTCAGAGCGCTTTCGCGCTTTCGTTGACTACACAACAATTAGTGATGATAACTATTTAGTTGATATTGGTAGTAAGCACTACAATGATAATGATGCTTACTTATATCAAACAGGTGAATTAGCTTATTTTGCGGATAGTTGGCAAGCCAAGGTAAAATTACAAGACTTTGAAGTACTCGGCGATAATAAAACAAACTATAAAGCGCTTGCTCAACTCGAACTTGCCAGCCATCAAAAAATTGATGTTTTAGACGGGTTATTCGATGTCTATTCTGAAGTCACCAATTTTGACAATGCCGATAAAACTCAAGTAACCGCACAGCGCTATCATGTTGAAGCGGGTTTAACCTTTCCTTTGGTTACGCCAGCTTGGTTTTTGAATTCAGAATTTAAAATACTACAAACCCATTACCAACAAGACAATATTCCTTTGGAAAGTGAGCTTGAAGAAAGTGTAAGCAGAACATTACCTAAAGTCCGTTTTCATGGTGGGGTTAATTTTGATAGGCAAAGTCATTTTTGGGGAAATAGTTTTACACAAACCTTAGAGCCGCAACTGCAATATCTTTATATTCCTGAAAAAGATCAAAGTAATATAGGGCTATATGATACAACCACACTACAAGATGACTATAACGGTCTATTTCGTGATAAACGTTTTAGTGGTTTAGATAGGATAGCTCAAGCTAATCAATATTCTTGGGGAATAACGAGTCGTTTACTCGACAGTGCCAATCAAGAACAACTTAGGGTCAGCTTAGGACGAATTGTTTATCTTAATGACAGTAATTTTACCTTTGAAGAAAACCAAGGAATTGTAGCCGATGCTTCGGCATTAGCGGCAGAAGTCTACGCTCGTATAAATAGTAGTTGGCAGTTCAGTAGCGACATTCAATATAATACAGAAGATGATGTTACCAACAAGAGTCAAACCAGTATTGATTATCTTTTTGGTGAAAATCAAACAATACAATTGAACCATCGATACACTCGTGATGTCTCAGGTATAACATTAGAGCAACTATCTTTAGCGGGGAATGTCAGCATAAATAAAAATTGGCAAGTTATTAGCCGAGTAACTCAAGATTTACAGCAAAATCGAAGCATAGAAACTTATGCGGGTTTACAGTACCAAAGTTGCTGTTGGTCACTGAGTTTTGCTTATCATCGTTATATTACAGCAAACTTTGATGAACCATCGAGTAATAATAAAAATCGCGATGAATTCAACAATGGTTTTATGCTAAGATTTAGCATGAGAACAAAAGACATTACAGATATGTTCAACTCAAGTATATTTGGCTACAAACGCCCTTACTTTCTCAATAATTAAATATAAGAAATAGACGATACATGAAAAAATCATTGAAATTTTTACTTTTAACAAGCGCTTTGACGGTAACATCTTTTTTTCCAGTACAAGCACAACAAGTTGAACTTGATCGAGTATCAGCCATTGTAAATGGTGGTGTTGTTTTGGAATCTGAAATAAAAGACCTAATCGCAACCATAAAAAAACAAGCACTAAAAAATGATCAAAGTTTACCATCAGATAAAGCGTTAAGAACGCAGGTCACTGAAAAGTTGATCAACGATGCGTTGATCACTCAATTAGGCGAACGTATGGGTGTGCAAGTGAGTGATGCACAACTTGATGAAACGCTAACTAATATGGCGAAAGAAGAAAAATTAACGTTAGACCAGTTTCGTCAGAATCTTGTTAAAGATGGCACAGATTACGATAAGTATCGTGAACTAGTCAGAACTGAACTTATTTCTGGCGAGGTACGCCGCAATAGTGTTAGTCGCCGTATTTATGTTTCACCACAAGACGTGGCTAATTTGATTTCTTCTATGGAAGAAAAAATTAATACTGATGTTGAATATCGTCTGGGACACATACTAATTGAGTTCCCAGCGAATCCAACACAAGATGATATGAATGCCGCTAAAGTTCGCGCTGAAAAAGTAATTGAATTGCTTAATAACGGCAGTGACTTTGCAAAAATTGCTATTGCTTCTTCAGGCGGTTCAAATGCCTTAGAAGGTGGTGATTTAGGTTGGAAAAATATCAATGAATTACCGACATTATTCTCATCAATTGTTGATGGTGAGAAAAAAGAATCAATTTTAGGACCTATCCGTACCGGTTTAGGTTTTAGTATTGTAAAAATTATAGATATTCGTGGTTTGCAAATCGTTGAAGTAGAAGAAGTGAAAGCACGGCACATATTGATTGAACCTTCTGTTATCTTGAGTGAAGCCAAAGCTGAAAGTATTCTGCTAGGCCTTATGGACAGAGTTAACGCAGGTGAAGCTGATTTTGGCGACTTAGCTAAAGAGTATTCAGACGGACCTACTTCAGTGCGAGGTGGTGATCTAGGTTGGTCAGACCCTGATGTTTACGATCCTACTTTTAAGGCGGCCTTAGCGCGATTAAAAGTTGATGAAATGCATAAGCCTTTTAGAACTTCATTTGGTTGGCATTTAGCGCAATTAACGGGGCGAAGAACACTTGATGCGACAGAACAAATGAATGAAAGTAAAGCTCGTCGCATTTTATTCAATAGAAAGTTTGGTTTAGAAAGTGCGCGTTGGATTAAAGAGCTTCGTGATGAAGCCTATGTAGAGATTTTTAGTCGAGATACAAAATAATGACAAAGCGTATAGCTATCACGCCAGGCGAACCTGCAGGAATTGGCCCAGACTTAACCATTTTCATTGCTCAGCAAGATTGGCCCGTTGAGCTTGTGGTAATTGCTTGTAAAAAGTTAATGCAAGAGCGCGCTGAAGTTTTAGGTTTACCACTCACATTTATTGATTATGATGTTTCGAAAGCCGCTAAACCTCAAAAAGCCGGGACACTAACGATATTGTCTGTCGATATGGCTGAGGCTTGTATTCCTGGTGAGCTTAATGCTGAAAATGGTAGTTATGTCATTGAAACATTAAGAATTGCCAGTGAAAAAAATATCTCTGGTGAAATCGATGCTATTGTCACTGGCCCCGTGCATAAAGGGTTAATTAATAAAGCGGGTATCGCTTTCAGTGGTCATACAGAATATTTTGCTAGCCAAGCTAACTGTGCCGATGTCGTGATGATGTTGGCGACAGAAGGCTTAAGAGTTGCATTAGTGACAACGCATATTCCTTTAGCTTATGTTTCTAAAGCGATCACCGCAGAACGTTTACAAAAAGTCACTCGTATTTTAAATACCGATCTTATTAATAAATTTGGTATTAAAGAGCCTAAAATCTACGTATGTGGCATAAACCCTCATGCGGGAGAAGATGGGCATCTAGGTCGAGAAGAAATCGATGTGATGATCCCAGCCTTAAATGTACTCAGAGATGAAGGCATCAAGCTTATTGGGCCATTACCTGCTGATACTATCTTCCAGGAGAAGTACTTAAGTGATGCTGATGCCATTTTAACTATGTATCACGATCAAGGCTTGCCAGTCTTGAAATATAAAGGCTTTGGCGCTTCGGTTAATATTACCTTAGGCTTACCTTTTGTTCGAACCTCGGTAGATCACGGTACCGCACTTGAATTAGCGGGTACCAACTTAGCTGACCCAGGAAGCTTTATTGAAGCAATCACCACAGCCATTAAATTAGCAAATAATCAATCATGAATAATAAAACTCATCTAGGCCACCAGGCCAAAAAACGCTTTGGACAAAACTTTTTACATGACGAAGGTGTGATCAGTAAAATTGTTGATGCTATCGACCCTGAGCCGGGAGAAAATCTTATCGAGATTGGTCCTGGATTAGGCGCATTAACCGAACCGGTTATTGACCGAGCGGGTGCCATTTCTGTTGTCGAACTTGATAGAGATCTTGCCCATCGTTTACGCCATCATCCTTTTATTGCTGATAAAATTACTATTTATGAAGCGGATGCCCTTAAATTTGATTTTAGTGAAATAGCGACCGCAGAACGACCTTTAAGAATTTTTGGCAACTTACCTTACAACATTTCTACGCCACTTATTTTTCATCTTTTAACGTTTAAAGATAGCGTGAAAGATATGCACTTTATGCTGCAAAAAGAAGTTGTTCAACGCATGGCTGCTAGTGAAAATTGTAAAGCCTACGGTAGGCTTTCAATCATGACGCAATATCAGTGTCAGGTTATCCCTGTTATGCAAATAGGCCCAGAAGCTTTTAAGCCAGCGCCTAAGGTTGATTCTGCTATCGTGAGATTAATCCCTCATGGTGAGATTAAAAATCCAGTAAAAGATATTAAATCGCTTAACCAAGTTTGTTTGGCGGCATTTAACCAACGTAGAAAAACGATACGCAATAGTTTTAAAAAATTGTTTACGGTTGAACAATTAGCGGCTTTAGGTATCGATGCAAGACTTCGTGCAGAGAACTTACCGATCACAGATTATATCAAACTGGCAAATTTCTTAACTGATAACCCGGTTGAGTTATGAAGGACGATTCAACATTAACTACAGTCGAATCGATTTCTATGGGATATGATATTTCGGTCAGTGTTAAAACTGAGTATATTGCCTCACAATTGATTGAAAACGAAAAGAACTATGTATTTAGTTATACGATTAGTATTGCCAATAATAGTAATAAACCGGTTAAATTATTGTCTCGTTATTGGTTGATTACCGATGGCGACAATAAGACCTCTACCGTTGCCGGTGAAGGTGTTATCGGTAAGCAGCCTATCATAGCGCCAGACAACACGTACACTTATACCAGCGGTTGTATCTTAAAAACCCCAGTCGGTACTATGCAGGGCCATTACCAAATGCTAAGTGATGATAATGACTTGCAACAAGTTGAGATACCTGTTTTTGGTTTAGCTCAGCCACACATTCTTAACTAACTGCGACGCTTCGTTTATGGCTATCTATTTTGTCGGAGATATTCAAGGCTGTTACCACGAACTACGCGCCTTACTAGACCAAGTTGCCTTTTCGCCTGAAACTGACCAGCTTTGGCTAGCGGGTGATCTGGTTGCTAGAGGTCCAGACTCCTTAAAAACGCTGAGATATATAAAAGCACTGGGTAATAGTGCTCGAGTGGTTTTAGGTAATCATGACCTGCACTTATTAGCTATTTATGGTGGCTTGAAAAAAGCAAAAGCTAGCGATTGTTTCGATGAATTATTAGCTGCTGCAGACGTTGATGAGTTAATGGGTTGGCTTGCTAGTCAACCGCTTATCCAAAAGTTACCCAATGAAAATGTTTATATGAGTCATGCAGGTTTGCCACCCTTTTGGACACCTGCAGAAGCTATGGAACAAGCAAACGATGTTAATATCAAGCTAGCATCAGCGCTAAGAAATGATTGGTTAGCCATAATGTATGGTGAAGAACCTAATCTATGGTCTTTGGCAAAATCTGCTGATGAAAAATTTCGAGTGACCGTTAACTCACTGACCAGAATGCGTTATTGCCAACTCGATTATGGCTTAGAGTTTTCATGTAAGCTTGCAGTTGAGCAAGCACCTGCCCATATAAAACCTTGGTTTGAGTTTACACAAAAACAAACAAATTATAGTTGGATATTTGGTCATTGGGCTTCATTAATGGGGCACTGTCCTGTTGACAATATTTATGCATTAGATACAGGGTGCGTCTGGGGCGGACATCTAACGTTATTACGATGGTCTGACAAGCAGTTGTTTACTGAGCCTTGCCACAGTGCAAAACAAAAATAAAAAAACTTATGATAAAGCAATAACTAAAGGTGAAAAATAGCTTAAGCTTGTTATAATAAAATTAACGGTTAAGTTTTTAACAATATTAACCGATAATCTAATCGACAATAATGACAAATAAGCTATGATTATTGGCTTTGAAAATATAGGCCTGCATTCAAGGAAGTAGCAATTAATTTAGTTTACACTCGTACTCAATACTATCTATTTACACGGTGACATTTATGAATTTAACGGTAGCAATGAAAATAATGGGTGGTTTTGCCATTATTGCAGTCTTACTAGTAATAACTAGTGCTATATCTCTATGGAATTTGAACATAATTAAAGGCTCTACTGTACAACAAAGTGAGTTGGCGATCCCTACATTAAAAGGGAGTAACAAGCTTGCTAACACCTTAACCCAAATAGGTAACCTTACTTTACGTGCATATTATCAAACCGAATTAACGCCACTTAATAATAATCTTACGGCATATAATCAAGATAAAGATGACTTTACTACTGAGCTGAAGAAATTAAAGCAAGTGGTGCGAAATGAAAATTCTTTATTAACTAATCTAGGTCAAGTCGATTCAGTTTATGCAGATCTCGAAAAAGAAATAGGATTGGTTTTTAGTAATAGGCAAGCCAGTATTAATCAAGCGCTTATTTTAAGAGAAAAAATAGCTAACCTTGAAGAAAAAGCTGATGATGCAGCTACGATGTTACTAGACCTTGCCGACCACGACTTAGCTGACACTAAGCTTCAGCGAGCTGTTAGTTTAGGTGAAAGTATTGAAACCTTACTTAATGGGCTAGTAAGCTCAGCACTTGAATATCGAGGTTTAATCGACAGGTCGTCAACAGATTTAGTCGGTAACCAAATATCCAATAGCTTTGTTGATGTAAATAAATCATTTACCGATATTATATCCGAGCTATCTAATCAAGGCGCCGAAGATGTAGCTGATGATTTGTCTGTTGCTTTGAGTGAATTAACTGAATTAATTAACTCTAACAATGATATTTTTTCTCACAAAGATAAACAACTGATTGCCCTTAAAGTCGCAACAGAAAACTTAGATGCTGCAGAACGTGACATCAAAAAAGCCAATGCCATTTTAGAAAAACAAGTCGATTTAGCGAATCAAACTGCGATGACGGCGGGTAAACTTGTTCAAGAAAAAGTGGCCGATGGTAACTCACAAACTATAGGTATTATGATTTTTTCAATTGTTGCCGCAATTGGTATTGCTTGGTTTACACTGCTTAGTATTACCCGACCACTGTCTTTGGTTAATAAAATGCTTAACATCGTTGCTTCTGGTGATTTATCTCATAAGTTAGATGAAACGGGTAAAGATGAATTTGCTGAATTATCACGTAACTGTAATTTATTAATTGATAGTTTGCGTACGCTTATTCAAGGTATTGTTAGTCGCTCTACACAACTAGCAACTGCCGCAGAAGAAACTTCAGCGGTAACCGCACAAGGTACCATTGCTATTGCAGAGCAACGTTCACAAGTTGAACAAGCCGCTTCTGCGACTACGCAAATGAGCAGTACTTCTCAAAGTGTACTATCTAGTGCTAATGATACACTAGGTGAAATAAAGCAAGCTGATGACGAAGCCAAGCGTATAAAAATTATTTCTGAACGTAATCGCCAAACTATCGGCTTACTTGCTGACGAAGTTGAAGAAGCAGCACAAGTTATCAATAAACTACAGCAAGACAGTGCTTCTATCGGTGGTATTCTTGATGTCATTCGCGGCATAGCTGAGCAAACTAACTTACTGGCATTAAACGCAGCTATTGAAGCCGCTCGTGCCGGAGAGCAAGGTCGTGGTTTTGCCGTAGTTGCTGATGAAGTAAGAACGCTAGCTAGTAGAACGCAAGTGTCTACACAAGAAATACAAAACATGATTGAGGTACTGCAAACCGGTGCTCAACGAGCTGTTGGCGTTATGGATACGGGTAAGAAGCAAGCCGCAAATTGTGTAGAGCAGAGCGAAGAAGCTGAGAAAGCGCTGCAAACTATTACTCATTCGGTTCACGAGGCATTTGATAAAAGTACTCAAATTGCCGCGGCTGCTGAAGAACAAAGTGTCGTCGCTCATGAGATTAGCGTTAATTTAGAATCTATTGTTGCCATTGCTGAACAAACAACGGCAGGTGCACAGCAAACGGCACAATCAAGTAATGAAGTCGCTAAGTTAGCTGAAGAATTACAACAGTCAGTGCAAGAGTTTAAGCTATAAGTGCTAATCGCTCTGCTGATAATGGTTAGCTAATGAATTAACTTGTATTAACGATTAAAAAGCCCCCGCTGAGGATAACTTCAGCGGGGGCTTTTTGTTGATTGTAGCTAACGGGGTAGTAACTTATTGAGATCAGCGTTTGAGTTTATAGCAGATGTTACCAACCAATAGATTTAAGCCAGCCATTTATTGACCTTAACAACGCTTTTTCAGGGTAATAGCCAATTTGATTATTGTGCAGTTCAGTTTGTCGATAATAGACTTTCATTTCTTTAACTGCTTGTGCTTTACGAATTTTAGCGGCAGAGGTCGCTAATTGCTGCTCTCTTGACAGATAGATATCTAAGAGCGGAAACTCACTGGTCGCCAGTACTTTAGCAAATGAGAGGCTTTGCTCTGTAGTATTCATATAACCACTAAGCATGACCATAGCACTTGGCGATTGTAGTTTACCGGTACTGTATAAATTGGCCAGTAATATGGCATGACTGCCTTTTGATACCACGACAAATATACCAGGATAATCTTTAGCTTTTTCCATCACCGCCGTCATTAGTTCGGTCAAATGTTCTTTGTGTGCCAGTAAGGTTTTATCATCGTCTTCGAGTTGAATCGATCGCTTTAATGCGCGAGAAGGGTAACCTAAAGGGATACTTGGTGGCTGAATAGCTATGGTTGTCCAACCTTGGCTAGGCAGTACTTTTTGTAGATAATTTAAAGCGTTGCTACTTTTTGCACTCATTCCCCAGTCAGGGAGCAGTATCATTACCCCTTTTTGATTACTGGCGGTATTTTCATTGATAATGGTAATAAAGTCTTGAGCGCCAGCTAACATAGGCGTTATTTTTTCAGCCGTTAGGTAATGAGTCAGATCTTGTTCTTGTTGCAGTAGCGAATTAATAGGGGCGAAAATTTCTGGACGTTTTTTAGGAGCTACTTTACTGGCATCACCGGATTCATCCGCTGTTTTTGTCGCCTCTTGCTGCTCTGGAACTTTTGGCTTTTCGGTTTTATTTTCTTCTTGGTATAACAATGCATAACTGTTAATAGTAACAAGGCTAAATAGACAGAAAATGATTAATGAAGCTAAAACACGTAAAGACATATGTTCCTTAAAATTATAGGCGGTGAGTACTTACCGAAAATTGTTTAATGGACGTATGATCAATTATCGGCAAATACTTTATTTTCTTAACCAGAAAAAATGCTTATCAAAGAAACGGGCAAGGAACTTTGAAAGTGAGTGTCTTTTCTATACATGGATGTGCGAGCTCTAACATTTGCGCATGCAATAATAACCGTGCACTTGCCGTAACCGCTGACTCATGTGAGTATAATCTGTCACCCAAAATAGGGTGGCCTAAAAATAACATATGGACACGTAGTTGATGAGAACGCCCTGTTATCGGGGTTAATTCAACTAAGGTACTTGGCACCGAGTTAGCATCAGTATCGCGTGATAATACTCGGTAATGGGTCAACGACTGTTTACCACGTTCATGGTCAACCATTTGTCGTGGACGATTTGGCCAGTCACAAATAAGCGGTTGATCGACCGAACCATTATCATCTTTCATATGACCATAGACACGGGCAATATAGCTTTTTTTCGTTTCGCGTTGCTGAAACATTCGACTAATTGCGACATGTGCAGGTTTATGTAACGCCATGATCAATATACCAGATGTTGCCATATCTAATCGATGAACTACCGTTGCGGTTGGCAGCACTTTATTCACTCGACTTTGTAAACAATCTTTATGAGCGGGTAAGCGACCTGACACGGTTAATAAACCACTTTGCTTGTTGAGCACCACAATATCATTATCGCGATAAATTATATCAAGGTAAGGCGACATAGGCGGGCAATAAACAAACTCTGGGTTTGGCGCCATAGGCACAACTTTTTGTTGTGCCTGCTGATCGTTTGGAATTTCGTGTTGGCTTGACATCGTTAGTTACTCACCACTATTAAACGTATCGCTTCAAATTTCAACTGTGCTTTACCTATGTAGTGGCTTAATTCACTTTGCTGTACTTTGATAAAGTCGAGCTCTTGCTGGCGAACACTTGGGTTGATAGTTTTTAGTGCTGTTAAGCGTTGAAATTCTGCATCTAGCGTTTTATGCATATTGGCTAGGGCTTTTTCTTGAATGCTCAAAACCTGTGGCTTAGCATGTGCTTCAGCTTTTGCTACTAAAGGTGTTACTTGATCTTTCAAGGCTTTAACCAATTGTAGCGCTACTTGTTTTTTAACGGGTGCAAGCTGTTGATCTAGAACATTTTCACCCACTTTATCTGCCAAGTCAGTGCCATTCTTATCAACCAAAACACGTATGGGTGTCGTCGGTAAATAACGACCCAGCTGTAAGTGATTGGGAGCAGTTGCTTCGATAGTAAAAATACATTCAATAAAAAATGTTCCTGCCGGCAATGCTGGGTTTTTCAATAAACCTATGCTCGAGTTACCCGTTTGATCACTGAGCACTAAATCCATTGCTCCGCGCACCATAGGGTGGTCCCAAGTTAATAAGTGATAATCTTCACAAGCTAGCGCAGTATCTCGGTTAAAAGTAATGGTTGTACCATCATCAGGCAGGCAAGGGAAATTACCACAAAGCATGTGCTCACTAGGCTGTAAAGCGATGGCATTATCTGACTTGTCATCTTGAGTGATACCAAAAACATCAAGTACTTGAAACATAAATTGTGGTAATTCAATTTGTTGGTCCAGTGCTGAAATTTCTTTAACTAGTTGGTGAGAGCGGCCTTGACCAGAAGAACGTAATTCTAGTAACTTATCCCGTCCTGACTCTAATTCTGCTTTAAGGGTTAAGTGCTCATCATGGCTTTCATTGATTAACTTTTCTGCGGCGGTCGACTGCCACTGCGCCGTTAAGGCTAAATCAAACAGTTTGTCACCAAACTTATCAAAAATTGCTCGGCCAGTGATACAAGTATGTTCAAAAGCGTTTAAACCATTTTGATACCAGTCAAAAAGTAATCCTTGTGCAGAGTCAGTAAAATAGGGGACATGCAAACGAATGGTTTGTGTTTGTCCAATACGGTCTAAACGACCAATACGCTGTTCTAAAAGATCAGGGTTGCTCGGTAAGTCAAATAACACTAGGTGATGGGCGAATTGGAAGTTTCGACCTTCACTGCCTATTTCAGAACAGAGTAAACATTGTGCACTGTCTTCGTCTTGGGCAAAATAAGCAGCGGCTTTGTCGCGTTCGAATATACTCAAACCTTCATGAAAGACCGCTGCACGAATACCTTCTTTTACGCGTAACGCCGCTTCTAAGTCAATCGCAGTTTGTGCATGCGCACAAATGACCAATAACTTTTCTTTTTTCAATGTTTGTAAAAGTTCGATTAAGTAGTCAACACGAGGGTCGATATCAGTCCAATTTTCATGGCTGTTTAACGAAAACAAAATTTCAGGCGTAAAAACTTGTTTAGCTTGAGCCAAGGTTTTTAAATTTTCACTAGTGTCCGATAATAAAAACTCATTGATTTGCTCTTGATAAGCCTCTGGTAAAGCTAAAGGCGTAGAATGCAATTCACGCTCAGGGAAACCTTTTATGGTATTTCTGCTGTTTCTAAAAAGAATACGGCCAGTGCCATGACGGTCGAGTAGTTGTGTTAGCACTTGTTCTCGTGATGCATCTTGCGCAAGTATTTCATTATCGCTGGGCAATGCTATATTGATGTTTATTAAATGTTGACTGATATCAGTTTCTTTTAATAGCTTAGTCAATGTTGCTTGTTGTGCTGGCGACAAAGCATCTTTAGCAACCAAAGCATTGGCGGCATTGGCGACTTCAGTATAATGGCTTTCTTCTTCTGTAAATTTTTGATAATCAAAGAAACGGTCAGGGTCAAGCAAGCGTAAACGTGCAAAGTGGCTTTCATGACCAAGTTGATCTGGTGTTGCTGTTAATAACAAAACCCCAGGGATAGTCTGGGCTAGTTGCTCAATACATAAATATTCAATGCTAGGGTTGTCTTGATGCCAATTTAAGTGGTGAGCTTCATCAACTACCATTAAATCCCAGTCCTCAGCAATGAGCTCTTCATACCACTCTGGATTTTTGGTAACAAAATCTAAATTAACCAAAACGAGTTGTTCAGTACTAAATGGATTTTCTTGTTCACCTGAGTTTTTTATTTCTTGGCAACGTTCACTATCAAAAATACTAAAATGTAAGTTAAAGCGGCGTAACATTTCTACCAACCACTGATGCATAAGTGATTCAGGCACAATAATTAAAATACGTTGTGCACGACCGGTAACAAGCTGCTGGTGAATAATGAGGCCAGCTTCAATGGTTTTACCTAAACCAACTTCATCGGCAAGTAACACGCGAGGTGCAAATCTACAGCCAACTTCTTCAGCGATATAAAGTTGATGGGGAATTAAACTGACTCTGCCACCACTTAAACCCATTAATGGCGATTGCTGCTGAGTATGCTGGTGTTTTAAGCTATCTTTGCGTAAACGAAACCAGTCGAGACGGTCAACTTGACCATTAAGCAATCGATCGTGCGGTTTATTAAATTTGATAAAGTGGTCAATCATCACTTCTTTTAGTGACGTTTCTTCACCGGTATCTTGGCGCTTACCATGGTAAGTGAGTAAGTTGTCAATATCTTCAACCTCTTCAACGATAAGCATCCAGCCTTCGTGGCTAGGAATACTATCCCCTTGGTTGAAAATAACACGTGTTAATGGTGCATTTGCTATGGCATATTGGCGCGATTCACCGGTAGCGGTAAATAAAATAGAAACAAAACGGTGTTCAACCGTTAGTACCGTGCCTAATCCTTGATCCGACTCTCCGTCACTTATCCATCGTTGACCAGGGTAAAAAACCATATAAAAACTCCAAAAATTAAAACCTTGCACGATTTTTAAAAACTTGTGCAACAGAACACGCCAATACGGCATTAAAAAAGGGCGCTATAGTAACGTTAATCATAGTTAGGATCACCAAAAAATGCCGAGAATTTACAAAAGGCGGCAATAAAGTTTGTCTGAGGACAAATAATCTTTCGATGCCACTTGCCAGTGATAAATTTAGCTGGCAAAGTAAAGTTATCATTCACGTAATAAGGTGATCGGTAAAGGTATAGTTACTGTTTTTGATTTTTTAGTCGCAGTTGAAGACTAAGTGATTAAGCTTACTTAACGATTCTTCTGTGTCACGTTAACTTAGATAGGAGATCTTTGTATGAATGATGAAAAAATTCTTTACGTATTAGACACAAATATTTTATTACACGAACCTTTCGCTTTTCTCTCTTTTAAAGAGCACGACGTGGTCGTCCCCATGACTGTGCTTGAAGAATTAGACTCCATTAAAGACCGCCACAAAGATGTTAGTCGAGATGCCCGTGTTGCGATACGTGCACTTGAAGATATGCTTGTCGATGCTACTCCTGAAGAAGTACTTGCGGGTGTTAAATTACCTCAAAATGATGACGAACATCCCAGTGGTTGTTTATCAATCTTTAATGATTATACCTTAGAGCAAAAAGCTGGCCGGTTATCTTTTAATGAAAATGACAATCGTATTATTAACGCGGCTTTATACCTACAGGAAAAAAAGGCGCCCAATAAAGTTGTCTTGGTCACTAAAGATATTAATATGCGCTTAAAAGCTAAAGGCGCAGGTTTGGCTTATGTTGAGGATTACCGTACAGATCAGCTTATCGATGATATTAAATTTTTAACGAAAGGCTATCACAAGTTTGAAGGTGACTTTTGGCAACATGTTAATGAGTGTGAAAGTGAAACTGAAGGCCGAAATACCACCCACTATGTTAAGCGTGATGTCCTTCCTAATACTTACATGAATGAATATCTTATTGATGATAGTGAGAACTTTGCCGGCAAAGTTACTGGTTGGGATGACGAAAAATTGTCGATAATGGATTTAAGCCGAGACCGTTTAATGGCAAAACAAGCGTGGGGGATCCATCCAAAAAACATTTACCAGGGGATGGCATTGGATGCTTTACTTGACCCAAGCATAGATTTAGTGATTCTTACTGGGCCAGCAGGTTGTGGGAAAACACTGCTAGCGCTGGCGTCAGCGCTTGAACAAGTAATAGAACGTGGACTCTATGATAAAGTCATCGTTACGCGCAGTACTCCAGAAATTGCTGAGTCTATTGGCTTTTTACCCGGAACAGAAGAAGAAAAAATGGCGCCTTGGCTCGCGGCTATTACCGATTCATTAGAAGTGTTGCATAAACAAGATGAAAATATGAATGGTAGCCTTGATTACATCATGGAAAAAGCCAATATTCAGTTTAAGTCAGTGAATTTTATGCGCGGCAGAAGTATTCAAAACTCTTTGGTTTTGCTCGACGAATGTCAAAACTTAACGGCATCGCAATTAAAAACAATTATCACTCGTTGCGGTGAGGGTACTAAGCTGGTTTGTTCAGGTAATCTTGCTCAAATTGATAGTAACTATTTAACGGCGGTTACGTCAGGGCTAACCTATATTGTTGAACGTTTTAAAGACTTTTCAGGTAGCTCAACTATTAATCTAAATGGTGTGGTGAGAAGTCGATTAGCCTCTTTCGCCGAGGAAAATTTATAGGGTCAGCTGATTTTATAGGTAATATTTAAAGGCTCATTTTTGAGCCTTTAGTTTTGATAATTGACCGACTTAGCCGTGCGACTAGTTATCAAAGACTATTTTAAGTAAGATGTATTAATTGTTATAAATTAAAATTATCTGAATAAATATAAGGTTGCAACAGTGTTTGATAAGTCCTCCAAAGAACAGGTGTTTAGTCGTTACAATCGTTCTGTTTTGGCTGTATTTATCGTAATAACATTGATTGCTATGTCGATAGCGTCTTACCGATATTTTATTGAGTTAGATTCATATCAGGCACGAGAACTTCGCACCTTAACTACACGTGCTAAGCAGTTAGAAAACACCTTGATTTTGGGGTTAAAAAGTATTGCTGGCATTAAAAAATTTGCTAATTATCATCTTTCTTTCCCCGAAGAGTTACTTGCTACAACCCCGCCACTTGAACAAGACGGTAATGAATTCTATTTAAAGAAAAATAGCCGAGATTCTTTTGCTCATCGAAAAAATTACCGAGGAAGTATAACGGGTATCGGGCAGGTTGCTGATTTTGATGAGTTACAAAAGCAAGAGCTGGCAATGGCAAATGCGTTAACGCCAGCATTTATTATTGCCAAAAATTCAATTAAAGAATCTAATTGGTTTTATTACATCTCTTTAAATCAATTTGTTAGCCTATATCCTTGGATAGGGCGTGATAGTTGGCGGTTCTCAGAGCATAACTTAAATAATGACAATATCAATAGCATTAAAACGCTATTGCCTGGCGACGACAATTTCTTTTGGTCACCACCTTATTTAGATTCAGCAGGTAAAGGCTTGAGTGCTTCGTTAGGCACAGCTGTCTATCGTAATCGATCACTCGCTGGCGCGGTGCTAATGGACTTTAGTTTATCAAGTTTGAGTGATGGTTTGCCTGATATTAGTAAACCTAATCAAGCGTTAATATTGCTTGATGAAAAGAACAATATTCTCATCCACAAAACGGCTGATAATCAAGCCTTATCAACCAAGCTGACTTGGCAAGATATTGCACCAAAGCAATTAGCAAGTTATTCCTATCAGCGCATTAATCAATTACCCGACAGTCACAAAGAGGGCACTTGGCTCATTCAAAAATATCAACTACCTATTAATGGTTGGGTTCTCCTTAAGTACCAACCTTATCAAGAATTTACTGCCTCTATTTTTAATCGATTTATCTTGATGCTGGTTTTGTTTTTTGTCGGGCTATTTGCCTTTATGAGTATCATCTATATCGTAACGCGCAAAACCTTTATGAAGCCCACTAAAGAATTTATTAATCATATTGAACATTGCTCGCATGGTGATCCAGGTAAAGTAAAACCTCCAGCGGACTGGTCATATTGGTTTAAAATTGTTGAAGATATTTTTGGACAAAATCGTACTTTATTGCAGCAAATGAAAGATCAAAATGTGATTCTTGATACGCGTGTTAACGAAAAAACCCAAGCGTTACGCCTTAAGAGTGAACAACACCAACGTGACTATGCTTTGCTGCGTTCGGTGATGGATGCTATTCCTGATTACATCATTTTTAACGACTTAGATGGCACCATGATGGGGTATAACAAAGCGTTTGAAAACTTTGTTCAAGCAGGCTCACTAGATTTAATTGGTAAGTGTAGTAATGAAGTAGTCAGTGTCGAGTTAGGTCAGTCATTAGTCGCTATGTCTGAAGCGTCATTAACACGGTCAACAGAACAAGGATTAGCAGAGGTTGTTGAAACACCGGCTAATACTTATGAGGTGTTTAGTAACCAGTTATATAGTCAAACCGCTGAAATTGTTGGCACTATCAATTTAGTACGTGATGTTACCGCGCAGTATTCGGCGAATGTCGCTTTGGAACAAGCAAAAAACCAAGCTGAATATGCTAACCAAGCAAAAAGTCAGTTTTTAGCTAATATGAGCCATGAAATACGCACGCCAATTAATGCGATTAAAGGTATGCTATTTTTATTAGCCAGAACACGTTTAACGAATGAACAGCAGCAACATATATTAAATGCTGAAGGTGCATCTGTGTCCCTTTTACATTTGGTTGATGAAGTGCTTGATTTAGCCAAAATAGAATCTGGCAATATGTCTGTTATAAAAATGCCCGCCAGTATTGACAAAATAGTCGATCAAGCCGTTAAACTTAATATCGGTATGATCAGTGAAAAACAATTATCTCTAAAGATAAATATTGCTGTTGATGTGCCAGATATTGTCTTAACTGATGATATGAGATTGGTGCAAGTACTAACAAACTTACTTAATAATGCGATGAAGTTCACCCACCAAGGTGAAATTTCACTAACAGTTGAAAAAGTTAATACGGGCAATGATGCTGCAGGCACCATCTTTGATGACTCACAGGTTTTAGTACGCTTTATCGTTGCTGATACAGGTATAGGTATAGCTCAAGAAAAACAAGGTCACTTATTCGAAGCATTTCGTCAAGCAGATGAATCGATGACCCGCGAATATGGTGGTTCAGGATTAGGATTATCTATTTGTCAGCAAATTATCAATCTTTTATCGGGTGACATTTCCTTGAAAAGTGACTTAGGTAAAGGCACTAGCTTTACTTTTGTTTTACCTTTTAACGTTGTTGAAAATAAGGCATTAAGCAAAAAATCAGCACTGACCTTATGCAGTTATTCTCAAGAATTATCTGAATCGTTAATAGGTCATCTAGCGGGTTCTCAAATAAGCCATGTTAATATTACGGCGTTATCGGAACTCGACAAATATAAGAACAATGAAAATGTAGTGCTGATTATTGACGAACAAAGCATTAATAAATATCCAGAAAAAATATATCAAAGCTGTCTTGATAACCAGATTTTATTAGCGATAAGTCATCCAATGGCTAAAGGTATTTCCAGTGAAATCATTGAACGTATTGAGGCATTAAAACTTTCTTATATCTTGCTAGAAAAACCACTTTATCGAAGCTTTATCAGTAAGCTATTTTCAGTCATAACAGCTAGAGAGCTTGCGGCTGAAGCAGCTATTGACGAATCGATTCCTTTGCAAAGCCTGTCGCAAGATATTGATAATTTAAAAGGTATTAATGTTTTATTGGTTGAGGATAATTTAGTTAATCAGTTGGTGGCAAAAGAGCTATTAAAAACGATGCAAGCCAATGTCATTATTGCGGGTCATGGTAAAGAAGCGTTGGAAATATTGACCGATAAGCAGCACCATATTGATGTTGTGCTTATGGATATTCAAATGCCGATCATGGATGGTTTAACAGCGACTAGGCAAATACGCCAACAAAAAGAATTTCATAACTTACCCATTATCGCGATGACGGCGCACGCCCGTGAAGAAGACAAGCAGAGAAGCTTAGCAGCGGGTATGAATAAGCATATGGCAAAACCTATCAGTGCTGAATTACTACTTTCGAGTATTTTAGACGTGCTTAATTAATTGCAACAACTCATCGTTATTCACATTAATAACAGCTCGGTGTTATGGTTCCTTACCCACTACAGTCGTATTATTAAGGTCTGTTTTTAATGCTCGCTTTACCTTTTTATGGAACCGCTCTGCTGTGTAATGCCCGTTACCTACCGCTAACTCTGAAGCGGGAGCTATTTTCCCTAAAGGTAAAAGCCTAGGCCCTGTTGGCTCTGCTAGCACATACGATATGCCATCAATAACAACTGTTTGATCATTTGCTTGCACAGGCATTTGAATACCGAGTAAAGCGTGATTATCAATAAAGACTAGAATCATTTTTATACGTGGCATTAGGCTACGTAAAATTGCCGCTGTTAACGTGACTTTACTGTCGCAATCACCTTGGTTTTCCCATAATAACTTTAATGGTGGATTAAAACCTGCTCCAGAGGCGGTTACTCTTGATTCTAAAGTTGCATAGGGAATACTTTGTATAAATCCTAAAACATAGTCGGTAACTTTTCGAATGTTTTTTATTGAAAACTTTTTAAGAATAATAGGCTTTACCGGCTTTAAATCAATGCTGGCAATATTTGCAAATCGTCCATGGTCTGGTTTTACCGCGTTAATTTGATCATGAGTTATAAATTGATGATAGTAATTATCTGCTAAATATTGATCACTTAACGCTTGCTTTAACTCATAAACTCTAGCGTAGGCGGCATTGATTGTTTGGTTGTTTCGTCCTTTTATGACAATTTCATCATTTGTGGAATTTTTATTAAAATCAATCATTACCCCACGGATAGGCTCTGCACGTAATTTCTTTTGTAGGGCATTATTAATTGAATATTTTGCCATATCAGCTTTAAATACTTTGAAGTTTCTAAAACGATCGAATATTGCTTTTTTAGCCAGTAAAAATTGTAGGCTTTGTGTTTCACCCTGATAATCAAGCCATTGATAATTAAATTGGTAATTATCTCCTTTTTCTACTTTTGAAAAGGCGAGTTGTTCGGCTAAGGCCAAAGAGGGCATTAAACAGCAAAGCGTTATGCATAAAAATTTAGTTAACATAGGAGAAGTCATCGAAAATAATCAAACCACTAGCAAAGATATTACCTATGCTAACATTAACGCATTTTTACTTTTCATACCAATCAACAAAAGATGACTTAATATTTATCGTTGACGCTTTACTTTTAAGCAGATTTTGCTATATTCAAACGCATGTTTGAAATGATTGTTTCAAAAGTTAAATTACAATGTTATTTGTCGTAACATTTAAAAATATTAGGGGAATACCGTGGCTGATTATCAAGCACCATTAAAAGATATGAATTTTTTGTTATATGATGTTTTTTCAATGGAAGCAATGTGGCAGTCAATGCCTACCTTATCAGAGCATGTCGATCGCGAGACCGCGCAAGCCATCTTACAAGAATGTGCAAAAATAGCTGAGCAAGAAATTGCCCCGCTTTCACGCCAAGGTGATGAAATTGGTGTAAGTTTCAATGAAGGTAAAGTAACAACCGCTCCAGGTTATAAAGAAGCATTTAAAACTTACGCTGATGGTGGTTGGACAGGCTTAGGTGGCGAGCCTGACTTTGGTGGTATGGGTATGCCTAAAGTGATCACGGCATTACACGAAGAAATGCTCTGTTCAGCAGATATCGCCTTTTCATTATATCCAGGGCTAACCGCTGGTGCTGGCTTATCGATTGCTAAGCATGCGACAGACGAATTGAAAGAGCGCTATTTAACACGTTTGTATGCAGGCGACTGGATGGCAACCATGTGTTTAACTGAACCTCATTCTGGTACTGATTTAGGATTGATTTACACTAAAGCTGTTCCTGAAGACGATGGTAGCTTTGCCATTAGTGGTACAAAAATATTTATTACTGCCGGCGAACACGATATCACTGAAAATATTGTCCATTTAGTATTGGCGAAATTACCCGGTGCGCCAGCCGGCCCTCGTGGTATTTCACTATTTTTAGTCCCTAAATATCAAGTCAATGACGATGAGTCATTAGGTGATTTTAATAATGTGAGCTGTGGTTCCATTGAACATAAAATGGGTATTCACGCTTCAGCAACTTGTGTAATGAATTTTGATAGCTCAAAAGGTTACTTAGTTGGCGAAGAGAATAAAGGCTTAGCCTGCATGTTCACTATGATGAATTTTGAACGTATTGGTGTTGGTATTCAAGGTATTGGTGCGGCAGAACGTTCTTACCAGAATGCTTTAGAATATGCAAAAGAACGCTTACAAGGTCGTTCATTGTCAGGCGCTAAGTATCCAGAGAAAGCAGCTGATCCTATCATTGTTCATGGTGACGTACGTCGTATGTTACTTAACATGAAGGCATTAACTGAAGGTTCACGCGCATTGTCTACGTACATTTCAATGACACTGGATATGGCAACCTATGGTGAAGGCGAATTAAAAACTAAGGGTGAGAGTTTATCAGCTTTAATGACTCCTTTAGCGAAAGCCTTTTTTACCGATTTAGGTCTTGATAATACCGTTGCAGGTCAACAAGTCTTAGGCGGTCATGGTTATATCCGTGAATGGGGACAAGAGCAGCTGGTTCGTGATGTACGTATCGCACAAATATACGAAGGCACTAATGGCATTCAAGCGATGGACTTATTAGCAAGAAAAGTAGCCGCTAGTAAGGGCGAGTTAATGCAGACTTTTATCAATGAAGTGAACACTTACATTGAACAAACTTCTGCCGATAACATGCAAGAATTTATTCAACCTTTAAAAGATGCCAATATTGATTTAGCTGAATTAACTCAGCATATCCTTAAAGCAGCGCAAGGGAATATTGAAGAGTTAGGAACATCGGCTAACGATTACCTGCATGTATTTGGTTACACAGCAATGGCATTTGTTTGGGCTAAAATGGCTGAATCCGCTTTGGCTAAAGAAAGTTCAAGTGATGAATTTTATGAAAGTAAAATAAAAACAGCGCGCTACTACTTCGCACGTTTGTTACCTCGTCGTTTGTCATTGACTGCGTCGATAAAAGCGGGTTGTGATACCTTGTTTGATATTGATGAAAGCTTATTCTAGTCAGCTAAAATAACATTAAATAGCATGATAAAAAAAGCGCTACCATTTTATGGTAGCGCTTTTTTATTGATCTCACAGCGACCCTTGCCATTCTATTGATGTTTTAGCGCCCCTTTTGTGGTGACGAAATTCTATTGATCTTACTGCGACCAAAGATTAAAAAATATAGGTGGTGCCAAATATCGCTACTTGTTCTTTTTGAATATTATTAATAGGTAAATTGTTTGTTGAATCTTCATGAGCTGTTGATGTTAATCCTCCGCTCACATACCAGTTATTGTTTATTGAATATTGACCTAGAATACCAAACCTAGCATAGGATTTTGCGCCGTTAATATCTCTGGAAGATACTTCGCTTGAAACAAAGTCATTACTGTAAAACTGGTAGATTGAGTGATCACTTAAAGACTCTATTTTTGCAGTAACAAGTAAGGCAAAATTTTCTTGTTGTAGTACTCGGTAACTGCCTTGAATAAAAAAAGTCTGTTCATTAATTTGATCAAGCCCCTGGTGTGAAAAACCACTTTGGGCACTAAAAGCTTTATTATCAAAAACGATCGCTATTTGGTGAGTTTCAGATTTGTTGATTAATCGTGTCTCAGATGGGGCAGTGGCTTTGCTTGTCAGAGGGAATCCTATGGCTTCTAAATCATAACCTTTATCTAAAGCCTCAAAAATTACCGCCGAATTGGCCCAGTCACTAATTAAGGATCCCTCTATAGCGCTTGGTACTATTTTTTCATCGTCGTAGGCTTGTGCATTAGGTAATACACTTAAGGTAAATAGTAGTGATAGCATCCATTTTATCAATATTTTCATGAGATAACCTATTCCAAAAAATTAATGTTTTTATTATTTTAATTAACTTTTACTAGATGTTAACTATAGGCAAGTATTGAAAAAAAGGCGTTATATTTAGCTTAAATACCACTTTATATCGCTTAATATTTGATTAGTCGAAGAATTAACCTTGTTCAACACAGTACAAAAAACAACGAGAGTATTTAGCTTAATAAAATATTGAGTGTGAAATAGTTGGCTTTAATGACCCTATTTATTTGTATTTTATTGAAGGTAATACCGAAGCGCCTCGAGTGAAGTTGTCTTTAGCCCATCAAAAAATAGCGGTTACTAATCGATATGACGATCCTTGGCAAAGGTTCAATCGACGTATGTATGACTTTATGCAAAAGCAGACGAATACATACTTTTACCTGTTGTTGCTGGTTATAAAGCGATAACACCTGACTTTGTTGAAAGAGCGGTTAGTATTTTTTTACAAACGTAGGAGCGTTTTCTGTTTTTATCAACGCACTTTACAAGTAAACCTAGTGTTGGCGTTGAAACTCTTGGTCGTTTTGCGGTAAATACCACTCTTGGTGTTTTTGGTGTATTTGATGTAGTAACGAAAATCGGTCTAGATAAACAAAATGAAGACTTTGGTCAAACACTGGGTTTATGGGGCATTGCCCCAGGACCTTGTTTAGTTTTGCCTATATTAGGCCCATCTTCGTTACGTGATGCTTTTGGGGTAGAAATTGATATGCTTGCCTTGCAAATCGTTATTGATGAATTAGATGCCAGTGGTGATAAAGAGATATTACTGACTTTTTTACGTAGTATTGATATGAGCGTTTAAAAGTTCTTTATATGAAATATAGAGAAATTCAAATAGCCCGATAATTTCCATTAGATAAATAATAGCTGTTTACCCCCATTTTAGTTAATAAAAAGGAATTTTGTTGTCGAACATCTATAAGGTATACTGCGCCGATATATAATAATTAGGATGTAAATTTGTTAGCCATAATTCGCTTTATTGTCATGACACTAGCTTTAGTCTTTATTTGTTGTGCTGCTTGTATTTATAGTATTTTACGACCCTTTCATCGTAATAATGTCTATCATACCTCACATTATTTGAGTAAGGTCTCTACACTTTTAGGCCTAACTATTGAGGTTAGAATACCAGAAAGTATTAAAGATATTGGACCAGCAGTTTATATATGTAACCACCAAAATAGCTACGATATTTTTACTGTTAGTGCAGCTGTTCAGCCTTCTACTGTTAGTGTTGGCAAAAAAAGTTTAAAGTGGATCCCTTTTTTCGGCCAAATGTATTGGTTAACGGGTAACATTTTAATTGATCGTTCAAATTCAAGTAAAGCCATTAATACCATAGCGTTAACTGCAAAAAAAATTACTGAAAAAGAGTTGTCTGTGTGGTTATTTCCAGAAGGAACTAGAAGTAATGGTAAAGGTTTACTGCCTTTTAAAACTGGCGCATTTCGAACAGCGCAACAAGCAAATGTACCTATTATTCCTGTTTGTGTTAGTAATTTACACGGCAAGATAAAATTAGGTCGTTGGAACAACGGTAAATTGATTATTGAGCTATTAGAGCCTATATATTTTAATAACCAAGCTAAAGAAAGTATTAGAGAAGTCGCTAACACCGCCCATAAAAGTATGCTTGTTAAAATTGCTGAGCTCAGTAAAGAGTCTGGAAACGAGCTAATCCTAAAAAATAAAGTTTAAAAATAGAGATCATGATGATAGATGAAGATTTGCAACAATGGCAAGATCACACCAATAATTTAGTGAATGCCCTTATCGAAGATGGTACCAACGAAGAGGTACATCACACTATTGAGCATCATTTTTCTAGTACAGATTTTGATCTGCTAGAAAAAGCGGCTATTACCGCTTTTAAAATGGGTTTGGAAATAGAAGACCCTGAAGAAGCCGAGCTAGAAAATGGTGATAAAGTTTTCGCTTTTGATATTATTACTGAACAACCGCTCGATGAAGAGATTATTTTCGAAGAGACTAAAAAAATGTTTGAGTTAGCCAGCCTTTGTAAAGTTGATTATGATGGTTGGGGGACTTATTTCGAAGAATAACCGTTAAAGCTTAATTAATAATTTTAAAGGACTTACTGATGGGATGGTTAGAAACACTACTTAATCCGGCAACACTCGCATTATTAATACCCATTATTGCTATTGTTGGCGCTTTTTCTGTTAATGCATTGAAAGCGCATCATAGGCACCAAGAGCGAATAGAAAAAATTAAGCAGGGTCTTGACCCTGATAGCTAATATTAATAATTTAATATGCTTAACCGTAAAACCTAAAAAAGCAAAGTCTTAGCACTTTGCTTTTTTAGTAAATGAGATAATACTTTTAAAAACGGTATTCGGCGCCAGCTTAGCAATAAACGCTTTAGTGATTTTCTTCGGTGTTTAGGCTTAAGCGAATGATGTTATTATTTACTTTTTCGAATTGAACATTAAAGTTGTTTTTTAAAGATTCAAGTAGCCCATCGATATCGTTAGCTTTAAAGTAGCCTGATACTTTTGTTTGGTTGAGTTTACTATCAATGATTTCAAACTTTATGGTGGTATAGCGACTAACTTCAGTTAAAGCTTCATCTAAGGGTTGACCATTAAAAACCAACATACCTTGTTGCCAGGCGAGTACTCGCTGAATTTGTTCAAAAGACGTGCTTTTATTTGCAGTGAAGGTACTATTTTCTATGGTGGCAATTTCACCTGACGCAATCACTACCCCAGGCAAGTTTTCTGTTGTTAACCTTGTCTGTTGCTTAACTAATTTATCGATGGGCTGGTATGATTCGGTAATTAAAACACGGCCTTTGGTCACAACAAGCTCGATATCTTTGTTTGATTTTTTTTCTATATTAAAAATGGTCCCTAAGGCGGTAAATGATCTTTCACCCACCATGACCATAAAGGGTCGACTTTTATCTTTAGTAACATCAAAGCTCGCTTCGCCTTTTATAAGCGTTAATAAGCGCATTTTTTTTGAAAAATTGACTTCGATTAGGCTATTGGTGTTGAGCTTAACTCTTGAACCATCAGAGAGCGAGAATCGAGTCTGCTGACCAATGCCAGTTTGCAATGTGCTTACTTCCACAAATTGTTGTTCATTATCGCTTTTAGTAAATGTTGTGATGTTATTAACTAAGTTACTGGCAATTATCAATATAAATGCAATGCTTGCTAACATGGCGTATTTAACAAACCTTGGGGTGACGTTATTATAGCGAGCCATGATTATTCTTATTATTATATTTTGAAAATAGTGTAGGTTAAAAAACAAACAACAACAACAAGGTCAAACTCGTCGAATATAAGATACATTATTGGATTCTTCACTCATTATAACTTGTGTCTCTAATCGCAAAAGTGGCAAAGTAACACTCAATAAAGAAGGTAGAATTGATTGATTAGCAGGTCGTGTCGCCTTTAATATAACTTTACCCCGTTTATAAGTCTGACCAAAGGCAACAGCAGGGGTTAACTTATGGCGAGGGCACAATCAGTGGTTATTTTACTCAGTTTTTCACGATCCTTATGTAACAACTGATAAAGGTTAAGCTGATTTTTAGCACGTTCTACATTATGACTTTGATGCTTTACATGAAAGTAATTATCTCCATCTAGATAATCAGTTAAGAATCGAACGCCGAGCATAAAAGGTAATAATTGTGCGCCAATTGTTAAGCTTTGTCGTTCAAGTGCCGACATTTTGTCACCAAAAGCTTCTATGTAGCCTTGCGCTAGCGCGCTGTAAATATCAAATCTAACGGCCATCTTTGTTAAATCTTTGCCATCTTCAGGTAAATTTGAACAGCAAGTTCTTACCATGTCACCAAAGTCATGCATAAGATATCCTTGCATGCAGGTATCTAAATCAATGACAGCAAGTGGTTGGTTGGATTTAGTACAAAATAATAAATTATTAATTTTAGTATCGTTATGGGTAACTTGCAGCGGAAGTTGTTGGGTAAGGCTAGCGACTTCATCAATAAAAACTTGCTGTGCAAAACAAAAATCAACGAGTGCTTGGCATGAAGATAAACGCTGCTTAGCATTGGTATTGACTACCGTTTTTAAATCATCCATTCGTTTAGATAAATTATGAAAGTCAGGAATGGTTTCGGTTAATGATGTTGCAGAAAAATCACTTAATGCTGCTGTAAATTGCGCAAAAGCTGAGCCAACCTGACGTGCTTGTACGGGGTTTTCAACTTCTTCAACAGTAAAACAGTTCGGTATGTAGCCAATAGCACGCCAGTACTCTTTGTGTTCATCAATAACAAAAGGTTGTTTATCGATAGTTGGTATTTGCCATATTGGCGATAGCGAATATAAATTCTGCTGCTTTTTTGCTAATAAATGTTGGTTAATCAATTCCGCATTATTAATGACGTCTTCTGGCTTTTTGAAAACGTTTTTGTTTATTCGTTGTAAAACAAAATTATCGTTAATATTCCGCACTAAGTAAGTGCTATTAATTAAGCCATTCCCTAAAGGAGATACGCTACATTGATCAACAGAACATCGATAGTTCGTTAGCACTTGTTTTAGGGAGGTGTTATTAACAACTTTACTCATAGTTATTTACTGCTAGTGTTTAGTTTTGAAAAATAAAAAACAAAATAGTCCTTTATTTTAAAAGGCTTTAGTTAATTTTATCAAGATGAAATCAGGCGGTATACTAATAGAAAGTTATAAATATGGGAAGTTAAAGCTTTAGCATTACTCATATTTACCGTAAGTAGGGGGTGGCAACTAACTTAATAGGGTACTAATGCAAAATAGCAGTCACCAATTGGCCATTCTTTCTGTAAATGATAACGATAATAGCACACTCATCTTATTATCATCACAAGTTGTCTTGGTAGCAAACTATTGTAAATGTTTATTATTTTTCAATTTGACTCTGCGCTGGAAAGAGTAAAATAAATCGTGCACCTGATAAATGAAGACCTGCAATGACTTTAATGGTGCCTTGATGCCAGTCCATCACTTTAGCGCTAATAGCAAGCCCTAAACCAAAGTGTCCTTGCTCTCGTGAACGTGAACTATCAAGTTTTATAAAAGGTGAAAAAATGACGTCTCGTTTATCTTTTGGAATACCTTTACCGTCATCTTCTACTGCAATGGAAAACCCTTGCTGGGTTAGCTCTACCGATAATATGACTTGTGAATTGGCATGCTGAATAGCATTACTCACTAAGTTTAATGCGGCGCGATAACACCAATGAAAGTCTAAAGAATAGAATTTCTCTATGTTTAATGACTGGCAAGTTAATTTAATATTATGTTGTTCTGCTAATGATTGACAGTCGCTGGTCACCAGTTCAATGAGATTATTGACATCAATTAATTCGGTATTTAAATGAAAGCTCTGTCGTTCCATACCCGCATAGTCAAGAAAAGCAGTTGTCATATCTTCCATGCGGGTCAATTCGTTTTCCATACGCAAAAGATAGTTGTTTTTTTTGTTTAAATCATCACAGTCTAATGCGGCTTCAACGCCAAATCGCAGGCATGACATAGGTGTGCGAATATCATGGGAAATACTGCGGGCAAGAATTTTATTGTCAGCAACCAATTTCTCTATGCGCGCCGCCATATTATTAAAGCTGCTTTCTAAGGTATTTATATAAGATAAACGGTTATAAGGAACACGTATTGATAGATCGCCAGCGCCAATTTTGGCAGCGGCAAATGTCAGTAAATAAAGGCGACGAGTTAATGGCAACAGCCAGAGCAGTAAAATACCACAAATGCCTAGATAGAGGATCAAGGTGAAAAGTAGATTTTCTTGTTCATTTTCTGGCACCATCGGTGGTAATTGTAAATGTATCAGCGTTTGTGGATACAAGGATATCTTTCTTAATAAATAAGCATCATCTTGAGAAGCGAGTAATAAACCACCTGATTGTGAGAGTTGTGCCAGTAAAGAGGGTGGCAGAGCAATGTTATCGGTACTTTCAAGTGAAACATTGACTTTAAAGTTCTTTGCTAATTGATTGGTTTTTTCTAATAATTCATCAGCTTTTATGCTTGATAACTGTTGCTCAAAACCATCAATGAGTTTCTGGTAAACCACTAACTCTGTATTTTCATGTTCATTACCTTGTTTTGCGACCAGTTTATCTAGTCCCCAACTTATAATGAATAATGCCCCCAACACGGCAACTACCATACTGATATACAAGCGTTTCATTTTTTATTCAGCCCACGCATCGGCCACAAATAAATAGCCTTTACCCCAAACAGTTTTAAATTTTTGTGGCTTTTGTGGATCGTCTTTAAATATTTTCCGTAGTGTTGAAAGCATCACATCAAAACGGCGATCTTGTCCGTCATATTCGCGACTTTTTAACGCTTTAAATACGGTGTCTCTGTCAACAACTTCGCCAGCATGGCTAGCAAGAAAAGTTAAAAAGGCAAATAAACTGGTCGATAATTCCACCTCTTCATTTTTATAGGTGACTCGCTTAGCTTCACCATTAATAATGAGTGAACCGAAGGTTATTATTTGCGTAGATGATTCGGTTGGAGCGCTATGCTTAAGCGCACCCGTTATTCTCGCTAGTAGGGCACGTGGACGAACAGGTTTTATTACGTAGTCATTAGCGCCGGCCTCTAAGCCTATAACTTCATCAAACTCATCCGCTCTAGCGGTGAGCATTATTATCGGTAACTGACTTTCCTGGCGAATCAATCGGCATACTTCAATACCATTCAAGCCAGGTAACATAATATCGAGCAATACCAATTGTGGTTGAAATTTTGCCATGGCGGCCATGACTAAGTCACCACGAGCGACATGATCAACAATAAAATTTTGTTCGCGAAGATACTCACAAACCCAATCAGCTAAGGTTAAATCATCTTCTACTAATAAGATTCGACTGGTCATTTTTTTATCCTTATTACATCTGACGTTAGCATTAAAATATACGCCAGCGACGTTTTCTTGGGGTTGCTTCGTGCACCCAGCTTACTTCTACTGCGGTTTCTGCAATAACTTGCTTGTCTTTAGAGGACATCAGCTGGAATTCAATTTTCTTATTTGATTCAAAATTAAAAATAATTTCGTTGCCATTGCTACTTTTCCAGCATTTTATGTTTTGCTGAACTGTTCGTGCTGTTTTTTCTTGTTTAATCAATAGACAATAATCTTGCTTAATATCGCTAGTCCAATTTATTTTTACGTTAGCGTAGCAGGTTCTACCATATCGCAAAGCAATACAGTTAGCTGGCTGTGCTGAAAAGCTTACGTGATTTTCTGGCGATTTTTCCAGCTGTTGATCTTGTTTCTCCTGCGTTATTTCTGCGGCGACACTAGACGTCAAACCCGCGAATAAACAGCTTAATAATAACCACTTTTTAGCATGTCCTTTGCTAAATTTAAAAGACATAAAGTACCCCTAACATCACTTGTGTTAAGTGTTGCTGGCCAATCAGAGGGCTGTCATTATAAGAAGCAGAATAATAACTTTGAGTTACACCGCCATTAAACGACCACTTTTGAGATATAGGGTAGCGAGCAAATACTTCTAATTGTGCTTTATAACTGCTACCGGGTTTATAAAAAGAACGCATATCTGAAACTTCATTTTTATTAACACCGACAAAGTAATCAGTCACTTGTGCTGAATAGTGGGTAAGACCTGCGCCAAGATAAATGTCCCAATTTCTATAGGGAAGCAACTTGCTATAAAAGATATCAGCCACCCAGCCATCGGTGATAAGTGCGGCGACATCGACCGATAAAATAGCATCGTCATAAAAGTGGGAATAACGAAAACCTAACCCTTCACCCGAGTCTCTTTCTTGTAAACCGAGTAAGGTGGCGATACCAGAGTCGCTATTTTTTATTAATTCTTTAGGCTGATAACCCTGTACATAAGTTTTGGTGATAATATCGAGTTCCCAATTGTCTTCAACAATGAGTTCGTAGCCTATTTCACCTCCTAGCGTGACAGCATCAGAGCGACGATGATTTGATTGGATAAAAAAACCTTTGTAATAAACATCAAGTAACAGTGAAATATTAAGGTAATCTTCAAATTCTGATGGCTCAACCCCCATTAATTGACTCTGTTGGTAAATACCTGAGATCCCACCCATAGCTTGCCAGCTGAATGTTTTATCAAAGACCGTAGTTTCATTTTCATGTTGTGGATCAGCAGCTAAAGCGGGTACTGATATAAATGTCAGTAATAAAAAAAAGAGTTGATAGGTACTTTTTATTAAGTTTTTACTCAACATAATTTGCAGCCTATTAAGCGATCGGTCTTTGGAAGATGATTGTTCATGATTCTTCGATAAATTCTTATTATTTTTTATATAACTAAATGTTAACAAATGTAAGCAAGTTTTGTCAGACATATGCGTTTGAAAAATGTTTAAAAATTGTAAGCAAGTAAATATGTATAACTATCGAGTAAAGTAAAATTGCTACTTAGCGTCTCAGCAGTAAATCAAAAGCAACGAAGGGTAAATCCGTATACTAATGGAATGAAAGAACGGTACATCCTCGCGCAGAACTGTCATAAAAGTCTTTATATTCAGATGTTTATTACCCACTTTTTACTTTTTTTTGTTTTAGGCTAAGGCTTTATTTATGTAGCCTTGTATCCTTAGGTGTTATTTCTTTAGTGAAAATACAAAGTTAACACTACTTTTTATAAATTTGTCTAGGTGAATATAGTGTTAATCGCTTAAAATAAAAAATAATATAACCACTGTACCAGCGAAGATATGATTTCTAGCCGTAAAAAAAATGAAGCAGAATTAGTTTTAGCATTCAAATCCTTATTAAAAGATCAATGCTACGGTTCACAAAGTCAGCTCGCTGAAGCTTTAGATAAGCAAGGTTTTAAAAACATGTCACAAGCGAAAATATCTCGTTTGTTGTCAAAACTTGGCGCAGTTAAAATGCGTAACGCCAATACTGAAGTTGTTTATATTTTACCTGATGAGCTTGCAGTACCTAAATCAAAGCAATCTATTCAGTCAGTTGTGGTCAGTGTTAAGCATAATAATATGCAAATAATTTTGAAAACCGGTATTGGTGGTGCGCCATTGATTTCGAGAATGCTAGACAGTTTAGGTGAACCCGCCGGAATTTTAGGCACATTAGCTGGCGATGATACTATCTTTATTGCCCCGATAGATATTAATAGAATCGATGAAATCACCCAACAAATTAAAGATTTATTAGATGTATAGTTAACTAGGTTGACTTAGCATAAAAGAGGGCAACAATTATGTTGCCCTCTTTTATTTTGTGTTGTTTAATATTTTCAATACGTTAGTTTATGTGACACTGATGTTGTCATATGACATTTAGGGGTACTGTCACCTCAATGACGCAGACTTTATTACCGAAAAAAGTTTTACTGGCCTCACACCAATAAGACTAACTAAGGCAACATCATGGAAAATAATGCAGAAAACACGACAAAGAAAAACTCAGAAAAAAATATACCACCGAATATGACAACGGCTAAACGAGATTTGGAAGGTACGATAAGTTTTCGCAAGGGTTTCAACTATAGCTTTATTGAAGGTGACCATACGGTTTACTTAAATTGCTCAGCGGTTAATGGTAAAGAGCGACTTTATGTTGATGATGTATTAGTCTCTGGAAAATGGTCGTTTAGACGTAAATCAATTCATTATTTTTCTATTGGTGGAGACTCTTATGAAGTTGAATTACATGTTGTTAATATGTTTACCGGTGAAACTCACTGTACGTTAATCAAAAATGATGTCCATGTAAAAACACTTAAAAAAGCGCTAAAGAAAAGTCTTCAACTCAGTAAAGATAAACTCTGGTGGTTCATCCCAAGTTGCTTTGTAGCCGGTGCACTTTGTGGTTTTTTAGCCGTTAACGTTTTATTTATGTTGTTTGGTGAATAAGATGGATGTTAATGCCAAAAAAATTAAAGAGCTTCGCACGGCCAATGGCTGGACCCAGCAACATTTAGCTGATGCCTGCGCTATTAGCTTAAGAACGGTGAAACGCGTAGAACGTTACGGTAATGCTTCTCAAGATACCGTACTTGGACTCGCGTCGGTTTTTGAAATAGCACAAACTGAGATAGTTTTACTTGAAGCGCTTGATGAAGCGTTTTCAGATGAAGAAGACAATAGTTTTAACCCAAATATGCAAATATTATTTGCGGCGTTATTTGGCGCAATGGCTGGTGCACTCATCATGTTTTTCGTTAAGTAATTACCAGCAGATAAAAAGGATCACCGATCCTTTTTATCTGTGATCTTCATTTTAAAGACAAGAAAAAATCCAGCGAGTCTTACTATAAAAATCTGCTTCAGGGGTCAATAGTACATTGTCGATAGAGCAACCCTTGTGAAAACTATTAGCGCGTTGGGTTTCTAAACAAAGTGCAGCGCGTGGCTGGTAACGGCAATGGTCTTTACCTATTTGGCTACCGTCAATATAATTGGCGGTATATAAAATTAAGCTAGGTTGGTCTGAATAAATACTTAGGCAACGGCCAGAGGATTTTTCGACAGCTTGTGCTGCAAGCACTTCTCCCCCTAAAGACTCTTTATTTAAAAGCCAATAATTGTCATAACCCAAGCCAATTTTTATTTGTTCATCTTCACCGTTAATTTCATCGCCCAAAGTGCGTAGGTCTGCAGCGTTGGTAAAATCATGAACCGTTCCAGCAACGGGGCTTTTTTCACCTGTCGGATAGACACGTTCACACATAGGTAAGAAATGGTTAGCATTAATATAAACTTGATGATCTAAAATATTACCACTGTCATGGCCAGCCAAGTTGAAATAACTGTGTTGCGTTAAATTGACTATAGTAGTTTTATCGGTGTGGGCAAAATATTCAAGGGTGAATTGGTTATCGTCATCTAAAGTATAAATTACTTTAAAAGTAACGGTGCCGGGAAAACCTTCTTCGCCATCGGGGCTAGTATAAGTGAGCACTACACTTGCCGAGCTGTTATTTTGAAATGTATTGGCTTGCCATAATTGCTTGTTAAGGGCTTTTTTTCCTCCATGAAGTTGGCTGTCAGGAGCATTTAAGGTCAGCTGAAAAGTTTCATCAGCAATACTGAAAGTCCCTTGCTCAATTCTACCGGCGTAGCGACCAATAATGGCACCTAGATAATAAGGGTCGTGTTCGTAGCTTTCAATGTTATCGTAACCTAAAACGATATCAGCAAAAATACCTTTGCTATCTTGTGTGTTAATGGCGGTGATTATGCCGCCAAAGTTAGTGATACTGATCTGAGTCCCACGGTTGTTTTGCAGGGTAAAAAGTTGTGTCGATTCACCACTTGATAATTGACCGAAATCAGCGCTTGTTAGTCGCCTAACGTTACTTTTATTGACTAAATGTTCTTTCACCAAAAATCTCCCTGCATATACCGCTATATTCTCATCAATAGATCATATTGAAGCTAAGTGTTTAAGCAAATAAAAATTGTAATGTTTTTCGTTCGCGGTTTGGCGGTTAAATAAAAATATATCAGTATTGCATAAATTTTTATTTATAATTTATTTTTCAATAGCTGGTTTTATTATTAAAGATAACTTCATTAATAGCAGCCAATTTTGGCTGCGTTGAAAAGGTAAGTCATGTCACATAGTCAAATTAAGTTAGCGTGTTTGTTCAAGCCACTGCTTTGGGGATATTCCCAATTTTTTTCTAAACACCCGTGCTAATGCCGAGCCATTTTCATAACCAACTGCATTAGCCACTAATGCCACAGATTTATCTTGTTTTAATAAGCCTTTAGCCACAACAATACGCCAATCAATTAAATAATCTCCAGGGCTTTGACCAACAGTACATTTAAAAATATCTGCAAATTTTGAACGGGACATCATTGCAAGCTCAGACATTTCTTCTAAGCTCCACTGATGCTGTGGCGCATCATGAACAGCTAATAATACCCTCGATACTTGAGGGTGGGCTAATCCTGCGAGTAATCCGTGCTGCATAATATTGTTATCGAGTACATGGCGAAGTACATGAATAAGAAAGATATTGGTTAACGAATTAATCATAGGAAGTCGTCCACATCGTTCGTGAAACGCTTCTTCGAATAACCAATCTGCAGTTTGTTTCAGTTTTTCGTCTTCGCCAAGTGTAAAGGACATTCTCGTAGGCAGAGCATTAGCAATGGGATTAGAGGAACTTTCGTTATAGATGATGTTAGCGCAAACTAATTCAGGAGGATTATGCTCACTACCAATAATACGATGAGCATGAGGTGTTGGGAAAAATACCACGGTCGGTTCATTAATTAATTGAGGTTTACCCCGCTCATCAATCAGCGTTAACTCTCCACTGCGAAGTAAGTGCAAGTGTCCCTGATTTTGCTCGCGATTAAAATTACTAATACCACATAAATTTCCGGTAAAGAAAACCTCAGTATTCATCGAAAAGCGTTGCAAGATGACTGAAAGTTGATCCATTTTATCTCTCTTTATACCTATTCTGGACGATAGGGTTCAAAGTTAGGACTATCTCATTCCTTTTAGGTAATTGAAAGGCCTATATTATCAACCAAGGAAACATCCTTATTAATAAACAAACTTTGAACATGACAGAGTAAAAATTAATTACTGGAGCAACAAAATGAAAATTTCAACATTGATAAAATCTACCTTTGCGACTTCTGCCTTATTAGTTAGCAGTTTAAGTTTTGCAGCGAATATTGAAGTAAATGCCAATGGCAATGATTTAGCGATTAAAGGCTATGATACGGTATCTTATTTTACTAAAGGCTCACCAACGAAAGGCTCAGATCAATTCACTGCAGCTTACAACGGCGCTATTTACCAGTTTTCTACGGCAGATAACCGTGACCTTTTTAAATCTGAGCCAAGTAAATATGCACCACAGTACGGTGGTTTCTGTGCCTTTGGCGTTACGATGAATAAAAAATTTGATACCGATCCGATGGCCTGGCATATCCGTGGTGACAAATTATATTTAAACCTCAATAAAGACGTGCAAAAAAAATGGGTAACAGATATTCCGGGTTATATTGAAACCGCTCAGACTAATTGGACCGATATTAAAGGGTTAACAGAAGCGCAAATTGAAAAAATTTACGACTAATACTCACCCATTAGGTAAGGCTTGATGATGAAACAACTAACATTAGATGACTCAATTGATGATCTATTATCTCAGCATCAATATTCACTGTTATATTTTACTGCTTCATGGTGTGGACCTTGTAAAACAATGTCTCCTATTGTTGAAGGAGCCTCTGATCTGATGAAAAATAGATTTAACACGATTAAAATTGATGTCGATAGTATGGCAAGTGTAGCTGCTGATTATGGTATACGTAGTGTACCCACGCTGATGTTGGTGAATAATAGTGCAATTATTGACCAGCGTGTAGGTGGCTTACCACAACAACAATTAATACAATGGTTAGAGCAACGGATCTAGTTGCTCATTTAAACAATAATAGGATAAATGATGAATAATAAATTATTAGTAAGTGCAGCACTAGCTGCAGTAATTTCGACAGGTATTGTTGCACCAGCAGAAGCAGCAGATAAGAAAGAAAAATGTTATGGCGTAGCAAAAGCGGCACAAAACGATTGTGCAAATTTAGCGGGTACCCATTCATGTGCCGGTCAGTCAAAGGTTGATAACGATAAAGGTGAATGGAAGCTAGTAACTAAAGGTACTTGCTCAACACTTGGCGGACTATCAAAAGCAGATGCTAAAAAGCTTTATAAAGCAACGAAAGGCGCTTAAATAATGAGTATGTCGGTATTCAACAGTAATGTAATGATAGGCGTTGGTCTAAGGCACCCTCATTTTACCGACATACTAACTCAGCCCAAACAGGTTGATTTTATTGAAGTACATTCGGAGAACTTTTTTGGTCAAGGCGGCGCTGCGTTATCTGTACTTAAACAAGTTAGAGAGAAATACCCAGTTAGTTTGCATTCAACGTCAATGGGGCTTGGCTCTGCACAGAACATTCCGCAGCATTACTTGGATCGTTTGAAAAAATTAACGGAAAATATTGACCCATTTCTTATGTCTGAACATGCCTGTTTTACTTGGGGACAGCAACAAGGGCAAGTTATTCACAGTGGTGATCTGTTACCGATTGCCCATACTCAGCAGACGTTAGCCTCGATGTGTGAACAAGTTGAAAAAGTACAAGATTTTTTAGGGCGAGAACTTATCATTGAAAATGTTTCTGCTTATATAAAGTTTGATGAAAGCCATCTTTCAGAGGCTGAATTTTTAACACAGCTCTATCAACGTACGGGGGCAAAAATATTATTAGATATTAATAATATTGCCGTTAATAGTGTAAATTTTGATAACGGCGATATTCAGCAATCTATAGCTGATTATATTAATGAATTACCCGTGGCGAGTGTGGCACAAATTCACTTAGCCGGTTGTAGCATACCTTTGGTGGGAGAGTTAACCATTGATGATCATGCTTGCCCCGTTTCTGATGAAGTTTGGTTAGGCTATAAAAAAGCGCTAACCCGTTTTGGGGCACTGCCAACACTCATTGAATGGGACAGCGATTTGCCCGAGTGGTCAGTACTGGTTGCTGAAGCTAAAAAAGCGCGTGATATTGCCCATGCGGTATTAGTGAGAAAGAGCACATGAGTGAACAACCTGAAACTGAGCTAAGCATTAATGAACCAGCTAGAAAGGAACCCAATAAAAGTCTCCAGCAAACATTGCTAGACGTTATTTGGCATGAAGGTTCAACCGTTTTAGAACAATGTGGTTTTGACGCTAAAGGTATTACTGTTTATCGACGAAACCTACTGGCTAACGCTCAACGAGCATTGACGATTAGTTTTCCAACAGTATTTGAATTGTTAGATAGTGATATTGGCGAAGACCTAGTTTATCAATTTTTAAGGAGATCGCCACCAGACCAAGGTGACTGGGCTCTATGGGGAGAAAATTTTTCTCACTTTTTAGAAACAACAAAAATAGCTATGATTTATCCTTATATTTCTGATTGTTCTGCTCTAGATTGGCACATTCATTGTGCATTAAATGGTCGTGATCAGACCTTGGTACAAACGTCATTGCAAGTGCTTGGTGAAAGTGAACCTAAGGATATTTTTATTGAATTTAATCAGAATGTGCGCGTGTTGAAAACAGCATTTCCATTAGAAGATATTTTTTATGCACACCATCATGAAGATGAACTTCAACGAAAAATGGCAATGAATAATGCAAGGCAAGCACTATCAGTAAAACCTTTAGAACAATTTGTGATGGTTTACCGTCCTGAATATCAGCCAAAAGTAACAACATTAACTATAAATGAAGGTCTTTTTATCAATGACTTACTGGCTGGTAAATCATTAGAACAAGCCCTTAATGCAGTAAATCATGACAACGAATTTTCATTTGAACAATGGCTGATTAGTGCTATTGAACGTAACTTAATTTATTATTTTAAAGAGAAATAACCATGGATACTTTACAAAATCTATTCTTACAAACCAGCCTTTTTTATCGTAATGTTGCCAGTAAAATTAGTATGTTAGAACCCGTCGCATTGTTAGCTGCGCGTTTTTATGTTGCTTGGGCCTTTTTTGCCTCTGGACTAACGAAGCTCAGAGATTGGGAGAGTACACTGATGTTATTTGAATATGAATATCAAGTACCTGTATTACCGTTTGAATTAGCCGCTTATTTAGGTACAGGTGCAGAAATTATTTTACCCTTGTTATTAATGGCTGGATTAGCGAGTCGATTTTCTGCTTTAGGTTTGTTTTTTGTTAATATTGTTGCTGTGATAAGTTTAGAAGATATTGCGCCAGTCGCCTATGCTGAACATGTATTATGGGGAGTATTACTCGCATTGGTTGTTATCTTTAATGGTGGGCGCTTTGCATTAGACCGACTTGTTGAAAAACAGTTATTCAATGGCAAAGTTTCAACAGTCTCATAGGTAATTTATTTAGCTATAATCATCAATGATAAGTAATACAGGGAAATATTTGTAATGACTATACCTATTCCTCATCGCCCGAGCGGCTTCCTTCTTGGTGATGCAGCGGCACTCATTACTCTTGATGCTTTTATTGATATTCAATGCCCACATTCTCGCACTATCTGGCCAACGTTACTGGCAGTGTCTGAACATTATAAAGATAAGCCTGTCAGTCTTAGAGTGCATTTAATCACCCTGAGCAATCACCGACAGGCTTGGGATATGAGTTTAGGGCTATTTGCATTAGCACAGGGTGACGCCAGTAAATTTTATGATTTCACAACATTTATATTTGAGCGACAAGCACAATTTTATAATGATAAGTTTTTACATAAGTCTCACTATGATTTAATTCAATTGATAGCCGATTTTTCTGAAGAGCATGCCAGTGTAGACCGCGAAAAATTTATTAACAGCATGAATAATAACGATACTTACATCCAGGCTCGTACTCCTATTCGTTATGCTGCCACCAAGGCTGTATGGGCAACACCAACATTATTTATAAATAATGCTGGTAAAGTACCGTTAGATCACCAATCAAGGTTAACCGACTGGCAAGCGGTTATCGACCCACTGTTGCTTACTTAACGTCATCTACGTATAGCACGTAAGTTAACGCCGTTAATTAACACACAGGAGAGAACCGATGAGAAAAAAAGTAGAATTTCCTAGCCAAGGTCAATATCTAGCAGGTTTGTTAGAAACGCCTGATCAAAAAACTCGAGCCTATGTACTTTTTGCCCACTGTTTTACTTGTGGTAAAGATATAGCGGCAGCATCACGTATTAGTCGATTTTTGGTGCAACATGGTTTTGCCGTTTTTCGTTTTGACTTCACTGGCTTAGGAAATAGTGACGGTGATTTTGCCAATACTAATTTTTCATCCAATACTGAAGATTTACTGTCAGCCGCTCACTTCCTTGAACAAAATTATCAAGCTCCTCAACTTTTAATAGGTCATAGTCTTGGTGGCGCGGCTGTTTTAGCTATGGCTTCACAACTTCCAAAAGTTAAAGCCGTAGTAACGATTGGTGCCCCATATGAGGCAAGCCATGTTATACATAACTTTGATGCACATCTTGATAAAATTGAACAAAGCGGTTCGGCGAAAGTGAGTTTAGGTTCTCGTGAATTTACAATTAAGAAGCAATTTTTGGATGATTTACGTAATCAAACGACAGAACATATACAACACTTGAATAAAGCTTTATTGGTCTTACACTCTCCGATTGACTTAACCGTAGATATTTCAGATGCAGAGAAAATCTACAAAGCGGCAAAACACCCTAAAAGTTTTGTTAGCCTAGATACCGCTGATCACCTTTTATCCAAATCAATTGATAGTGAATATGTTGCTCAAACAATTTCAGGGTGGGCGAGTCGTTATCTTCCCGCGCCTGAAATCTCGACTGTTAACATTACAAAGGGACATGTTTTGGTTGCTGAGCTTGATCACAAATTTCAGCAGGAAGTTTTTAGTGATAGCCATCACTGGTATGCGGATGAACCGACTCAGTCAGGTGGGAAGAATTCAGGTCCAGATCCCTATGAACATTTACTTGCTGCTCTAGGTACTTGCACGGCAATGACCATCCGTATGTATGCCGACCACAAAAAAATTCCGCTTCAGCACGTTGAAGTTTCTTTATCCCACGAGCGTAATTATTTAAATGATGCAGACAAAGCGTCAGAGCATGATGAAAAGATAGAATCATTACTCCGGAAAGTTCAGTTGTTTGGGCCGTTAAGTGATAATGAAAAAAAACGATTAATGGAAATAGCTGACCGTTGTCCTGTGCATCGAACATTGCACAATAATCCGCAAATATTAACGGTATTGATTGATGGTTAGGCTAATGTATCTAAGTTTATCTACCTAAGATTAATGCCATTAAATGGTCACACCGATGACTCATAAATTGTTACCGAGTAATTAGTCATGAGTCAGGCACCAAAAACTAAAGGTATTATCTTGTGTCTCTTCAGGCTGATTTATTTGATTGGTGTTATATTTACCAATAAAAAAATCATAAGGTATATAGCAATAGCCTTTGTCGCCAAATTCTTCACCCCATGAATTTCTAACAATAAAGTGCTGCGCGGCATCATTATATCCAACCGCTAGTAAGGCATGACCACCGAGCCTAATTTCATTTTGGGAAGGCATAGTAAAAATACCACTCGCCGGTGTTAAATAAAAACTTCTCGGTACCATCATGCCAAAAATAACAGGAAAGCCTTTCGACAAAGACATTTTTAGGTCTAGCAAACCGTTATCTAGGGTTAATTTGCAATAACGGTTGATTATATGTTTTTTTGCTTGTGTGAGAGCCTGCATAGAGGGGCTTTGTGAAATAGCAGCATGTAATTCGGTTTCATTGTCTTTTAGTGCTTTTGCTATCGCTGCTGTAATTTCTGCAACGCTGCCTGTCCTAATAATATTTTTAATGCTTTTGGGTAATGTTGTTTCAGGATAAGGCCAAGAGACTTCTGAACAAATGCCGTTTTTAAACAAAGATTTAATTCCGTTACGAATAAAAACAGGGGCATTTAAATCAACTTTACCTTCTATTACGCGCTCATTGTAGTAAATGAACATTTGTGAAGCATCGATATTACTGATGTTCTCATTAATAAAAGGCTGATTATCTTTGACTAAATAAAGTTCAGCCGCTACTGCAATAGCACAGGCTGAACATGAATTAAGTAAGCCTTGGTTAATTATCTCAGAGGTAAGACTCTTGCGTAAATCTACCATAGGGAGAATATCTTCAGCCATTTGCTCTTTTAATTTAATTGGGCAAGTTATATGGCTGTACTGGGGCGATTTGTCACCGTGATGTAGACAAAATTGGTGATCACGATGATCATGGATATCAGGTTGTATGGTTCTTTTATGCAAGGCTTCCATGTCTTTTTTAACTTTATAAACAATAACAATGACTAAAGATACAATATTTGTTTTGTTAGGTCGATAAAAGTGTACAAACTTTGTCCTTTATACAAAAGAGATTAAAGGAAGCGAAAAATAATTTTAGTTGTTAATATATCGTTTAATTAAATTTAATAAGACTTGTCTCTTTCATGCTTTCAACTATCTACTTGATCAATATGCCGTATTCTTCAATTACTCGGCCTTCTCTAGCACTGGGGCTTATTGAAAATTATATTAATAAATATGGTCACCAAGTAGAAACAATATATGGCAATGTTGAATTCTCGACAAAAATTGGCCTTGAACTTTATGATCAAATAGACAACTCTTTTTTTGAACATCTCATTGGCGAATGGACATTTTCTCGTGGTGCTTTTCCGGACAAAAAACGTGATGACGACGGTTTCTTTGGGCTATTCACTGATTTGACCGACATCATAAAACAGCAACTTTTATCCACTAGAAATAAAGCGGAACAATATATTGCTGAATTAGCTGATCGCATCCTAGCAGACTCACCCAAAGTCGTAGCCTGTACTTCTACCTTCCAACAAAATTGTGCCTCTTTGGCGTTACTACGCATGATCAAAGAAAAAAATAGCAATGTAGTAACAATGATGGGAGGGGCAAATTGTGAAAGTATTATGGGGCAAACCATCAGTGAGTCTTTTCCGTGGGTTGATTACGTTTTTTCAGGTGAGTGTGACGACGTTATCGGTAAGTTCATTGATAAGCTGATGCGTAATGAATTTATTGGCACGCATAACTTACCGCATGGTTTTATTTGCCAAAAAAATAATGACTTATTGCTCTCACAAAACAAGGTGTCAACCAAGCCACCACGTGGTTATATTGAAGATATGGCTCAGGTAGGTATCCCCATTTACGACAGCTATTTTAGTACGTTAAATCATTTAGATTTAACGGCAAGTATTCATCCGGGGTTGTTAGCTGAAACCTCGAGAGGATGCTGGTGGGGAGCCAAAAAGCATTGCACCTTTTGTGGCTTAAACGGTGTTAGCATGACGCATCGCTCAAAGTCTTCGTCAGCAGTATTAGCTGAATTTGAGGAGCTTCATCAAAAATACAACATTAATAAATTAGAAATTGTTGATAATATTTTACCGATGGAATACATGAAAACAGTGCTACCTGCATTAAGTAAGGAACAAAAATATAATATTTTTTATGAAACAAAGTCTAACCTGAAAAAAGAGCATGTCGCTCAACTAGCTGATGCTGGGGTAAAATGGATACAACCTGGCTTTGAAAGTTTACACGACGATTTTTTAAAGCTCGTTGCTAAAGGTGCTACAGGTATTCAAAATGTTTCTGCACTTAAATGGAGCTTAAATTTTGGTGTGAGGGTTTCATGGAATTTGTTATGTGGAGCGCCAAATGAAAAAGACCATTGGTATGATGAAATGGCAGAAATACTGCCGCTTATTATGCACTTACAACCACCTTATCATGAATTGATTAAAATACGCTATCCGCGCTTTAGCCCTTATTTTAAAGACCCTAAAAAGTACGGCCTAACGCTTGAACCATTACAAAGTTATCAGTATATTTATCCTTTAACAGAGAATGAACTTGCTAATATCGCCTATTTTTTTGATGATAAATCAACAAAAGATCAAGCTGTTTTTAGTTTAACTGTTGGTAATGTTCACAATGTAGCGGGTCATAAGTTACTACAAGAGCAAGTTACGCTATGGTCACAGCAGTGGAGTGGTAGCTCAGTACCCTTACTTTATATGAGCGACCAAGGCGAAAATATTGTTGTTATTGACACCCGTAAAGTGGCTACTAACGTTACCCATCAATTATCAGGTTTAACAGCATGTATTTACAGATTATGTGAAGAGCCAGTGTCAAAAAGTCGTTTGATCAGTAAGTTAGCCGAGTTAGCACTCCCTAATGATGATATCAACGTGAATAAAGCATTAGCAATACTGATAAAAAATAAATTGTTGCTCTCATTAAGTCACTGTTATTTAGCACTTGCATTAAAAGGGAAAACGCCAAAATTACCCGATGTAAAAGATTATCCTTCAGGATATTTGAATTTAGATAAAGCAGCAAAGGCGGTTGCCATCGAGTGAGTGGATATAAAAAACAGTTACCAAATTATGTGAAAAATAATCAGATAAATACTTTTTTTACCACAAAGAATATTAACGAACCTTGATATTAAGTACTCGTTTTTTGTTGAACGGGTGCTACCCGACAAACATCTTCCATCACTAAAGCGACATAGCGATAAGTCTGAAAAGCACTTAGTTCCATCAATTTATATTGCTCTTGCGTTAATGGTAAAGCGTTTATCGTATCTATAATATCTTGCTTATGATGTGAATCAACTTTGGCATGATGCATTAAACTGTTAAAGCCTGCTGCCGGTAGACCTGAAGTTTCAATTAATGTTTCAACATATTCTACCGTAGGGTGGTTCACCTCTAAACAGGCCAAGTATCCCATAAAGGCAATCGGGTCAGCATGGCGGATCCAGTAATATTGTGAACCAATTAAGGCGGCTAAATTGGTTGAAGGTATTTTATTGATAACAGACTCTCTGGGTACCCCAAGTACTTCTAAGTCTTTTAAGCACCACTCGTCGTGATTAAGCTCTTCAGGAATATGTTGTTCCATGTAAGCAATAAGGGGTTTTGATATAGGGTCTTCAGGTCGTAATTTAGCGCAACGAATAACTTCTTTCATCAACTCTGTAGATGTCGTTGATATTTTATAATTTACGATGGCTTGTTCTATACAAACATCAGGGTAACAAGCAAGTTGAGTAAAAGTACTATTTACAGCCCCTGCTCGCATTTTCATTAACAAAAGGTTTGTATTTAAACGTTGATAATGAGTTAACGTATTCTTTTTTTCCATTAAACAATAACGCCAACAGGCTTATCATTGCCTTTGTTCGCACTTTTATGAATAGACTCTAATTGTGCAACTTCTTCTTTTGATAAACTATCGATGGCTTTTAGATGTTCATCACTTAGCTCTGCTTTGTTCACTACTCCAGCGTCATGTAGATGATCTGCGTTACTTTTATTATTAGACATATTTTTATCCTTAGATTAGAGGTATTATTTACCTTACTTTATACCAGTACATTGAAATAAAGCTGCAATAGCATAGTAATTAATTGAATTTCTTGTCAAGTGATAATTTTAATTATAACTTGTTGATGTCAAACTTTATATTTAAGCTACATACCAGCTTCCTTGAATCATTATTTATAAAAAGAAGAAACAAATGCGCTGCTTAATTCAATTACTTTCCCTCATCATATTATGTGCTACGTCGCTACACAGCTATGCAGAAAACTCGAAGTATAGTTTTGATCACTTCTCTCGCGACCAAGGGTTATCACAAGCATCAGTGCAAGCTCTTTATCACGATAAACAAGGCTTTATTTGGGCTGGTACTACTGATGGTCTTAATCGCTTTGATGGTTATCAATTTAAAGTGTACCGCAGCAATAGCGATAAACTTGATAGTTTATCTAATAATAATGTTTTATCGATTACCCAAGACAGCAATGAAAATTTATGGTTTGGAACGGTAAACGGTTTAAATAGGTTTAATAAAAGTACCGAGTTATTTACTACGTTTCTACATGACAACAAACAAAATAATAGTTTGAGTAACAATATTGTTCAAACATTAACTGCCGATAAGTTTGGTAGCGTATGGGTAGGCACCAAAAATGGATTAAATAAATTTAATGGCGAAAATTTTGTTCTATTCTCCCACCAGAGTGAAGAAAATAATGCTTTACGTAACAATATTCAAGCTATTCTCGAAGATAGCAACAATGATTTATGGTTGGGTACTCAAGGTGGACTTAGTTTTTTTGATGTGAAAGCTAAGACGCTGAACGCTGTGAAAGTAGAGTTGAAAGAGCAAAGTATCACTAGCCTTTTCGAATATGACGATAATACATTATGGTTGGGCACTGAAAATGGTTTGTATTTATACCACAAGAAAAGTGGTTTGCTTAGTGATCACAACACATTAATTAATGAACTTGCTAGTAGCCATATTACCTCATTTTTATTACAGAATAATAAAGACTTATGGATAACGACTAGGAATAAGGGGCTTTATCGCTATAACCTCATCAGCAAAAGTATTGAGCACCTGCAATCAGACAAGAAAAACCCTGATAGCTTAATCGACAATGATATCAGAGCCATTATTAATGATAATGCAAATAACCTATGGATAGGTACATATATCAATGGTATTGATAAATATGACGTATCTAGAGAACAATTTAACCATACAGTACAAGATGTTACAAAAAATAATAACTTACAAGGTGGTGCTTTTTTTCACTTTTTGGAACACTCTACCGATAAATTATTAATTTCAACCTATCAATCAGGGTTAAATGAATATGACAAAACGACAGGCGAATATCATCAATATTTACATGATCCGACCAATAATAATAGCATAGGATCGAATACGGTTACTTGGTTAATCAATGATGAAAAACAAGGTGTTTGGGTGGGTACCGTTGGTGGCGGTTTAAATCTTTTTGATGTTAAAACAAAAGTTTTTACGCGCTTTATGCATAATCCTGATGATCCAAACAGTATTAGCCATAATAAAATACTACCTATTTTTCAAGAGAATGAGCATACTTTATGGATAGGTACTTGGGGGGGCGGTCTCAATAAATTTGATACGCGCACTAAAAAGTTTACTCGCTTTATGCACGATCCTAACAATATAAATTCTTTGTCAGGAAATAATATATGGGCGATACATAAAGACGATAAAGGCTTTCTTTGGCTCGGCACCATGTTTAGTGGCTTGAATAAGTTTGATCCTAAAACGAATACTTTTACGCACTTTAAGCACGACCCCAAAAATGACAATAGCCTTAGTAATCAATTTGTTGATGCAATTCATCAAACGAGTGACGGTATTTTATGGTTGGGGACTTCAAATGGTTTAAATAAATTTGACCCATTAACAGAAAAGTTCACCCATTATAAAGAAAAACATGGTCTTGCCAGTTCTACTATTTATGGCATCTTAGAAGATGAACAAGGTCACTTATGGTTGAGTACGACTAATGGCTTGTCACACTTTAATCCAGAAACAGAAAATTTTAAAAACTATGATGTTACCGATGGACTTCAATCAAAGGAGTTTGCCACACTTTCATATTATAAAAGCAAATCGGGTGAGTTGTTTTTTGGTGGTGTTAATGGTTATAACCATTTTTATCCACAAGATATTAAAGACGACACCAGATTACCCAACATTGTCCTAACCAATTTTTTGGTACATAACGAAACGGTTAAAGTGGGCTCATATGAAGAAAGTGGCAATAAAACTGAACAGCCATTTATGCTTGATGCCGTCATCAATGAATTAACACAACTAACGTTAACTCACCTTGAAAAACTGATCACTTTTGAATTTTCAGCTCTCCACTTTTCTGAGCCAATGAGTAATAAATATGCTTACACACTTGAAGGCTTTGATGAAAAATGGGTTTATACCGATGCAAAAAATCGCCGAGCCACTTACACCAATTTACCCGCAGGCGATTATGTCTTTCGGGTAAAAGCCAGTAATGGTGACGGCTACTGGAACGAACAAGGGAAGTCATTAAACGTTACGGTATTACCAGCGCCATGGCTTTCTTGGTGGGCGTTTACTTTTTATTTTATTGTCGGTATTGGCGCGCTAATCTCTTATATATATCGTTTGAATTACCAACGTTTAAAAGAGCAAGCCATTAATTTACGTTTAACCCGTGTTGATAAATTAAAAGATGAATTTTTAGCTAATACTTCCCATGAATTACGTACTCCTTTAAACGGTATTATTGGTTTAGCCGAGTCATTAATTGACGGTGTTGCTGGGCAGTTGCCGGAAAAAGCGAATCATGACCTATCCATGGTGGTGGCGAGTGGTCGACGGTTATCAAACTTAGTGAATGATATCTTAGATTTTTCAAAATTAAAAAATCATGGTTTACAAATACAGACCTCTGCAATTGATATTAACAGTATGGTTGATGTGGTCTTTACTTTATCTCGAGCCACATTAAAAACAAGAGACATTGAACTAATTAATAATATTGCTAAAGATTTCCCTGCGGTCAAAGCTGATGAGGACCGTTTGCAGCAAATTCTTTTTAATTTAGTTGGCAATGCCATTAAGTTTACCCCATCAGGTACAGTGACTATTTCTGCGCAATTAGTGGGCAATAGCCGTACTGATGAACAGCAGTTTGTTTGTATTGATATCAGTGATACTGGGATTGGGATTGCAACAGAAAATTTGGCGACTATTTTTAAATCATTTGAACAAGTTACGGGTAACGAGACGCGTGCCGCAAGTGGCACAGGTTTAGGCTTAGCGGTTTCTAAACAGCTTGTTGAGTTACATGGCGGTACTATAACGGTAAGCTCGACACAGAATAAAGGCAGCATATTTAGCTTCACGCTTCCGATTTACGATATAAGTGATAGTGAATTAAGTGAACTTATCGCCGTGGGGGATGTAAACCATGAGCAAACTAAGCAACAGTTATCACGATTACAGGCCCTAGATGACACTATTGACTACTTTCCTGTTGATATTTTATCACCCAAAGATAATACGACCAATAAGGAGAATAATGATTTTCGAGTATTAATCGTTGATGACGATCCGATTAACCGTCAAGTCTTAAATAACTATTTATTGCCACTGGATTATCAGCTTTTTCAAGCCCAAGGTGGTGAGCAAGCTTTAGCGCTTATTGAACAAGCGAGTGAAGGCTTGTTGGCGGGGGAACGTCCGTTTGATTTAATTTTACTTGATATTATGATGCCAAAAGTTTCAGGTTATGAAGTCTGTCGAAAACTTCGAGAAAAATATTCAGTTAATGAGTTACCAGTGATCTTTTTAACGGCTAAAAATCAAGTAGTTGACTTAGTTGAAAGTTTTTCTGCTGGCGGTAATGATTATTTAACTAAACCTATCTCAAAATACGAACTATTATCGCGTGTTGAAACGCATTTAACCTTGCTAGATATTAACCGCAGTTTAGAGACGAAAGTCGCTGAGCGTACCGTTGAACTCGAATATGCGATGCAAGCAAAAGGTGAGTTTTTGGCTAAAATGAGTCATGAAATTCGCACACCGATGAATGCTATTATCGGTTTAGGTTATTTAACGCTGAAAACGGATTTAAATCCCCATCAAAAAGACTTAATTAGCAAAACCCAAGACGCTTCTCAAGCGCTTTTAGGGCTAATTAACGATATTCTAGATTTCTCCAAAATTGAAGCCGGTAAAATGTCAGTAGAGTCGGTAACAATGAATATGGGTGGCTTAATTAAGAAAACCAATAATATTTGTGCGTTGCGTGCTCATGCTAAAGATTTAGAGCTTATTGTTAAAGTACATAGTGATGTGCCAAAGCATATCAAGTCTGATCCGGTTCGCCTGCAGCAAATTTTAGTTAACTTAGTGAGTAATGCTATTAAGTTTACCGAACAAGGACATATCCTTATTGAAGTCGGTCTGGCTAAACAGTCATTAATGGCTGATGATAGTAATCAGCTTACGCTTGAATTTAGTGTGAGTGATACGGGTATCGGTCTCGAACAATCAACAATGAATAACCTCTTTCAGTCGTTCACCCAAGCAGACAGTTCAATTACCCGAAAATTTGGTGGCACAGGTTTAGGCTTATCCATTTGTAAAGAGTTAAGTGGTTTGATGGGCGGTGAGATTTGGGTTGAGAGTACGTTAGGAAAAGGCAGTAAATTTAGCTTTAATATTGTCTGTGAAAAAAGCGATTTACCGGGCAATGAGCTGATAAATATTGACGCTATTAAAGGACTTAATATTTTAGTGGTGGATGATAATGAGCTTTGCTTGAATGTTATTACTGAGTTGTTACAAGAGTTTCATTGTGAAATTACCGCCGTAGCCAGCGCAGAAACAGCATTAGCATTGTTAGCAACGGCAAAAAGTAATCATAAATCTTATGACTTGGTTATTACTGATTGGCGTATGCCCAAAATGGACGGTATTGCTTTTGCTAAAGCGATACAAGATGATAAAAATCAATATAACGTTCGAGCAGTGTTAATGGTGACGGCATTTGATAAAAGTGATGCCATGCCGTTAGCACATTCATCGGGTATTGATGGCTTCTTAGAGAAACCTGTTAATGCCAGCTTGCTATTAGAGGCGATGATGGACGTATTGAAAATCTCCCCTGATGAAGACTTTTACAGCATAAAAAATGCAAGTTTAATGGATTTTTCAACAACCGACATATTATTAGTTGAAGATAATGAGTTAAACCAACAGGTTGTTTTAGGATTTTTAGAAGATACCCAAGCGAATGTTGATGTTGCAGAAAATGGCCTTGTCGCCTTAGAGAAATTAGCCAATAAAAGTTATGACTTAGTTTTGATGGACATTCAAATGCCTGAAATGGATGGGGTAACGGCCACACAAGAAATTAGAAAACAAGCCCAATTTAAAAAGCTGCCTATTATTGCTATGACAGCTCACGCGATGACAGATGAGCTCAATAAATGTTTGGCAGCCGGTATGAATGAATATTTCACTAAACCGATTGACCCTAACGCGTTATTTAGTTTAATGGCAAAATACTTAAGTGATAAAATTAATGCCGTGGTAAACAAATCTGTCGATATTAAAGAGCAAAATATTGATATTACTGAGTTGATTTCGGATAACCCCGAAAAAACATTAATGGATCGCATTGCACAACTGAGTTGCTTAAACAGTGCGAAAGCCTTGCAGGCGATGGGTGGCAGACAGCATATTTATCAAAAACTCGTTATCGACTTTCATAAAAGTACCCTAAAAATTCCTCAAAAAATAGAGCAAGCTTACAAAGATAAAGACGTTGAAAGTTTATATCGCATGGTTCATTCTTTGAAATCTAATGCCGCTTACATTGGTGCCTTCTGTTTAGCTGAGTTATCAGCAGAGCTAGAAGGAAAAATAAAAGAGCAACCTGAGAACTGTTTATCACTCATGAGACAACTGATAACAGAACACCAGAAGATATTATCAGCCTTAGCGACCTTGACTAATAGCCATACAGATTTATTAAGTGATGAGCCTAAAAAGGCCATTAACAAAGAGTTACTACTCGTACTGTTAAATTCTATTGTCGACTTACTTAAAAAAGAAGATGCAGAAGTCGAAGACTTATTACCACCGTTACTCGAATATACCCGAGGAAGTGATCTCGTTGAACTTGTTGATAATATTGTCGAATTAGTTGAAGATATCGAATACGCTAGCGCATTAAACCGTATCGAAGCATTAAGGAATAAACTTGTCTATTAGTCGGCTCAAGGGCAAGTGAGTATTAGTGGGTCAAGTTTGGCTTGATTATTATCTGTTTTAAAAGAAAAAAGTTGATAGCGGAAAATGAAAACTTTAGAGCAAATCATTTTAATTGTTGATGACGATAAAGCAAACCGTAAAATGCTAAAAGAGTTGTTGCAGGAACAAGCAAAAATTATTTTTGCGAAAAATGGTAAACAAGCCAGAGAGCTTGCTAGAAAACATCTTCCTGATCTTATCTTATTAGATGTGATTATGCCTGATATTTCTGGTTTTGAGGTCATCGATTCTTTGAAAAATGACCCTAAGACAATCAATATTTCGGTCATTTTTATCACAGGTTTAGCTAATGATGATGATGAAGAGCGTGGTTTTAATTTAGGCGGCTGTGATTATATCTATAAGCCCTTTAAACCCAACATTGTTATTGCTCGCGTGATGATGCATTTAGAATTAATTCGTCAACGTAAAATGTTAGATGAAATTGCTCATATTGACGCCTTAACAGGGGTTAATAACCGGCGTAAGATGGATCTTGTTTTAAAAGATGAAGTTGCAGCAAATAAATATGAGCATGCCAATTTACTCGTGGCAATTCTCGATATAGATTACTTTAAACAATATAATGATGGCTATGGTCATGGCGCTGGCGATGTTGCTTTAAGGCAAGTTGGACAGGCGCTTCGTGAAATCTGTGTAAGACCACGAGACTTTATCGCACGCTATGGTGGTGAAGAATTTGTGCTCATCTTACCTGATTGTGATAAAGCGGGCGCCGAAATTATGCTCAGTAATATTTCTCAAGCGATCAAAGATAAAAAAATCAAACATCAGTATTCTAGTGTGTCGCCACAATTAACAGTCAGTGTTGGTGCTGTGGTGGTTAAGTCGTCTCAGTCTGTTGTTGTCGCTAATGTTATGAAAAAAGCGGACGGTTTACTCTATCAGGCGAAAAACAATGGCCGTAATCAATACTGTCTTGCTGAGCTGAGCTGAACGAGCTAGGCAAATTGTTTATCAACAGCGCCGGATGTTAGTTAATTTTTATCCAAGTGATAAAACACCCATGGCGTTATAATTTAATCACTGTCTTGCTGAGCTGAGCGAACTAGGCAAATTGTTTATCAACAGCGCCGGATGTTAGTTAATTTTTAGCGCAAGTGATAAAACACCCATGGCGTTATAATTTAATCACTGTCTTGCTGAGCTGAACGAGCTAGGCAAATTATTTATCAACAGCGCCAAATTTTTGTTAACTTTTGGCGCAAGAGATAAAAAACATTTGGCATTATCATTTAATCACTGGCTAATCTTTTGCCTTTTCAGAAATAGTGACAGATACTTCTATTAACTGTTTCTTTCGTATTAATTTAAAAGGTAATACGGTGCCAGGTTGAGTTTCAGCCACAATATCTTGTGCTTGTATAAATGAACTAATGGCGACATTATTAATCTGGTAAACGATATCACCGGGTTGTAAGCCAGCTCTAAAGGCAGGGCTGTTCTTTTCAACGCCAGCAATAGTAAAACCTTTAAAGTTGTTTGGTAGCGAGTTGATACTTACGCCTAAGTAGCCACGTATTACCCGACCATTAGCAATTATTTTTCTCATCACTTTATGGGCGAGTGAATAAGGAACGGCGAAAAATATTCCCTGAATATTCCTTTCTGTATCAATGAACTTTCTTGAATTAATACCTACCAGCTCGCCATTAGTATTGATAAGCGCGCCGCCGGAATTACCATCATTAATGGCCGCGTCCATCTGTAATAATTCTAAATAATTAATGACACTTAAACCGCTACGACCTGTGGCACTTATCACGCCTTGAGTCACTGTTTGTCCTAAATTTAGTGGATTACCTATCGCTAAAACCACATCACCAGCAAGTGATTGTAAATCAGCTCTTTGTGGAATAACCGGTAGGTTCGCTGTGTCTACTTTAAGGACGGCTAAATCAGTATAAGTATCATAACCAATAAGTTCTGCAGGAAAACGCTGGCCATTTTGCAGATCAACATTAATTAAATCAGCATTTTGTACGACGTGAAAATTAGTTAATATATATCCGTTAGAATCCATGATAACCCCAGAACCTAAGCGGGTAGATCTTCTTGCTTTTGCACCATAGACAGGGCTAGTGCTTATATCTTCTGAATAGATGTTAACAACAGCAGGACTGGCGGTACTTACTGCTTTTGCATAAGATAATGGTTGTTGTTGTGGTTGATTGTTTTGTAGTACTTGCAAAGTGTTGTTGCGTAACTCTGGCACTAATAGAAGTAAAGTGACAGCTAACATCACGCCATAACTGGCTGGACGAACAATGTATTTTATTAGGTTTATTATGTTCAAAATTAATTTTTATGATGAGTGTTTAATATCGCTAGCATAGCATAGGTCTGCTTTAATCTAATAGTTTGAAAAATAAAAAAGGCTCATAAAGAGCCTTTAGATAAGTCCATTATCACCCTTGCGGTGTTAGCGGATCATTAAAAATAATGTGCTATTACCCCTGACAATATTGAGCGCAAAAACCCCTTTGTTATCATTTAAGTAACTGCGTAATTCACCTATAGACTTTATACGCGTGCGGTTTATTCCGCTGATCACGTCACCTCGTTGTAAACCAATAGCGGCGGCGGGACTTTCTTCTTCGACTGACTTAATATCAATACCTTGATCATTCGTACTATTTTCAAGTTCCGCGCCATCTAACATTCTGTGAATGCTTGCGGCCTCTACTTTTGCTGTTTCTTGTTTTTTAAGCGTAACGTCATAAGTCTTTTCTGAACCGTCTTTTTTGATGACCGTTAACTCAACAGACTTGCCTGCGCCAATCGAGCCAATTTTTCCTCGAATGGCGGCAAACGTTTTTACCGCTTTTCCGTTCACTTTGGTAATAACATCACCAGACTCAATGCCGGCATCAGCAGCAGCAGAATCAGCAACGACTTGCTCGATAAAGCCACCTTGGCTCGACTCGAGTTCTAGTGCCTTGGCGATTTCACCATTGACACTTCGGCCTAACACGCCAAGTACACCGCGGCGAACTTCGCCGAACTCAATTAATTGTTTAACAATGTTATCGACCATATTACTGGGTATGGCAAAGCCAATACCCACATTGCCACCATTAGGTCCTAATATTGCCGTATTAATGCCAACAAGTTTACCGTGTAAGTTAATGAGTGCGCCACCTGAATTACCGCTGTTAATAGCAGCATCAGTTTGAATAAAGTCTTCGTAATTCTGCGCGTTTAATCCGCTACGTCCTAAAGCACTTATAATACCTGAAGTGACGGTTTGACCTAAACCAAAAGGGCTACCAATTGCAACAGCAAAATCTCCAACTCGTATATCATCTGAGTCAGCTAATTTTACTTCAATTAAATCTTCAGCGTCTATTTGTAGTAAAGCGATATCACTACTGGCATCGGAGCCAATTCTCTTGGCTGTGATTTGACGACCGTCTTTTAACGTTATTTGAATTTCATCAGCTTCATTGATGACATGATTATTAGTGACTATGTAGCCTTGTGCAGCATCAATAATGACCCCTGAGCCTAAACCTCGAAATTCACGTTTTCTTGCTTGGTTTTGTTGAGGATTACCAAAGAAAAACTTTAAAGCATCTGGTACTTTAGATTTATCTTCGTGGGTACCGGTAACCGAAATTAGCACGACACCCGGAGTAACCTTCTCTAGCATCGGCGCTAAACTTGGCAACTGTTGACCACTAACGGAAAAAGGTAAATTGGCTTGGACGGGCAAACTTGCCACGGCAATAGAGCCGGAAAGAAGAATACTTGTTGCTAAAACAGACAATTTTTTCATAAAAGAGACAACCTTCTTATAAACATAAATGATTAATGTAATTTTATACTTAACTAAAGACCTATGCTGTGTGCGTTAGTTCCAAAGAACATTAGCCTACATTTGTAACACTTTGTTTCTTGTCGGCAAAAAGTCCACTCGCTTGACCTGAGTAGTCAAGTGGTGGTTCTGTGCTTGTTTCTTCACTCTTACGTTCGGCTCGGCTGTGACGTAATGATACGGTTTGTGCAAGTTGTTCTTGTGTTTCTTTTGAGAAAAAAGGCATGCCATCAACGTCTGAAGGTGTTGCTTGCTTTAATAACTGCGTACTTTTTTCCATTTGCAACATGGCTGTTTGGCAAGTGCTATTCATTTTGTCCAAAAGTATTGTTGAATCATCTAAATGTTCTGCAACATCGAGTTTATATTGCGCTAAAGCGGCTTCACTATTACTAACGCGTTCACTAAGTTTCTGGTTGTCTTGGACTGATGCAGATAAAAAACGACTAGCAACAAAACCTATTGCCGCACCAACTAATAAAAGAAAAATTGCTAAAACTATATCCATAGTGTCAAACCCTCGTTATATTCAATAAAATTAGTAAAAATATGGGAACTTATTTTGTATAATAGCGCTTCTGTTCGCGCTTACCTAATGAATATGATTGCGAATTTGTTAATTTCAAGAAAATATTTCATTAGTCCTGTAAAGACTTTGTGAAACAAAATATAAGTGGCCAATAAATGATCAAGCTTTCACCTCTAGATAAGTATAATGAAGATTTAACTCGTGATGATTTTTTACATGACGATGCGCAGGAAAATGCGGTAAAAAACTTACAGCGTCTCTATGAAGATCTTCAAAATAAACCCTTACCCGTTGAAGGATTTAAGAAGGTGCTTAATCGCTGGAAGCGCATTGTTGCCTCATCTGAAACCAAAACCATACAAGGACTTTATTTTTGGGGTGGCGTTGGTCGAGGGAAAACTTATTTAGTTGATACATTTTATGATTGTTTGCCTTTTGAAAATAAAATGCGTGTTCACTTTCATCGCTTTATGCACCGTGTTCATCAAGAATTAAAAACATTAACCGGGCAAGCTGACCCATTGAAAATAATTGCCAAACGTTTTGCTGATGAAACCTGCATTATTTGTTTTGATGAATTTTTTGTTTCCGACATTACCGATGCAATGATCCTTGGCGCTTTGTTTGAAGAATTATTTGCACATAATGTTACTTTAGTGGCAACGTCAAATATTATACCTGACGGTCTGTACCGAAATGGTTTGCAACGCGAACGTTTTTTACCAGCCATTAAACTCATCAATAAACATTGTGATGTGGTAAATGTCGATAGCGGTATTGATTACCGTTTGCGAACCCTAGAGCAAGCCGAGATTTACCATGCTCCACTTGATGCAGAGGCAAGTGAAAACCTGGCGCAATATTTTATTCAATTGTCGGTCAAACCAGGTAAGAAAGATGTTGACGTTAAAATAAATAATCGCTCATTATCGGCGATTGAAGAGTCAGACGGTATTGTGCACTTTGACTTTTCGGTGTTGTGTGAATCTGCACGTAGTCAAACTGACTATATGGAGATAAGTCGTTTGTATCACACGGTATTATTAGCAAATGTTAAACAAATGAGTGTCGATCGTGAAGATGCGGCCCGTCGATTTATTGCCTTGGTTGATGAATTTTATGAACGTAATGTAAAATTAATTATTTCTGCTGAAGTCGAAATGGAAAATTTATACAGCCATGGTGGTTTGGAATTTGAGTTCAAACGTTGTTTAAGTCGTTTACAAGAAATGCAGTCACATGATTATTTAGCAAGTAAGCACTTACCTTAGTGAGATAGTAAAACTTACTTAAAGATTATTATAAAAATGCCGATTTAACGATCGGCATTTTTTTATGCCAATTTTAGCGTTATTACGCCAAATATCTATATGTCGTGTTGTTTATTGATCTTGATCGCAATATGTAGTGCTTTGGCTTTTGTCATTTATTTTTATAGGTAATATATACCAAAAATAAAATGATAAAGGAATGCTGATGACAAACGCTTTTTCACCAGGCTTAGCGACAAGTATTAAATTACAAGCCGCTTCAGTTGATATTTGGGATAAAAAATACCGCTTAAAAGACAAACATGGCCACCCGCAAGAGAATACTATTTCAGAAACATTTCATCGAGTAGCCTTAGCGCTCGCGGATATAGAAAATAAAGATAAGAAAAAGTGGTACGAGAAATTTGTTTGGGCGATGGAGTGTGGCGCCTATCCTGCGGGACGAATAATATCAAATGCAGGTGCCGAAAAATTTAAGCCCGCCACATCAACAATAAACTGTACGGTTTCAGGCACTATCGACGATTCAATGACGGGTATATTAACTGCGGTGCACCAAGCAGGCCTAACGTTAAAGGCGGGGTGTGGTATTGGTTATGAATTCTCAACTTTAAGACCCAGTGGTGCCTTTGTTGCTGGCGCCGGTGCCACAACTTCAGGTCCACTGTCGTTCATGGATATCTTTGATAAAATGTGTTTTACCATTAGTTCTGCCGGCGGGCGGCGTGGTGCGCAAATGGGGGTTTTTGATATCTCTCACCCTGATGTTAAACGTTTTATTTTAGCGAAGCGCGAGGATGGTCGGTTACGGCAATTTAATTTATCACTACTGATCAGTGATGAATTTATTGCTGCTGTAAAAAATCAACAAGACTGGTTACTCAATTTTCCTATTTCTCACCAAGAGTTACTTGCCGATGATATCGCTATCACCGATCGGGATAAAATACTCTTCAAAGAGAATTATTTTGATAACGCTTATATTAAAAAACATAATTATGTATTGAATCATGAAGGTAAAATCGCCTGTAAAATTTATAGCTCGATACCAGCTGTTAGGCTGTGGGATATGATAATGAGCAATACATTTAACTATGCTGAACCAGGTTTTTTACTCATTGACCATGCTAACGAAATGAATAACAACTGGTTTTGTGAAAAACTACGTGCAAGTAATCCCTGCGGCGAACAAATATTACCGCCCAACGGTGCTTGTCTGCTGGGTTCAGTAAATTTAGTTAAATTTGTTGAGCAACCTTTCACTTCTAGTGCGAAATTTAATTGGGATAAATACCGCGAAGTTATTAAAGTTTTTACCCGCATGCTCGACAACGTAGTAGAAATTAATGGCTTACCACTGCTTGAACAACAGCAAGAAATTCAAAGTAAGCGCCGTCATGGTATGGGGTACTTAGGATTAGGCTCAGCTCTGACATTATTAAAAATACCTTATAATAGTCCTGAAGCCTTGGCTTTTACAAACAAAGTATCAAAAGTTTTAGCGATAACGGGGTGGCAAGAAGCGTTAAATTTAGCAAAAGAAAAAGGTCCTGCGCCGATACTTGCACAAACGTTCGTGGTAACTCAGCAAATGCTAGTAAAACGCCCCGAAATGATAAAAGACGGCATAAAAGTGGCGGATAAAATAAAAGGTTCAGTTCTGCACGCAAAATACAGTCGTTATATGCAGCGTATCGCTGAAGAAAATCCTGAACTTGTCGAAGCGTTAGCTGAGGTTGGCGCCCGTTTTACACATCATTCTTCAATAGCACCCACAGGCACTTTAGCGCTCAGTCTAGGTAATAATGTATCTAATGGTATTGAACCAAGCTTTGCACATGAATATCACCGCAATATTATTCGTCAAGGTAAGAAATCAAAAGAATCCGTCGCTGTTTCAAGTTATGAACTGCTGGCATATCGTCATTTTATCAATAAAGATGCTTTGGCATATAGCGAAGATGACAATAAAAAGCTGCCTAACTATTTTGTATCTGCTGATGCCATCGCTCCTAAAGAACATGTTGATATTCAGTCTGCAGCACAATACTGGATAGACTCGTCTATTTCAAAAACAATTAATGTTCCAACTGATATCGATTATGAAAACTTCAAAGATATCTATTTGTATGCATACGACCAGGGCTTGAAAGGCTGTACGACTTTTCGTTTTAACCCAGAAGTCCATCAAGGCGTATTAGTAAAAGACGAAGAACTCGCTAATGTAACGTATCAGTTTACCTTAGCCGATGGCACTGAGATTTTAGCGAAAGGTAATGAAGAGGTGGTTTACGACGGCGAAACGCATACGGCTGCAAATCTTCATGACGCTTTAAAAGAAGGTTACTACGGTAAGCTCTAAAAGCCCTGGCAAAAAATAACGAGGAAACTAATAATGAGAGAAATTAATCAAGCGATCACTGCGGTTAAGGTGTTAGTTGCTGATCAGCTGCCTGTTAAAGAAAAAATAAAAGGCATCGCGGATAAACTCACCGAAAGTACAAAACGTCCTGAAATGTTAATTGGTTCTACTTATAAAATAAAACCGCCAGTATCAGACCATGCTCTTTATATTACTATTAATGATATTTTGCTCAATCAAGAAAGTGACCAAGAAACTCGCCGTCCTTTCGAAATTTTTGTCAATTCAAAAAATATGGAGTTTTATTCTTGGGTAGTGGCGCTAACACGGGTTATTTCAGCCGTATTTCGCAAGGGAGGTGACTGCACCTTTTTAGTCGAAGAGCTAAAAGCAGTATTTGACCCCAAAGGTGGCTATTACCAAAGAGGCACAGGTATATTTATGCCATCGGTGGTCGCTGATATTGGCCATGTTATTGAAACACATTTAAAGGCATTAGATATGTTGCCAAAAAGTGAAAGAGATAACCACCAACAAGCCTACATTGAGGAAAAGCGCCAAACAATAAAAGCTAAAGAGGGAAGTGAGCTATTAGCTTTTCCAACCACAGCAAGCCAATGTGTAAAATGTTATCAAAAGTCGGTAATCTCATTAGACAATTGCGCTACTTGCTTAAATTGCGGCGATTCAAAATGTGGTTAGTTACTAGCTAGCGATTGTATTCGTGATAAAAGTTTAAAAAAAGTGCAATTGATTGTGATTTATAGGTGATCTTAGTAGATAACTTCTGTATAATCCGCGCTCCCTGCGTTACAAATGCCTACTGTTTTTGACTTTTGTGAAAAGTAGTGGCGATGGACTCGATACTCGAAGGGGTAGAGCGTGGTCTTTTTAACCGGTGATGCTAATTCTTAGCATTCATCATTTAAAGTAACATAATAAATATTGGGTTTTTTAATGAAAACTTTTGTAGCAAAACCAGAAAGCGTACAACGCGAATGGTTCTTAGTGGACGCCGAAGATAAGACTTTAGGACGTATCGCTACTGAAATTGCAACCCGTTTACGCGGCAAGCATAAAGCAGAATATACTCCTCACGTAGATACTGGCGATTACATCGTTGTTATTAACGCTGAGAAAGTGAAAGTAACTGGTAATAAAGCGAAGGGTAAAATTTACTACTCGCATACAGAATTCCCAGGCGGTCTTAAGCAAATTAGTTTTGAAAAACTAATTGAAAAAGCTCCAGAGCGTGTTTTAGAATTCGCAGTTAAAGGTATGTTACCTAAAGGTCCTTTAGGTCGTGAAATGTTCCGTAAGCTTAAAGTTTACGCGGGCACTGAACATAAGCATACTGCACAACAACCACAACTTTTGGAGCTTTAAGCAATGGCTGATAATCAATATTACGGTACTGGTCGTCGCAAGAGCTCAACTGCTCGTGTGTTCATGAAAGCTGGTAACGGTGCAATTACAATTAACAAGCGTGACATTTCTGTATACTTTGGTCGTGAAACGGCTCGTATGGTTGTTCGTCAACCATTAGAATTAGTTGAAATGTTAGAAAAGTTTGACTTTAACATCACTGTTGTTGGTGGTGGTATTTCTGGTCAAGCTGGCGCAATTCGTCACGGTATTACTCGTGCATTAATGGAGTTCGATGAAACTTTACGTGGTTCTCTACGTGTAGCTGGTTTCGTAACTCGTGATGCTCGTAAAGTTGAACGTAAGAAAGTTGGTTTACACAAGGCTCGTAAAAAGCCACAATTTTCAAAACGTTAATATTTACCTTATACGTTTTCAAAAAACCGACTTTATGTCGGTTTTTTTATATCTGTCATTTAGAAAAATCAGCATCCGCAGTAAGGTAACTTCGTGGGCTGTTTATTATAAAAGTGACCTTAGGCGATAATAAATAATACAGTGCGAGTTCCAATAAAATGGTAAACTTTAAAGGATCAGTAATAAAAATAATATGCGGGAAAATAGTCGTATTATTGAGCTGTTTACTGAGCACTTTTTCGATGGTTAGCAATTACACTCAACTATATAAGCATTAAAATAATTTATCGGATAGCGAAAGAGAAACTATTCTTTTCTGCGCTTTTTTTGAATAATAATCTTTCGTATTTAGCTGTGTGTCTAAAGTGACAAAGTCAGTGAAATAAAGATATATAACTGATGTTTCGCTTATTTTTACTTGTAAAAAAGTGCTTATTTCTTTATTATCAGAAAAATTTTTTGTCGCAAGTTTGGGCAAACAATTGGAAAGTATTTCCTCTCGCAACTCACTGTAGCTGTGAGAATAATAATTCGAATTTGTTTGAAACAATGTTATTTGGAGATTTTGAATGAGCAATGCGCCCGTGAATAACGGCCGTCGACGCTTTTTAACTGCTGCTACTTCGGTAGTAGGTGGTGTTGGTGTTGTCGGTTTGGCTGTGCCTTTCATTGGTTCTTGGAACCCTAGTGCTAGAGCGAAAGCTGCAGGTGCTCCGGTTGAAGTCAATGTTAGTAAAATAGAACCAGGTCAATTAATCCGCGCTGAATGGCGAGGAAAACCTGTTTATGTGATCCGTAGAACTGAAGAAATATTATCAACTTTAGCGGCGCATGACGATCAATTGAAAGACCCAGGTTCAGAAGAGCCTCAACAACCTACTTATGCAACCAATGCATATCGTTCAATTAAGCCTGAGTTTATGGTTGCTTTAGGCGTGTGTACTCACTTAGGTTGTGCTCCTACTCATCACCAAGGCGATTTTGAAGAGTTTGTTGAAGGTGTAAAAGACGGTTTCTTTTGTCCTTGTCACGGTTCTAAATTCGATATGGCTGGTCGTGTTTTTCAAAGCGTTCCTGCACCAACAAACTTGGTGGTTCCTGAGCATTCATTCCCAACAGCAGACACCTTATTAATTGGTGTTAGCGCAGGAGAAGCATAATGTTAGCTAATTTAATGGCGTGGATTGACAAACGTTTACCGTTAACCGACGCGGTAAACAAGCATGCTGGTCAATACCCTGCACCTAAAAACTTTAATTTTTGGTATGTCTTTGGTGTTTTAGCGAGTGTCGTACTCGTCAATCAATTGTTAACGGGTGTTTGGTTAACAATGAGTTATGAGCCATCAGGTGAAGGTGCATTCGCTTCTGTAGAATACATCATGCGTGATGTTGATTACGGCTGGTTACTTCGCTATATGCATTCTACAGGCGCGTCAGCGTTCTTTGTTGTTGTTTATATGCATATGTTCCGTGGCATGATGTACGGTTCATACCAAAAGCCTCGTGAGTTACTTTGGATCTTCGGTATGTTGATCTTTTTAGTGCTTATGGCTGAAGCTTTCATGGGTTACTTATTACCTTGGGGTAATATGTCTTATTGGGGCGCGCAGGTTATTATTTCTCTGTTTGGTGCTATTCCAATTATAGGTGATGACTTAACACTCTGGATACGTGGTGACTACGTTATATCAGGTGCTACCTTAAACCGTTTCTTTGCTTTACACGTTATTGCAATGCCACTGGTTTTAGTTGTATTAGTTTTCTTACATATTCTTGCACTTCATGAAGTGGGTTCGAACAACCCTGAAGGCACAGATATTAAAAAACCTAAAGGTAGTGTGCCATTAGAAGAGCACAGTAAATTTACTTTCCATGAGCAATATACTAAAAAATACGATATCGTCGATGCGATCCCGTTCCACCCTTATTACACGGTTAAAGATTTAGTGGCGATCGTTATCTTCTTAATCATTTTCTCTTGGGTAATGTTTTTCAACCCTGAAGGCGGTGGCTACTTTATGGAAGCGCCGAATTTTGAACCTGCAAATGGTTTGAAAACACCAGAGCATATTGCACCGGTTTGGTATTTTGGTCCTTTCTATACCATCTTACGTGTTATCCCTGATAAGTTATTAGGGGCAGTTGGTATGTTTTCTGCGATCATTGTCTTATTCTTATTACCTTGGTTTGACCGTGGTACAGTGAAATCTATTAAATTCCGTTGTACTGCTCATACGGTTAACTTAGCGCAATTTGTTATTTGTTTTATTGCTTTGGGTATTTTAGGTACATTGCCATCAACACCGGTCTATAACTTAATTGGTACTATCGCTACGTTTGGTTATTTTGGTTTCTTTCTTGCCTTATGGGTATACAGTAAGAACGAAAAAACTAAGCCAGTTCCAGAGAGGGTTTCAGGATAATGAATAAATTTATTAGAGCTTTTACTTTTGGAATTTTTGCGCTTGTGCCTATGCTTACACTTGCTGCTAGCAGTGGTGTTCATTTAGACAAAGCCGGTAATGATTTAAGTGACAAAGAGTCACTTAAACGTGGTTTTCAATCTTACATTAATTATTGTTTAGGTTGTCACCAGTTACAGTACCAAAGATACAACCGTACTTTTGAGGATTTAGGTATTAGTGAAGCCGATGGTATTGCTAATTATATGTATACGGGTGAAAAAGTCGGTGATCATATTACTAATACTATGCCAGCAAAAGATGCGGCTAAATGGTTTGGTAATACACCACCTGATTTAACGCTAATGGCGCGTTTAAAACCAGGGCCTGATTATATTTATACCTACTTGCGTTCTTTTTACGTTGATCCTGAGCGTCCCTTTGGCGTTAATAACACTGTATTAAAAAATGCGGGTATGCCGCATGTTTTACAGGGTTTACAAGGTGTTCGTACGATGGACGAAAATGGTAAACTCAGTGAAGCAACGGGTGGTTCTATGACCGTTGAAGAGTACGATGCCTTTGCTCGTGATTTAGCCAATTTCTTAGAGTACACCGGTGAGCCAAGCAAGCTTAAGCGTGAAGCTATGGGATATTGGGTAATAGGTTTCTTATTTATTTTCCTTATTTTTGCTTACTTACTTAAAGTTGAATATTGGAAGGATGTACACTAACAATTATTGTTAATGTACAGCGTTTTATTTATGGGGGGCTTTGGCCCCCTTTGTTAGTTTTTTATTACAGATTTTTGGAGGCATTATGGCCGTAGCAGCAAACAAGCGTTCAGTGATGAATTTATATTCTCATGCTGATGATATGTATAGTCATCAAACACGCATCGTACTCGCTGAAAAAGGTGTTGGCGTTGATATTCACTTAGTTGATTTGGCTAACTTACCAGAAGATTTACTCGACTTAAATCCCTATGGCACAGTACCGACGTTAATTGATCGTGAATTAGCACTATACGAAGCATCAATTATTATTGAATACTTAGATGAGCGTTTTCCTCATCCACCATTAATGCCTGTTTATCCGGTATCACGTGGTCGTAGCCGTTTGATGATGCACCGTGTAGAACAAGATTGGTACAGTCTAGCAAAAATAATTATGAGTGGCCCAGCAGACGCTGCAAGCAAAGCTCGTCAAGAACTTAAAGAAAGTTTGTTAAGTGTAGCGCCAATTTTAAATGAAGCGCCTTACTTTATGAGTGAAGAATTCAGTTTAGTTGACTGTTACTTAGCACCACTACTATGGCGTTTACCTGCTTTAGGTATTGAACTTGATGGTGAAGGCTCTAAAGAATTTAAAGGTTACATGCTGAAGTTATTTGAACGTGAGTCATTTCAAGCATCGTTAACTGAAGAAGAACGTGAAATACGTTTAGGTATGTTTTAACCTTGATATCTCCAGAGATGACCTCTAACAAGCCTTATATAGTGAGAGCTTTTTATCAGTGGATTTCTGATAACGACCTTACACCATATATTGCTGTAGATACGAGTGTCTATGGTGTGTTAGTTCCAACAGCTTATGTGACTGATGGGCAAATTGTGCTCAACGTTTCAATGTCAGCCGTTGGCTCTATTTCTCTTGCTGATCATGCCATTGAAGTTAGCGCACGTTTTGGTGGTAAGCTTGAACAGCTGGTCGTGCCTTACGGTGCTATTAGTGCTATTTATGCAAAAGAGAATGGTGCAGGGACATCGCTTGCGATTGAACACCCTGAACCAGAACTTGATAAAGAAATAAGTCCAGTAAAGCCAGTAGGTTTATCTAGTGTCTCTTCAGATAAGAGCAGCACTGCAAAAACCAAGTCTGAAACGGGTTCAGCGAAAGGTAAGCCTAGCTTAAAAGTGATCAAGTAATTACTAAAGACACCATAATTTTTGTTGGTATATTAGCGGTTATGATGAAATTGTTTTAAATTTATTTCAGTCGTTATTATGACAAGCAGCAAATAATAAAAAAGCTTCACAAGTATTAACTTGTGAAGCTTTTTTTATGAGCGCTATGGTAAGTAACTTATCGTTAAATGTATTCAAATATTTTGAATACACGATTGACGCCGCTAACATTACGGGCTATCTCTACGGCTTCATTAGCTTGTGCTTGTGTTATTAAGCCCATTAAAAATACTTCGCCATTTTCAGTAACCACTTTAATATTAGTCGCATCGATGTTGTCACTGCCAAAAAGAGCCGCTTTAACCTTAGACGTTAACCAAACATCATTACTTCTGGTCGTAATAGAAGTGGTATTACTGATACGAATTTGATTATGTAGCTGAACAATTTGTTTAACTTCATTAATCGATTTTATCGCCAGATCGCGTAAATAGGTATTGGGCACTTGCCCGATAACTAAGACACTACCGTTAACACTGATCACTTGTAGATTAGTGTTGTCTTCGAGGGCTTGATGTTTGCCAAGCTTAGCATTGGCCTCAAATTCAATTTTTTGGTCGTCCAACTGTGTACCAATACTACGCTCATCGGTAGCAGCAGATGCTCCACCGACAATAGTAACAACAGCAGCAGCAACACACCCTTGCAAAAGTACAATACTTGCTAGGGTTATTAATAATTTTTTTCGCATCATATTAATTGGCATCTTGAGGAAATAAAGTCGTGTCAATAATATCGCATAAGCAATGTATTACCACTAAATGTACTTCTTGAATTCTAGCCGTACGTGAAGAAGGTACACGTATTTCTACATCGTTTTCGCCCAGTAAACCTGCAATATCACCACCATCACCGCCGGTTAATGCGATAATAGGAATGTCGCGAGATACTGCTGCTTCAATCGCTTTTATGACATTGCGAGAATTACCACTGGTTGAAATAGCGAGTAAAACGTCACCATTATTACCTAATGCTCGCACTTGTTTAGAAAATATTTCATCAAAGGAATAATCATTCCCGATAGAAGTAATCGTCGACGTGTCGGTTGTTAAGGCTATTGCCGGCAAAGGTGGTCGTTCAGTTTCATAGCGGTTTAATAACTCGGCTGAAAAGTGCTGTGCATCACCCGCTGAACCGCCGTTACCACAGGCAAGTATTTTATTACCAGCCAATAAGCTTTGCACCATTATCATACCAGCATGCTCAATAGGGCCAGCTAGTAATTCACTGGCGGCAATTTTGGTTTGGATACTTTCGGTAAAGTTGCTTTTGATCCGTTCTAACATAAATGAAATTAGCTCCGTTTATTGACTCTAAAAGGCGTTTTTTAGCCAGGTAATATCGAGATTGTTTATATTACCTTGTAAAGCAATAACATCAAATCGACAAGAAGTATTATATTCGTTTAAACCACATTGTTGCAGATAAATTGCAGCTGTTTTCCTAATTTTTTGCTGTTTTTTCGTTGATATTGCTGAAATAGCACCACCAAACGACATCGAAGCACGATATTTTACTTCGACAAAGACATAAGTGTCAGCATCTTTGACTATTATATCAATTTCACCTAACCGGCAGGTGTAGTTTTTTTCTTCAATAATTAAGCCTTGTGCCACCAAAAAATCTCCCGCGTACCTTTCGGTAATATCGCCAGTTTTTTTAGTCGTAACTGGCTTAGTCCATAGCAATTTCAGCGACCTCGCCATCTTGATATATGCCCCACAATAAGCTTCGCGTTAGGGTGTTATTACTGTTTAATTTTAATATACCGGTTTGACCATAATGACGAACATAAGGTTTTTGTTTCATTAGCGGCAGTTTATCGACTAAATATAGGCTGTCATAACCCATGGCAAAGATGCGTTGTAAAGAGTCAGTGCGACTTGGCCAAAGCGTTTTACTCAAATCAGCTAATTGAGCATTTTGTTGTTGGCTACTTAATAGCCAAGGCATTTCGGTAAATATAAGGTTACGAAGATCATTATGCTTACTTGAATCTTGTTTACTGCTATGACTGCGAGAGCTAGCATAAACCGGGATAATAGTAGCAAAAGGACTGGTATTAACATCAATGTACGGTTTTAGTAATTTTGTTTGTGCCGGTGAACCCACTAAGTAAAACATATCGATGTCACGGCGATTTCTTGGCTCTGAATCGATACTCTGTTTTACTCTTATTTTCAAATCCTTGATACGGGCTTGGCTACTATCAACCTCTAAGCTAGCCTTGAGTTGCTCTTGCATCATTTTGCCTTTTTCGAAATATACAACTTCAGGAGCATAGCCGTTAATCAGTTGCCATTGTTTGCTAAAGGCTCGGGCAATTCTTTTACTGGCGGTATCTCGGTGGCTGAGTATGACTGGTGAGCGATAATTTTTTCGACTCAATGTTGTTGCTGCTTGGTAAGCTTCGTCTTCTGGGCGCATCGACAGAATGAATTGCTCTGCGCTCCGTTGCTGAACTTTTGGGGTGTTAAGTAATAAGCTAGGTAGCAAAATTTCACCTTGGGCAAGGAACTTATCAACATTATTTTTAAGCAAAGGGCCAATAATAAAATGACTATCTAAGGCGATTAGCTGTTCATTTAATAAGGTCCAGTCAAGTGTATCAGCATCGATAAAGGTTAAGTTTTTATTGGGAATATTACTATAAGCGGCTAGGATCCCTTGCTGGGCAGCTTTTCCTGCAGACGCTTGTTTACCGGAAAGGGGTAAAATAATAGCAATATTTTCAATAAGTGCTTGTGGGCTTTGTTCTGTTCTTCTTAATGTTTCAATAATCGCTTGTGCGGGGTGCGCAGAAAAATCACCTTGCCACTGACTTAAGTAAGCATCAAAGCGGTTAATATCACCGCCAAATTTATGCGCGTAAGTTAATAGTTGTTGCCAACCTTTAATATAAGGCGGGTCAAGCTCTGCTAATTGGCTGACTTGCCAAGTAGACAGTAAACTTAATGCTTGCCATAGTTCATAAATATCATCAACGTCTGTATTTGAACTACTGGAAAACCATTGCAATTTAGCGTTGACCGCACTAATTTCTAATGCTCTACGCTGCTGTATATCAGCCAGTAAGAAGTAGTAGTTTTCGCGATGAATAGCGTTATTATCGGTTGAAATTTTATTAGCAACTTCAAGCTGCTTAAAGGCTAATTCAACCTCATTTAGCTTAAGTAAACTTTCTGCACTTACCAATGCTAGACGGTAATTGTCTTGTGAATTGTCAGTTAATGTTGTGAGTTGCTCAGATAACCATAGTGCTTGATTATAACTCTCCTCACCAATCAGTAATTCACTAGCATCAATAAGTGTGGCGATTGCTGTTTTTACTTCTTGTGTTTGTGCAGCCGACAGCAACTGTTGTGAGGTTATTTTATTATTGGCACTCGCTAATGGTTGATTTCGAGAGTCGATTGCGCCTTTATTGGCAGCAATATTTTTGGAAGTACCGCAACTTGTCAATAATGTCGTTGTTAGTAGAACGACAGAAAAGAGTGTAGTAATGCGATAAAAAGTGCTTTTTTTAGAAAACAAAAAATTAGTTTGGCTCACCAGCGATAAATCCGTACTTTATTAGTTAGCTTTATAATAAACTTCATCTTCATCAGTCTCAACTTAAGTATTCATTATGTCGTCAGTATTTGTAGAATCAGGCACGCTTTACATCGTCGCCACACCCATCGGAAATTTAACCGACATCAGTCAACGCGCACTTGATGTGTTAACTCATGTGGATATTATTGCCTGTGAAGATACTCGCCATACTCAAAGATTATTATCTGCTTATTCTATCAAAAACAAAACATTATCATTACATGACCATAATGAACGCCAACGTCAAGACTATGTAGCAACACTTTTACAAGAAGGCAAAAGCATTGCACTGGTTTCAGATGCCGGAACACCCTTAATCAGTGATCCTGGTTTTCATTTGGTTCGCCATTGCCGACAACTTAATTTACCTGTTTCTCCTATTCCGGGTGCTTGTGCAGCAATTGCTGCTCTATCTGTCGCGGGTTTACCCACAGATCGCTTTTCATTTGAAGGTTTTCTTCCTTCAAAATCAGGTGCTAGACAATCAACATTAGCAAACTTATTAGAAGAACCGCGCACTATGGTGTTCTATGATGCGCCACGTAGAGCAATTGATACCGTTGAAGATATTGTCAAAGTATTGGGTGGAGACCGTCAGGTGGTTATTTCTCGTGAGTTAACAAAAACGTTCGAGACCGTCCACTCAGATACTGCTGAAAACTTACTAGCTTGGTTAAAAGAAGATCCAAATCAGTTAAAAGGTGAAATGGTTTTAATCATAGAAGGCAAAAAAATTGACGCCAATGTGATACCCGCAAAAGCGATTGACACATTGAAGTTATTATTGGAAGAAATGAAACCTAAAAAAGCTTGTGCAATTACTGCTGAAATTTATGGTGTGAAGAAAAACGCTTTATATGAGATTGCCCTTTCAATGAAGGAAGACCAAGTTTAGGTCGTTTACTCTCACTAATACGCTTATTTTAAATAGTACGAGTAAATGATAATTAAATAAATATAAAAAGCCAGCTAATAATATAAGCTGGCTTTTTGCTAATCGCTCAAACGTACCGTCAAACTAGAACTGATAACTCACGTTAAAATCCATTGTACGACCTATGATATAACGGCCATTATCCAACAGACCAGAAGTTCCGCGCGGATCTGCTTCTGTTAAACCTTCTTCATCAGTAAGGTTGTTCACCGCTAATTGCATTTTAACTTCGTCAGTAAGGTTTAGAATGACACCAAAATCAATTTTCGTATAACCTTCTAATATTAGCGCATCAGTATTCTCTGGATCACTGAAACGGTCGTCTGCCGAAGAAACTGTACCGTATACTGTGCCGTACATGCCATTGTCAAACTCAAGATCGTAGCTTGGCGTGATACGTACCTGCCAGTTTGGTAATCTTTGTGCTTGATTACCGACATTATCAGGGTTGCTAGACTCTGTAAGCTCAGTTTTTTGAAGCGTCGCACCTACGGCAACAGAGAAGCCATTATCGGTGAAGAAATTAAAATCAATCTCTACTCCATAAGCTTCATTGGTCGTTACTTGTGCTGGTTGGCCTGGAATAGCAACGAAAGAATCACCAGTCACTTCGTTGAAAAAACCTGTAGCATAAAGGCTAAAGTTATCAGCTGAGTGTTTATAACCTAATTCATATTGAGCAACTTCTTGAACTTCAGTTTGACCTTCTCTTAAATTATCAAAGAAAGGCATTTTGCTACCGTCACTGATACGAGCAAAAATTCCTTGTTTCTCTGTAAACATCCAGTTTGCACCAACAGTCCATGAAGTACTTGACTCATCAAAAGAGGCTACCTGATCAATACTACCGTCTAAGCCCGTATCAAGCGTATATTCAATTTCATGATTTTCACGACGTACACCACTATCGATAGTTAAAACATCTGAAATTTCATAAGATGCAGCAGCATAAAATGCGGTAGTTTTGCCATCACCAATGCTATTGATGTCGTAACTCCAACTACAGTGGTCGGCATTGTCATTACAGTCAATACCTGTCAGGTTTTCGCCACCTTGTTCTACCACATGATAAGACTGATTACCTAATGACCACCAATCGGTAGATGAAAATGTAGAATTATAAAAACCACCCGTTACACTGCCTTTATCAAATGTTTTAGTTAAAGCAAAGTCGTTAGTAAATGCTTCTATTTCTTTGAGAACGACCCAACCACCAATCATTTGTACGTCGGTATCACCATTATATTGAGTACCAGTAACCACACCAATGGCCGATTCGCCATTATCAGCAACCGTTGATAACTTAACCGCTCCACCTTGTGGTACTAAGCCATAGGTATCAGCATCACCTTTGGTGTAAGAGAAACGATCAACAAGACCCCAACCATTATCAAGGGTTAAATCAATGCTACCGCCAGATACTGCGCCATTCCAGCCTCGGCCTTTACCAAAATCAAAAACTTTAGATTCTCCATCACCAAACTCAATTTCTTGCAGACGATTATTAGTGCCAATTTGCGTATAGTTATTGTCTACGCCATCAACAGTGATAGGTGCGGGTACATACCAAGTACCATGATCATCAGTTTGACGGGTATAAATATTAATTTTACCGTTGTCTAACTTTTTAGTAATGTTAATAGTAAATTGATTACCTTCTTCAGCATTAAAACCTGCGTCACGAGCGCCAGGTGAGCTTTTAATATAGCCACCAACCATGAAGTATAAATCATCAGCTAAGCGACCACTTATTACGCCATCTACACGTTGTAAGCCGTAATCGGATGTTGAATATTTAATTGAACCTTCAGTATATTCAGAGCCTTCTTTTAATAAAAAGTTAGTGGTTAAGCCTGGCTGACCATTTGATATTACTGGGTTTGTGCCGCCACGAAGTGCTTCCATAAATTCAATAGTATCGTCTAAGCGAAATATGCTTGAATTTTCTAGGAAACTAAGTGTTGGTGGTGGGAAAATAGGAGCGCCTTGCAGCTGAATTGTAAGGTATGGTGCGTCACTTGCACCTGGAAAGCCGCGAACAAATACATTGGCACCGGCAACGCCACCCGAGCTTTCAGCCCAAACACCAGGAATTGCTTTAAAAAGATCAGCGGTACTTTTAGGTGCTATTTTTATCATGTCGTCTTCAGAAAAAGAACTAACAGCAAAGCTTGCTTCTTCCTTAGCAACGCTTTTACCACTGAAAGTACCCGTAACAACAATTTTTTCGATATTAGCATTTTTATTTTTTGTTGATGTTTTCTCTGCCGCAAAGCTTGAACTCACTTGGCAGCTTAATGCGACAACTATCGCAATGGTAGATAGTTTGAAGTTAGTAGTCATGTATTTTTCCCTCTTATACCAATATTAGCAGTGCCATATCAGTTATTAGTTATATTTATTGATATTTCCTTCCCCATAATTAATATAAAGATGAATGCAAACGTTTGCAAGTTGTTTTTGCAAACGTTTGCATTGTTGTGCTTTCAATTGCAATACTAGCTAGATATGTAATACTTCCTCGGCATTTATATTTTATTAATTTTGGAAATAAACGGAATTGGCTAACGCAAACAAACTTACTTTGGCAGGGCTGGCTAAACTAGCAGGTGTATCAACGTCAACGGTATCAAGGGCTTTGAATGATAACCCTTTGATAAAAAAAGAAACACGTGAAAAATTACAAGCATTAGCGAGTGAACATAATTTTAGCTTAAATAGAGCTGCTAGCCGTTTACGCACGCAAAAAACCAATGTTGTCGCGGTAATTTTAAACTTAACTGACAATACCGATCAAAGTATTAGTGACCCTTTTTTACTCAAAGTGGTGGGCGATTTAAACCAAGCACTTAATCAAAGTGGCTATGAATTACTGTTGTCGAATTCTTTTATGGCAACACAAGATTGGGCTAATTACTTCATAGGAAGTAGTCGCGCTGATGGCATTATTGTTATTGGGCAAGGTAAAAGCACGGAAAAAATTGAAAAGGTGGCTGAATCTAATGCACCACTTGTTGTGTGGGGCGATCCAAAAGGGCACGCGAACTATGCCGTTGTCGGCAGTAATAATGAGCTAGGCGGATATTTAGCGACGGAACATTTAATAAATACCGGTTGCAAACGTATTTTGTTTCTTGGAGATCCTGAACATGCAGAAATGAGTGAACGCTATAAGGGCTATGGGCGTGCACTAAAAGAGTATGATATTAATATTAGTGATGAATTAACATTAGCGTGTGATATAACCAGTAAAGTGGCTTACGAAAGAATCGGCGATCTTGTTCTTGAAAAGGGGCTGTTTTTTGATGGCATTGTTGCATCAAGCGATATGGTGGCACTTGGAGCGTTGAAAGCGTTGAAAGAGCGTTATGTCAGTATTCCAAATGATGTTGGTATTGTAGGATTTGATGATATAGCGATGGCTGAGCTTTTTCACCCGTCACTTACCACGATTAAACAAAATACTAAATCGGCGGCTAAAATTATGGTGGAACAGTTATTAGTTCAGTTTAGTGGCGGAAAAGCAAAATCGGTTGTTATGGATATTGAGTTAATTGCACGAAACTCTACCCGCTCTATCTAATAATCGTTAAATCCTCTTATTATTAGCGCACGAATGCAAACGTTTGCATTCGTGCGCTTTTGATTATAGACTAAACTTAATTATCAAATAATGAGTTTATTTATGTCGCGTTTTATTACCATAAGTGCAATTGCTGCAAGCTATTTCGTTTTTGCTATTCTGCTTAATAGCGTAGGTACTGTCATTCTTCAGTCAATAAATAGCTTTGATATAAGCAAACCGCAAGCGAGTACATTAGAAGGTTTTAAAGATTTATCTATCGCGTTTGTTTCTTTTTTTGTGGCATCAGTTATTCCACGAATTGGATATAAAATTGCGCTGGCTGTAGGTTTAGCCATAGTTACCATCGCTTGTTTCTTAACGCCAGTTATTGGTAACTTTCTAGTGATCAAACTCCTATTCGCCTGTATAGGTGTTTCGTTTGCTTTAGTCAAAATATCAGTTTATTCCATTATTGGTCAGTTAACACATTCAGTAAAATCTCACTCTTCACTGCTTAACACCATAGAAGGTATTTTTATGCTCGGCAGTTTATCGGGCTATTGGTTATTCAGTTTTTATATTGATGGCAATTCGGCAGAGTCTACGCAATGGATGAATGTTTATTATGTGCTAGCCGTTATGTCTTTATTAACCTTAGTGTTAGTGAGCTTTTCTTCGATTAGCAAAGCTGAGCAGTCTTCGACATCGACAAGTATATTTAGTGACTTTGTTGAAATGATAAAAATGAGTTATCAGCCTTTGGTGCTTATCTTTGTCATCTCTATATTTCTTTATGTATTAATTGAACAAGGGATCGGCACTTGGCTACCTACGTTCAATAGTGAAGTCTTAGGTTTACCCACCAATATTAGTGTACAGATGACGAGTATCTTTGCCGCTGCATTAGCATTAGGTCGATTATTAGCTGGGCAAATTCTACGTTACCTAAATTGGTATACCTTTTTGAATATTTGTTTAGCAGGGATGGCATTAATTATTCTATTACTACTGCCATTAACACAAGACCCGACAACGGGTTTAGTCACCAGTGTTTTTGATGCTCCAGCCGTCGCTTATCTTCTCCCGTTAATTGGTTTAATGATGGCGCCTATTTATCCTGTACTCAATTCAGTGATGCTAAGTAGTTTAGCGCGTGCAAAGCACTCATCAATGACTGGACTCATTGTGGTATTTTCTGCACTCGGTGGTACTACAGGTTCTATTATTACCGGTTATTCTTTTGAAGCACTCGGTGGTCAACAAGCCTTTTATCTCTCGTTAATACCTATGGGACTTCTCGTCGCTAGTTTGTATTTTTTTAAAGTCGCAACTGCGAAGCATTCTGTTTAAAGAAATAACAACAAGGTTACCCCATGATGAATACCGAATTATTAAATCAACAAACTAAAGAAAGTTTACATTTTTTTGAAAGTGAATTATTCAAAGATGTGCAAATGAGTGGTTTGTTTGCCGACAGCAAAACTTTTACTGATGCTATTCCTAAAACTGCTTTTATGGAAATTTTACAGAAGTATAAAATTGAAAAAAAACATAAGTCTTCATTCAATTTAGAAGCTTTTATCACAGAGTGTTTTGATATTGTTGAGCATAAAGAAATACGTTCAGAAAACGTAAAAACGACTATCGCCGAACACATTGATTCACTATGGACCGCTTTAAAAAAGGAAGCTGATCCCAATGCTGTAGGCTCTTTGTTACCTCTGAAAAATCCTTATATAGTGCCAGGAGGTAGATTTAGAGAGATATATTACTGGGACAGCTACTTTACTGCATTAGGTTTGATTGAGTCAGGAAATATTGCTTTAGCTGAATCTATGTTGAGTAACTTCTTAGAATTACAATCAAACTATGGTTGTATTCCTAATGGTAATAGAAGTTATTATCTATCTCGCTCGCAGCCTCCTATTTTAGGCTTGTTAGTTGAGTTACTTTTGCCTTTTCAACAAAATAAACAGCAATTTATAACAACTCATATTAAAGCCATTGAAACAGAATATAAGTTCTGGATGCAAGGTAAGGCATTGGAGACAGATGAACAATTTGAGTCTAGACGAATCATTAAAATGCCCGACGGAAGTTTCTTGAATCGATATTGGGATGATAATGCTGCTCCTCGTGCCGAATCATATCGTGAAGACATTGAATTATGTCAGGAATTAATGCCTGAAGACCCTGAATCTTTCTATCGTAATATTCGTGCAGCATGCGAATCAGGATGGGATTTTAGCTCACGCTGGTTAGGTGATGAAAATTCATTAGCGTCTATTAGAACCACGCGCATTCTACCAGTTGACTTGAATTGCTTATTGTACAAGCAGGAAGAATTACTCGCTAAGTTCTATGAAATACTGGGGAATGAAGCGTCCAGCCTTGTTTATAAAGATTATGCGGCAACAAGAAAAGCAGCAATACAGCGTTATATGTGGTCAGAAAATGATGGTTTTTACATGGACTATGATCTAGATAAAAAATCTTATAGCTCAGTAAAATCATTAGCCGGAGTATTACCTTTGTTTGTTGAGTTAGCTGATGCGAAACAAGTTGACCAAGTTAGTAAGGTGATTGAAAATGAATTTTTACAGCGAGGCGGTTTAATCACGACTGCTATTGAAACAGGCCAGCAATGGGATTCACCAAATGGTTGGGCGCCATTACATTGGTTTGCTGTTCAAGGCCTAATTAAATATGAAAAACAATGCTTAGCACTAACCATTAAGAACCGTTGGCTTAATACGGTAGAGTCGTATTTTCAGCAAACAGGAAAAATAATGGAAAAATATAATGTATGTCAGCAAAGCCATAAAGCCGAAGGCGGAGAGTATGATGTACAAGAAGGTTTCGGTTGGACAAATGGTGTGCATGTCGCCTTTAGCGCTTTATTTTTAGTGAAAGAGACTAAGCTGTAGCCTAAAAATAGCTAATTATAGTAATTGGTAATAATAAAAGGTTACTTACATCAGTGCTCACAATCATTTTTTTTAGTCGTATTAATAAGCCTTGGCGTTTTTTTGTAATTAAGGTAAAATGCGCGCCGAGTTGACCAGACAATCGCTGCTTTATTCTTGTATCAGATGTGTAAACTGAAGATATAGGTATGAGGGGGAGGAAAGTCCGGGCTCCAATGAGCAGGGTGCCAGGTAACGCCTGGGCGGCGTGAGCCGACGACAAGTGCAGCAGAGAGAAGACCGCCGATGGTTGTTTCTAGGAACTTCACAGGTAAGGCTGAAAGGGTGCGGTAAGAGCGCACCGGATTGCTGGTAACAGTAATTGCAGGGTAAACTCCACCCGGAGCAAGACCAAATAGGGTTTCATATGGCGTGGCTCGCGTTGAAACCGGGTAGGTTGCTTGAGCCTTAGAGCGATTTAAGGCCTAGACGAATGATTGTCACTCTTTTTCGAAAGAGATACAAAACCCGGCTTATGTGGTCAACTCAACTATTCTAGTGACCGCTTGATTATTTTAATAATAATCAAGCGGTTTTCTAAAATCCTTTCATATCAATCTATACAATCCCAAATAATGTTATAGCGTTAGCTATAGGAGACTGAACGGCTTTCTATGCTGTTTAATTGACGCATTATCTTAGTCTTCGAAATACATAAATACCTAAAAATAAGCTAGTAATTGAACGTGTTGAAGTAACCTGTCTTTTTTGATTGTAATGTCATTGGTTGCCGGCTTAATTTTTGTTAATCTTATTCTTGCCTCTCACCGCTTGCTATAAATAGTATGGAGGCTAGAGTAAACAACATTAAGGTAATAGTTAACATGCCCAACCAAGCCATTTTGCGATGACCGACAAACGTAAAGAGCGGAAAGTACCTTCCGGAAGAATTGCTCGTCTCGCTAAGTTGGGCGGTTTGGCCTCAGCGGTTGCCGGTAATATTGTTAAAGGTGCGACAAAACAAATGCTCAGTGGACAACGTCCATCATTAACTGAGTCCTTACGTAATATTGACAACGCTATATCTATCACCAAGCGTTTAGCACATATGCGCGGCGCGGCGATGAAACTTGGTCAACTACTCTCCATGGATGCCGGTGAATTACTGCCTATCGAATGGGAACCTATTCTTTCAAGATTGCGCCAAGAAGCTGACCCTATGCCTAAGGCGCAACTACTGAAAACCTTGGCTGCGTCTTGGTCAAAAGACTGGCATCAACAATTTAGTTATTTTTCATTTACCCCCATCGCATCGGCAAGTATTGGTCAGGTTCATCGGGCAACACTAAAGGATGGTCGTCAGTTGGCGATTAAGGTCCAGTACCCGGGTGTTAGAGAAAGCATTGACAGTGATATTGATAACGTCATGAATTTATTAAAACTCAGTGGCGTTTTACCTAAACATATTGATTTGACTAGCGTGCTCGCTGAAGCAAAAGCACAGCTTAAAGCTGAAGCTAATTATTTGCAGGAGGCGGAATTTCTTAACACTTATCGTGAAAATCTGGGTAACGATCCTCGCTTTATTGTGCCCTTTGTTGTTGACGAGCTAACGGACAAAAATATACTGACGATGGAATATATCGAAGGTTCTCCCATCACTGATATTAGTAACATGAGTGCTGGTATTGTTGATTTAGTCTGTAGCCAATTAATGGATTTAACTTACCAAGAGCTATTTACGCATAAACTTATGCAAAGTGATCCCAACTTTGCTAATTTCTTGTATCAGAGCGATACACAAAAAATAGTGTTACTTGATTTTGGCGCTTGCCGGCAGCTCTCTCAACATACCTCAGTACATTATCTTGCTATGGCTGATGCAATGCAGCGTCAAGATAATAATGACATGCGTTCAGCCTTGTATTCGCTTGGTTTAGTTGACAATAACATGAGTGATACCGCGATAGATATTGTGCTAAAGACGTGTTTTGAAGCTAGTTATTGTTTACAAAGTAATACGGGCTACAACTTAAAAAAACAACAACTGATTAAGCGAATTAGAGAGGTTAGTATGCCATTAATTACCGATAAAACAGCGATAGCATCTCCGATATTTGAAGTTGCATTAGTCAATCGTAAAATTACCGGTATGATACTGCTAGCCAATAAGTTGGGGGCAACACTCGATTTTAAAAGCACACTTGCTCCTTATTTACTGGAAAGCGCAAAGCAATTAAACGATGAAACCTAACACAATCGATTTTCAAAACAGCAACTGCTGTTTTAGTCTTTTAAAAGTAAACTTTAGTAACCGCCTGAGCTATTTTTAAATCACTCAGCGGCTTTCTAAAGTTCTCTATTATTCAATGTTATTGATGATTTTATGGTTTACGACATACCTGCTGTTTGATTTGCCTTTTTGGTTAATAACTCGATCACTTTATTTCGTTCAGATAAAACGATTAACAGTGCTAAATCATTAGCTGACAGTTGATTAACAATCTGTTGCGCACCTTGATAAGGACCCTCTGAAAAATAGATGTTATCGGCAGACATACCACTTTCAATCGCTACTTTAGCTATTAAATTTGATATTTCGCCAAGCTCTCTTCCTCTTAAGTACTCGACAGTTTCGGCCGCAACCAATATATCAGGTTTCATTTTTAAGGCTGATTTTGTCATTTTAATAATATCGTCATTGCTGCGATCACCTGCATGACTAAGCATCAAAAACTTTCGTGATGCTGGTATATTGGCCATGGTCAGTGCCATGGCATTCATACCATGAACATTGTGGGCAAAATCCATAATAACCGAAGCGCCATTGAGTTTAAATTGGTTACCGCGGCCCGGATTATCGTCAACATTACTTGAAAAATTTTGCAAGGCAAGACCAATCACTGCGCTATCTATGTGTAAGCTCTTAGCTAAAGCGGTCGCCCCTAAGGCATTTTGAACATTATGTCGGGCAGCGCCGTTTAATGTCATAGGTATATCGTTAACGGCAACGATCATCGATTCAAGGCGCTCGCCAGTGCTGGTATTTTGCGTACAATAAAAAATTGCGCCGTCACGGATGAAACAAATAGCACCACCAATGGCTTTATGCTGTTGAAGTACTGGATTATTTTCATTTAATGAAAACCAACATTTATTAACGGTTAATGTTGGTGCAAGTGCTGTTAAATACGGATCATCAGCGTTGAGCACTAATACACCGCTAGTTAGCGCTTTTGCTACAACCGCTTTGGTTTGTGCAAGCCCTGCTACGGTATTGATACCATATTGCCCTAAATGGTCTTCAGCTATGTTGGTAATTAATGCAGCATCAACGTGATCTATGGGTAGGCCACGGCGCAATATTCCGCCGCGCGCGACTTCTAGAATGGCTGTTTCGGTTTCTGGATGTCGAAGTAACATTCGTGCACCACCGGGTCCTGAATAATCACCATAATCTATTATTTTTTCGCCAACACGAATAAAGTCAGTCGAGGTGACACCGCAACATTTATTAGACTGCTTAATAATTTCAGACATGATACGCACGGTGGTTGATTTTCCGTTAGTGCCAGTGACCAATGCAATAGGAATTGATTGGTATTGATGCCAATTGAGCTGCGTTGGATCTGGTAATGATGTCACTGGCCAGCGTTGACAGCTTTTACCGTAACCTAACGAAAATTCATCATCATCAACTAAATAATCGACATGATTATTTATGGCTAAATCTATTAAGTTAAGTAGAGCAGGGTTAGCCTCTTCGGCAATCATTTGTTTAAGACGAGTGACGGTTTTATCCATTTCTTGTTGATGAGTGTCACTTATACTGCCGGTTAAAATTTTGCTACACGCAAAATCCCATGCGGCTTCGTTGACATCGCAAGATGCATACAAGGCATCCATTGGCGCACTTATCGCAAGGCTTATGCCGTCTTCAAAAATACGATAACACGTAGATTCATCTTGCCAATCGACTGCTGCCAATAACTGATTAACGTAAATTAACCACTGATCAACGACTGTTTGCTTATCGATGCCTGAGACAAAAGCATCAATAATCGCGCCGGGTTTATTCCATAATAAGCTTTTGCCAGTAAGCCGTCGCTGGTCATCTAATGTTAAGGTTATAAGGTTATTCATGGCATACCAATTTGATTAAATTTATTCCCAACGCAGCGCTGTTAGGAAAGTGAGAAGAAGGTAAAGCTGTATCAATATAATTGTTCACTTTGAGACAGTTTTGTTAGGTCATTATTTGTATGACAAGCTCGATGATGATTTCAAAAACTAATACGCAGCTTTATTGGTTTAACAATAGGCTGCGTTAGTTTATGCCGCTAATTTATGCCGCTAGGTTAAGCTTATTCATCTTAAGTTAATGGCAAATAACTGCATTAACTTGGTTTTAATCACTTTCTTCTTCTATGGTTGAAACAATGCGAACGCCTCGATCATCCTTAACTAACTTCATGCCTGACTCTAGTATAAAGGGATCAGGTTCATCGGTGTTTAACATCGAAACAACGGTATGCACGGGTTTTGTTAATGTTTCTGCTGGATTATCTTCACTACCGTTAAAATTAATGATTTGCTTCCAACAACGGGTAATCGCATCACCAAAGACAATCACTAAATCATCTTTATTTGCCATCGACAAGGCTTTTTCAGTAGCTGTGACCTCGTCAGGTATCATCAAGATATTGTCTTCGCTGATACCTTGTGCTTTTAACGTTGCAGCTAACATTTGCGGCACTTCATCACTACCACGTCCACGAAGATTGTCATCGGCGCGACAGATATATAAATCAAAATGTCCAGCGGCTGCTTTGGCGATGTTTTCAATATCTTCATCACGGCGATCTCCCGGTGCGGCTAATACCGCAATACGCTTACCATTAACGTCTAATTTAGTCGCTAATTCGCTCATATGGCGAACACCATCGGCGTTGTGAGCATAATCTAAAATAACTCTAAAAGGATGTTCATCAAAGACGTTCATTCGCCCCGGTGCTTGATAGAAGGTGGTGTTGAACGTTCTTAATCCTTGTTGAATCGCATCAAGTGGTTTATCTAGAGAATAGGCGAGGGCAGCGGCAAACATCGCATTTTGTACGTTATGAGTGGCTTTACCTTCCAGTGTAGCAGGAATTAAATGTGTCCAAAGTAATGGGATATGCGCACCGTTATCAAAGATGGTGATCATTTCACCATTGATGCCCTTTTCAAGCACCACGGCACGTCCACCCGCGCGAATATGCTCCCTAACTAAACCATGTCCTGAATTCATAGTCACATAACATAAATGTTTTGCTTGAGTATGGTCGGCCATTTTTAAACAAAGTGGGTCGTCGGCATTAAGTATGACCGCGTCTTTGGCTACTTCAACGACAATACGTTTAATTTCAGCAAGTTGTTCTAGGGTATCAACACCTTTTAAGCCTAAATGATCGGGTTGAACATTAATGCAGGCGGCAACATTACTTTCTCTATAACCTAAACCTGAGCGAACGATGCCACCACGGGCAGTTTCAAGAACAGCAATATCAACCGAAGGATCTCTTAAGACAATTTGTGATGCAACGGGTCCGGTCATATCGCCTTTTACTGATAACAGACCATCAACGTACACACCATCAGTTGATGTCATACCTACAACATGTCCTGCTGTTTTTAAAATGTGCGAAAGCATTCGTGAAGTTGTTGTTTTACCGTTGGTACCTGTAATGCCGGCAATAGGGATACAAGTGGGTGTATTAGGTGGAAAGAGCATATCAATAACTTTGCCAGCAACATCACGAGGTTTGCCATGGCTTGGTGCAACATGCATACGAAAACCTGGCGCAGCATTGACTTCAACGATACCGCCGCCGATATCTTTATATGATTGAGTAATGTCAGAGGTCAGAAAATCAACACCGCCAACGTCAAGACCAACGGCTTTTATCGCTCGTTCAGCCATCACTTTATTGTCAGGGTGAACTACATCAGTCATGTCTATCGCGGTGCCGCCCGTTGATAAATTAGCGGTTGAACGTAAATAGAAAATTTCGCCTTCAGGTAATATGGTATCAACGCTATAGCCAGCTTCTTCAACTAAACGGGTTGCTTGTGAGTCCATTTCGAGTTGAGTGAGTACTTTTTCATGGCCAACACCCCGACGTGGGTCTTCATTTACAATATCGATTAATTGCATAATGGTGTGTTTATTGTCACCAACAACATGACCCGGTACGCGTTTTGCGACAGCAACAAGTTCGCCATTAACAACAAGCATTCGATGATCTAAACCGGTTAAAAATGACTCAACTAAAACAGCTCTACTGGTGCCTTGTTCGCGGGCAAAATCAAATGCTGTATTAATTTGCTCATCAGTGGTTAAATCGATAGAGACGCCACGGCCATGGTTAGCATTTAATGGTTTAAGTACAACCGGTAAGCCAATACGTTTTGCTGCTTTTATGGCATCTTTGGCAGAATAAACCATTTGTTGTCTAGGCACAGGTAAACCGAGATCATTTAATAAATTGTGGGTGTCTTCTTTATCACAAGATATTTCAACAGCAATATGATTCGTTTGGCTAGTAATGGTGGCTTGAATGCGCTGTTGGTATTTACCATGGCCAAATTGTACTAAGCTGTACTGATTTAACCGTAGCCATGGGATATGACGTTCTTCGGCTGCCGTTATTAAAGATTGAGTACTTGGACCAAATTCTTTGCGCTGTGCATAACGAATAAAGTTTGATAGCTCTTCTGCAAAATCGAAATCGGCTTCTAATTTTGTTTGTAGTTGTGCTTGAATATTTACTGGCATCACTGAGATAAGCAGGTTTCTGGCAAGTTCAGCAGCAGCTAATCCAACATCTCGTTGTTTGTACTGAAAGACCATGTCATATTGACCAACTTCGCCATTGCCTCTGGTTTTGCCAAAAGTAACTTCAGTACCGGCCATGCATTGCAGTTCTAAGGTTGCATGTTCCCATATGTGAGCTATCCAGGTACCTTCATCTTCTTGCAAGCGCCTAATAAAACCGCCAGATTCGCCGTATGAACAGCCATGCTCTTTTAAACCGGGTAAGGCTTCAATTAAGCCATCAATGAATTCTTTACCTAATTTTACCGAAGGGTATTGCTCTAATATGCCAACATCAACAGCGTGTCGAATAACAGGAAAATGGGCGTAAACATTAGGGCCAACATAAACATTACTTGTTAATATTTTCATTATATGTCCAAAAATCAGGTGATTAGAATTATTATTATGTGTACCTACAAGTTGAACCTTTTGTCGAAAACAGGGTGCAACAAAATATAATATGACAATTATTGGGAGGAATAAATCACGGTGATACTGAACTGACTATGTGCACAGGTTCTATTGATGTGCATATGTTGAGTTACAAACCGAGAAGTTTCAACGCATTACACTTAAGATCTTTATAAGATCGAATAGAAGTAAAAAATTGCCATAAAAAAATAATGGTATAACAAAAAGATACCATGGTTTTACTAATAGACAAGACAATTTTTTTCTAAACTTGCTAATGATAAAATGCGCAAGGAAAGTCAGCCAAAAAGTTATGGTGAATAGCGTCGTAGAAAGGTGTTTTTTAATTCGGGTTCAATGAAAAAGAAGCGGCGTTTGTGAGCCTTTTAAAGAGATTTGCCCATAAATAATGCGTTTATTTATGGGCAAATTTTAGCTTAGCTTATTGGTATCTAAAGAGACTAAACGGCTTTAGGTGATGCGACTCGAGTATTTAAACAATAAGTATCACCGTGACTAAGCATATGAAGTTTTAACCCTATCAAGGTAATGGAATCTCCTGTACGAGCTTCAGCCATTGAACTGTGCTGCAAATCAGAAGGGTCAACTACCGTAATACTTCCGTGTCCAACTACTTCTAGTAACCCGTCTGGCGCAATAAAGGCAGCGGTATTTTCACAAATTCCGAGTCCTGAAGCAAAAGGATTATATGAAACAGCAGAAAGTAGACGTCCTAAACGATTACGTTGACTAAAGTGTTGATCTAAAAGTACTTTACTTATTAAACCTAAGCCAGGAGCAAAAGTTACACCTTGCTCATTAGGTAATGCACCGGTAGAGCCACCTGCAATCATATGCTCAGGCATAATAGCGGCACCTGCAGATGTTCCTGCAACATGCACACCTTCAGAGTTTAATTTTCTTATACTCTGTGCAATCGAAGTACCGCCTAATATAGTCGACAAGCGTAATTGATTACCACCGGTAATAAAAATACCTGTTGCGTTTTCAAGTGCGGCTAAATAATCTTCGCGCTCAGCATCTTCTCTGCTATTTATCGGTAAAGATATCGCATTTTTGACATTAAGATTACGAAAAATAACTTCATAATTTGGCCCAGTCTCAGCAAGCTGTGACGCGGTTGGAATAATCACTATATTGGCATTTTCATCGCCACATAATTCTACAAAACGTTGTAGAATTATTGGGTCATCAACACGCTCTTCTGCCCCCCCGATTGGAATTATAAATCCCCTTTGCTGACCTTCAGCAATTTTTGCTGGACACATACCTACCTCTACTCAAAAGTTCCACTTACTACTGTTGTGTTGTCACGTTTATGCCAACGACCTTTTATCATCACGTCAGTAATTTCAAATTTGTTGTTAAGTACGAGCATATCGGCATCGTTATTACGTACTATTTTTCCTTTACTGTGTAAACGTAGCAACGTAGCCACGTTGCTAGTAAACATCGGTAAAATACTTTCAAGCGCAATATTCTTTCTTAATGTTGCTTGTAATGTTTCCAGTAATGTACTGGCTCGGCCAAAGTCCATGTGTTGTAATTCGCCTTGTTGATCGAAACAAGGTAAACAACCACCACCGTCTGAACTGACGGTTATTTTGTCCAAGGGTAAACCTCTTTGTACGGCAATTTCTATCGCATCGCATGCCTCTAAACCAGGCTCTGCTGTGCCTTCAGGAAAAGCGGTAATATCGATATAACAGCCGTGCGCTAATAATTTGCAACTGTCTTCAAATAATGGCTTATTTCGATTAACGTGCGTCGGATTAAAGACACGGGCAGGAATTTCTGTTTCATTAATCGCTCGCTCAATTAATTCAAGACGCCGTTCACCATCACCGAGATGAAAATGAATAATACCGGCTTTGCCTGTCAATAACCCCGCAACATGTGCTTCACTAGCTAGTTTTATTACTTCTTCAAAAGTTGGTTGGCTTGAACGATGATCGCTAATAGCAAACTCACCAATACCAATAACCGGCTCTAAAAAAGTAATATCTGCTTTTGCGCTACCAATTAACGTTGTTAACGGATAATGATAACCACCGGTCCAACAATATGCCGACATGCCTTCTTCACGGAGTCCGTAAACTTTGCTTATTAGGTTGGCAATACTTCGAGTGGTGTCATCTGTACCTAAAAGTCCAACTACAGTTGTCACACCCACTTGGGTAAATTCTGAAAGAGAAACTGGGGGAACTTGTGTTGAAAAACCTGCTTCACCACCACCACCGGTAATATGAGCATGACTGTCGATAAAACCTGGCACTAGGTATGCGCCATTAAAATCGATAACTTCAACCGGCCAGTTATCAGGGATATTATGGTGGGCATGATCAGATACATCAAAAATATCAGCGATTTTTCCACCAGCAATCAGCACATCTTTAATACCCATAGGAGCAGGGTTATAAAGGTTCACGTTTTTTAATAATGAAATCATAGGTTTACGGTAAGGCTTTATAAATGACGGGCAAGTATAGACTATTCTATACCTAGTCCTAAGGGTTGCAACTATAACATAGCTATAATTTCTCAGCCAACTACATTTGTAAACGAAAGGTTTAAATACTGTTTTACTAAGTATTTAAATCTATAGTGCATTGATAAGGTTCACGAAAGTGATAGTAATTCCGCGCCTAAACTAACGGTAGCTTTAACGTTTTAATCGTTTAATAAATGTATGGGGGATTTACGTGAAAAAGGTCTGAACTTAATATAAATAGCTAGCCCCTAACACTCGGTTAGAGGCACTATTATTGCTAACAAAAAAGTGTTAACTAGGTATAGCTTTAGCTAAAAGTTTGGTACTTTTATGCGTGGTAGTGTTTAACGCAAAAGCGTTTAAGGACGAGTTTGCCCTTGACCGGCAACACGGTATTTAAAAATGGTTAGCTGCTCTAAACCAACGGGTCCACGTGCATGTACTTTACCGGTCGCAATACCAATTTCAGCGCCCATACCAAACTCACCACCATCAGCAAACTGAGTTGAGGCGTTATGCATCACCACGGCAGAATCGACAGAGCGCATAAACGTTTCCGCGATTTCCGCATTTTCAGTGATAATAGCATCGGTATGTTTAGAGGAATGCTCTTCAATAAAATCAAGTGCTTCATCTAATCCAGATACTACTTTAACCGATAAAATCGCATCAAGGTATTCAGTATCCCAATCGGCTTCAGTTGCAACATTAATACGGGGATCGCAGGCTTGAGCCGCAACATCGCCACGAATTTCACAACCCGCTAAGGTGTCTACGAGTTGTGGTAAAAATTCTTTTGCTATTGCTTGGTCTAACACTAAACTTTCAGTTGCACCACAAACACCAGTTCTGCGTAATTTTGCATTTTTAATGATACTGAGTGCTTTGGTCAAGTCAGCGTCTTTATCAACATAAATATGGTTATTGCCATCTAAGTGTAACAAGGTTGGTACTTGAGCTTCGTTTCTGACTAGCTCAACTAAACCTCGGCCACCACGAGGAATAACTAAATCAACATAATCGGCACAGCGCAGTAAAGCGGCAACGGCAGATCGGTCATCGGTGTCAACCAGTTGTATACAGTTAGCCGGTAAGCCAGCCGCACGTAAACCCGTTGCCATACACTCAACAATAATACGTGTGGAATTTAAGCTTTCAGAGCCGCCACGTAAAATTACCGTATTACCTGACTTAAGACATAACGCGCCAGCATCTGCGCCAACATTAGGACGTGATTCATAAATCATCCCAATAACACCAATAGGTGTTGCTACACGGGTTATTTTAAGACCATTGGGACGGTCAAATTCAGCTAATACTCGACCGACAGGATCGGCTAGCTTGGCAATGTCTTCTAGCGCGACAGCCATACCTTCAACTCTTTCAGGGTTAAGCTCTAATCGGTCTACAAAAGAATCGGCTTTACCGGCTTTTTTAACGCTTAAAACATCGAGTGCGTTTGCTTTTAGCAGTGCGTCCATATTTTCACGAAGCGCATTTGCGGCAATAGTTAATGCTTTGTTTTTTTGTTCTGTCGTTGCACAGGCAAGTACTTTGGCCGCGGCTTTTGCTTGCTTACCAAGCGTGGTGATCATTGTTTCTATATCAGTATTCTTAGAGGTATTTGACATTAATTTTTATCCTTTTACTTGTTCATTTAACGCTAAACTGTTTGATCAACTTTTTTACTTGAATGATATTAACTTTTATTTTTATCGCTGATATTAATATCAAAAGCAATAATAAAAGTTCAGTTTAAAGAATTTAGGGTTTTCATCAAAAATGTTTGAGTGCGTCATTGCTGACTAGACTAAAGTTAGCGCAAGGCTACTGCACGTTGATAAGCCGATAAAACAGTTGAGTCAAATAGAGACGCTAACTGTTCATCTTGCATAAGCGCACTTAATCCTGCCGCTGTCGTACCATTTTTACTGGTTACTGAGTTTCGCAAAGTCTCGGCATCTTCTTTACTCGTTAAGGCCAACTCCATCGAACCACTGAGTGTATTCAATACCAACTCTCTTGCAGTTTGCGGTGAAAAGCCGAGTTTAATTGCCGACTCTATCCAACAACGTGCTATTTCAAAGGCATAACCAGGACCACTTCCAGCGACTGCCGTTACTCGGTCTAGCTCGTCTTCGCTGGTTGTTATGTGTGTAAAACCAACGGCATTGGTTAATGCTACAGCGTTTTCAATTTGAGCCGCACTACAACGAGAGTTTGCGAAAAGTCCGCTAACGCCTCTACCAATTTTTGCGGGTAGATTTGGCATAACGCGAACAATAGCTTGTTCGCCAATCAGTTGCTCTATTGAAGAAACCGAGTAGCCAGCAGCGATAGAAATAATGCAACCCGAATCAGCAAGATGACGACGATAGCTTGGTAATATTTTTTCAATAAGCTGTGGTTTAATCGCAATAACAATGATGTCGAAACGTTGATCAGCTAGCTCTTCAATGGCTTGTCTGACGATAACATTCTGCGGTGCTTTAACTAATGAGGGATTAATAATAGTGATGGTGTGATTTGTAGAGGTTGCCCAACGAGTCAATAAAGAACCGCCCATTTTACCACAACCAATCATAAGTAATGACATGAAACTCCTGTTGTTTTTTAGCTTACATTGAATGAAATGCAGATCGTTTTGCAGGTGTTCAGTACGAACTTTTTAAAATCCGATAATATATTTTTCAAAACGTTGAGTTTGAGTTCAATTGAAAAATTATCTTTTTTAGTATATGATATCTGCACTCATTTGTCGATTGCCGTCAAATTCTAACGTTTTTACCAACGTTTCAGCAATTTTTTATCTATTACTTTTAACGCGGTCAACCGCAGATAAATTTATGTTATCAGTAATAAGCAATAATTCTAATACGACAATAAAATATCACGAAAATAGCTGCAATTTGTTGAATCAATTTTGTGAATGATTCAACGCTACTATTTATTTTAATTAACCAGAGCACGGAGTAATTTTGCCCTCATTTGAACAACAAAAAACTGATAAATCTTCTCGAAACAAGCCACGTATCGTTATTAAAGTGGGTTCGAGTCTCTTAGCAAATGTTAAAAATTTAACACCTAGTTTTGCTTTTATGCATGGTCTCCTAAGTGACATATCTTTGTTACGCGAGCAAGGCTACGAAGTTGTACTGACCTCTTCTGGTTCAGTAGCATTAGGTCTAAATACGGTTGGTTGCACTATTGAAAATGCTAGTGTGCAAGATAAGCAAGCGGCTGCCGCTTGTGGACAACCCATCTTAATGCATGCCTACAAGCAAATTGCACTTGAGTATGGTTTTGATATAGCACAGGTTTTAGTTACCTTAGATGATTTAGAAAATAGACGTCGCTTTCTCAATATTAAAAATACCGTTCATCGCCTGATAAAACAAGGCGTAATGCCTATCGTCAACGAAAATGATACGGTGACTACAGAAGAAATTCGTGTCGGAGATAATGACAGACTTGCTGCTAAAGTCGCACAAATGATTGGCGCAGAGTATTTGTTTATTCTTACCTGTATCGATGGCGTGTATGACCGAGACCCTTCAGAAGAAGGCGCAATTTTTGTCGATTCTATCGAAGATGTTAGTAGTTATATGGAAGCGGCAAGCGGCACCAGCTCTTTAGGTACCGGTGGCATGCTAACTAAACTACAAGCGGCCAATATGGCGCAAAATGCTGGTTGTACAACCATTATTTCGAGAGGGACGATGGAAGCGCCTGTTACCGGAATATTGCAAGGTGATCGCAGACACACTAAGTGTATTGCTCACTCATCACCTTCATCTGCATGGAACATCTGGCTAACTGACCGTTTACAAATGGCCGGTAGTTTAGTGATAAAACAAGAAGTTGCTGATGCATTATTTGGCGGTGACGAAGGATTTACCTGTCACGATGTTGTTTCAATACATGGCAACTTCGAGCGCGCAGATGTGCTTCACGTCTACGACGAAAAAGGTGAAGAAATAGCACGTGGTTTGTGTAACTTCTCATCGGATGAAACAGCCATTATTGCTAGTCGTCCAGACGAAACAGTGCAAAATATCCTTGGGTATAGCGCTTCACAACGATTGATCAATAGTGAAAACTTGGTCGTCTTAAGTGAACATCATCTTTCTTGGGATGAACCTGTTCAAGATGATTAATTGATTAAATGACCTCTGCAGCAATGCAGAGGTTTTTTTTTATCACTTAAATACACTCGTCATTCTTACCTATTAAGTATTAGCCTCAGCTAACCGACTCAACTATGATTTTCTGTAAAACCTGCTTTTATCAATTAGTGGGCGATTAACTGCCTGACTACATCGAGTTACACCCGCATATAATAACTTAACGATGTTGATCTAATCGCTAAGTTAATTCGTATATAATTTTTTTGAATCTTCGAATTATATCTATGAAACGTTCCTTATACTGGGTGACTAACGATCTTCGTCTCAATGACAACATTGCACTTAACTTAGCCAGCCAAAGCGAACAATTACTTTGTGTTTATGTCGTTGATAAAAAGTGGTTCGAGCCAAAGAACTATCAATCTAAACCTTTGGGTGATAAACGCTGGCACTTTTTACAGGGGTGTTTGAGTGATTTTAATCAAAGTTTATTAGCATTAGATCAACAACTTTACATTGTTTACGGGGACACATTATCGAGTTTAACCGCGCTCTGTGAAAAATATGATATTACCGATGTTATTACCACACGTCTTCCTGGCACATATGAAAACAGTTTGATCGATGAGCTCGGTCGGCGTTTGCCCGAAGCGGATATTCATCAGGTCGATCAATTTACGTTATTCCCACATCACGTTTTACCCTTTGAACTTGAGCAACTCCCAATAAGTTATTCTAAGTTTAGAAAGGTGATGGCTGATATTAGCATCGCTGATGTTACACCCAGCACTCAATCTTTGCCCAGTATGTTTGCTAATATGCCTTCACCAACAATTTTTAGGCCATCGTGGTTACCTAACACACCTTATCAAAGGGCAAAGTGTGGTTATAATTTTGAGGGCGGTGAAACTGCCGGTTTAAAGCAGCTTAGTCGTTACTTTTCATCGGCTTTACCGGCTGATTATAAACAGGTTAGAAATAATTTAGACGGCTGGGATAATAGCAGTAAGTTATCGGCTTGGTTAAATTATGGTTGTATCTCTGCGCGGCAAGTAAACCGCTCCATTACTGATTTTGAAGAGCAGCAAGGGGAAAATAGTTCAACACAATGTCTATATTTAGAATTATTATGGCGAGAATACTTCCAGTGGTTACATTTTAAAGTAGGTGCAAAAACCTACCAATTTAAAGGTTTGGCTGAACATCCACCCTTAACTTCATTTTATCCTGAGCGTTTTAATAAATGGTGCTTAGGTCAAACTCCTTATCCGCTTGTTAATGCCTGTATGAATGAATTAATGACCACAGGTTATATAAGTAATCGAGCCCGTCAAATTGTAGCCAGTTGTTTGGTTAACGAACTCAGTGTTGATTGGCGATTTGGCGCGGCTTGGTTTGAAGAGCAGCTAATAGATTATGATGCTGGAGTTAATTGGGGTAATTGGCAGTATATTGCGGGTGTCGGCGTTGACCCTAGAGGTGGCAGACATTTCAATATTGAAAAGCAAACAGCACTTTATGACCCTGATGGGGTTTATCAGGCTAAGTGGCTTACCCGAGATGATTATTCGAGTAAGCCACTGGATTCTGTCGACGCTTCTGATTGGCCGGTGCAACCGCTAAATGACTAAGACACTTATTGAAGAAAAACCGATGAATACAGCGGTAAATGTTGTTTGGCTGAAACGTGATTTACGCCTCAGTGATCATCAACCTTTAGTGCAAGCGATTAAATCGGGTCAAACCTTGCTTTACTACGTCTTTGAACCGCTACTTATAAATGATCCTCATTATGATGAGCGGCATTGGCGTTTTGTTTGGCAATCTATTGCTGATATGAATAGTCAGCTAGCCGCTTTTAATTCACGTGTATATTTGTATTTTGGTGATGCAATAGCGGGCTTAATTGAAATCAATAACGTCTTTAAAATAAGCGGGTTGTTTAGCCACGAAGAAGTGGGTTTATTATCGACCTTTGAGAGAGATAAATCGGTACAACAGTGGTGCCAAGCACAAGATATAGTTTGGAGTGAGAGTCAATTTGGTGCAGTAAGTCGTGGCAAAAAAAATAGAATTGATTGGGACAAACACTGGCGCCAAGTGATGAAAGCCCCGCTGGAACAAGCCAAATTATCGGATGATGTTCTAGCGAGTTGCACATTAATAGATAAGCTATTTGTCTGCAGTTTTCCAATATCATGGTCAATAACGGATGACTTTATGCTTAAAGGTGGTGAGCTTTGGGCGCAAAGAACCCTGCAATCCTTCTTAAAGGGTCGTGGTAAGGGGTATCATTTTGATATATCTAAACCGCAAGCAAGTCGTAAAAGTTGCTCTCGGTTGTCACCTTATCTAGCCTGGGGCAATATAAGTTTAAGAGAGTTCTATCAAACTATTTTGATAACAAGATCAGAGCGGGGTTGGAAACGACCAATAGACGCGCTGGCTTCTCGGCTACATTGGCATTGTCACTTTATTCAAAAATTTGAAAGTGAACATCAAATGCAATGGCGACCCGTGAATAAAGCCTATAATGACTTAATGTATCCAGATATTCATTGTGGACTGAGTGTTGAAGAACGACTAGATAAATGGAAAACTGCGCAAACAGGTTATCCATTAATTGACGCTTGTATGCGTTGTTTAGAGCAAACTGGCTATATAAATTTTCGTATGCGGGCGATGCTAGTGAGTTTTTTATGCCATCATTTACTGGTGGATTGGCGATTAGGCGTTACCCATTTAGCACAATTATTTCTTGATTTTGAACCTGGCATTCATTACCCACAATTTCAAATGCAGTCTGGTGTTACTGGTACTAATATCATAAGGGTTTATAACCCGGTTAAGCAATCATTAGAGAAAGATAGTCATGGTGAATTCCTGAGAAAATGGTTACCTGAATTAGTTGAGTTACCCAATGAAGTTATTCATACACCCTGGTTATTGTCACCCATGGAACAACAGCTTTATCAATGCCAATTAGGTGATGATTATCCATCTCCTATGGTTGATATTAACGAAACAGGCAAGATTGCTCGCGATTTACTGTGGGGCTTTCGTCAACGATTTACCACTAAAAAAGAAGGGCAACGTATTGTAGCTAAACATGTTAGAGGTAATAAAAAAATATCCAAAGCTAAAAAACCTCAACAGTTAAAAATTGCAGAAAGTGATTAAGTTATCATGCATAAAAAATTAACGTTACCCGAGAAAAATTGCCAGACTTGTAAAAAGAATTTCTTTTGGCGTAATAAATGGCAAGCGTGTTGGGAAGATGTCCGCTATTGCTCTGAGCGTTGCCGACGTAGTAAAAATGGCAGCATCAGCTAAAATAATTATGTATAGATCAATTCAAAGTTAAATGTAAAGTAAGGTAAATTAATGAAGGCGAAACATCTTAGGCTAATATTAGGCGATCAACTTAATGTTATGCACAGCTGGTTTGAACGGGTCGATAGCGATGTGGTATATGTCATCGCAGAGCTTTATCAAGAAGCTAATTATACTAAGCACCACAGTCAGAAGATAACAGCGTTTTTTGCTGCTATGGATAATTTTGCTCAAACTCTGGAGAGTAAAGGGCATCAGGTTTGCTATTTAACCTTAGATGAAACAGCAAAATATCAAGATTTACCTGCTTTGATCGCCACATTAGTGACCACTTATGCCAGTGAAGATTTTAGTTTTATGCGTCCTGATGAATATCGATTGCGCGCGCAATTAAGCGAGATGTCAGCTCAATTATCGGTACCTGTCTATGAAGTTGACAGTGAACACTTTTTATTACCCTTTGATGAACTCGCTGATCATTTTAAAGCCGCTACCCACGTAAGAATGGAAAATTTTTATCGTTTTATGCGCAAGCGCTTTGCTATTTTAATGAATGGCGCCAAGCCTGAAGGTGATGCTTGGAATTTTGATGCGAATAATCGTCAATCCTTTAAAAAAACCGATCTTAAATTTATTCCTAAACCACTGGTCTTTGACAACCCAGCAAGTGATTATTTACAACGGATAAAACATCATAAGATTGACACGATAGGGCGTGAATCTGAGCATGTTGCTTATCCTATTAATCGCCAACAATCGCTAGAATTATTAACGTTCTTTTGCGAACATCAGTTAGAAAACTTTGGTAATTTTCAAGATGCGATGACTGTAGCCTCACCTTATGCTTGGAGTTTGTACCACTCGCGGCTGAGTTTTTCATTGAACTGTAAAATGCTTAATCCGCTTGAGGTCATTGAAACCGCTCTGGCTGCCTATCAAGCATCAGCAGGTAAGATAACCTTAGCGCAAATCGAAGGTTTTGTTAGGCAAATATTAGGCTGGCGAGAATATGTTAGAGGTATGTATTGGGCTAATATGCCTAATTATGCCGAGCAGAATTTTTTAGAGGCAAAGCGTGATTTACCCGCTTTCTTCTGGAATGCTAATACTAAAATGCAGTGCTTAAGAAGTGCTATCTCGCAATCACTCAAACATGCCTATGCTCATCATATTCAACGATTGATGATCACCGGAAACTTTGCTTTACTGGCTGGCATAACGCCTAGCCAAGTCGATGATTGGTATTTAGGTATCTACATTGACGCGATTGAATGGGTAGAATTACCGAATACCCGCAGCATGGCACTTTTTGCTGACGGTGGTTGGATAGCTACAAAACCTTATGCGGCTAGTGGTAATTATGTCAATAAAATGAGTGATTATTGCAAAGGTTGCCATTACAACGTTAAAGAAAAAGTGGGCGCTAATGCCTGCCCATTAAACAGTTTGTATTGGAATTTTATTGATCAAAATTATGATAAGTTTGCTGGCAATCATAGAATGAGTTTCCCTATTCGTAACTGGGATAAAATGGAGCCTGCGAAAAAAATTGAAATTAGAGAGCACGCAACACAGTTATTGAATAATCTAGATGATTTATAGGCTCATGAGTTAGCGCTGGCTAGATAGGCAGACCTTCAGTTAATGGATAAAAGTTAGGCGCTAATGGTCTTTATTTATCAGTGGCGCGTATAACGATTATGTTTATTTACTACCTTTAGGATCCTTTTATGCAATTTTCTATGGATGAAGAGTCAAGAATTATAGAAATGGCTTGGGAAGATAGAACACCATTTGAAGCAATAGAACATCAGTTTAGTTTGCAAGAGCCTGATGTTATTAAGTTTATGCGTAGTCACTTAAAACCTAGAAGTTTTAGATTATGGCGGGAAAGAGTAAGTGGACGCTCAACCAAGCATGTAAAATTAAGAAGTCCTGACGTATCGAGAGGATACTGCCCAACGCAATATAAACAACGTTGATCACAGCTATATAAAAAAATATCAATAAAAAGGGCATCTTATGATGCCCTTTTTCGTTTGATTTGTAAGTAATGACCCATAACGGGTCATACTTTTTAGACAATCAGTTGTTAATCTTCTTCAACTAAGGTCATCAGCGATGTATTACCACCTGATGCCGTCGTATCAATACTAATCGTTTTCTCGGTTAATAGACGCTGGATCAAATTATCGAAATATTCTGAACTGATCACTGGCAATATCGCCCCTTGACGTTCAGCTAATTTTTCACTGATAAAGTGCTTACGATCACAATGACTGTCGACCACAACACCTGACAAGGCAGGGTGCGCTAACATCGTTGATAAGTGGCGTAAACGTGCAACCTGAAAAACACCTTCATCAGCACCCGTTGAGAGGAACTTGTCTCTAAAGGCGATGGCTTCATCATAATACAAATCAGAAACAACACTAACAACGGTATTACCCGTAGCCAACGCCGTTACAATAGATAGTACCCAGAAGTGAAAGCTCACTGTCGCATCGGCAAAACAAATAATATTACCGCGGTTTTCCAAATACAACACATTAGACTCACCCGTTGGTCCTGGTAAGAATGTTGGCTTTTTCAAACGCTTTTCAATATCAATCAACTGCGAACGAGCGCCTTTTAAGGTCAGATTTAAATCGTCGGCTAAATCATCAACAATATCAATATGCGCAATTTTGGCTAACAGCTGACGAACACAAGAAAGACGGGTATTTAACTCAGTTAAGCGCCAGCCTTTTTCTGCTGCATTTGCTTTGTCCATAAACAAAGTTGAGGCTTTATCTGATTCTGCATCACCGTCTAAGGCTTCTACCTGCGAAGGTAGCAAGTTAAATTGTTCGGCATCTGGCGTAGCTTTTTCAATAACTAAACGTGTTAAGTAATTGGGTCCACCTGCTTTTGGTCCCGTACCTGAAAGACCACGACCACCAAAAGGTTGTACGCCAACAATGGCGCCAATCATATTACGGTTAATATAAACATTACCTGCGCGTGACAGCTTAGCTAAATCTAAGGCACGGTGTTCAATACGCGTATGAATACCCATAGTTAAACCAAAACCTGTACCATTAATTTTATCGATAACCGCTTCTATTTCATTGCCTTTAAAACGTACAATGTGCACACAAGGGCCAAAGACTTCTTTTTTAAGGACGCTAATATCTTTAATTTCATAAAGACGAGGCGCAAAAAAGAAATGCTCGTTACCTGCCACTTCAGCTGATATCTCACACTGATATAACAATTGACCATGGGTTTGCATATAGTCACTGTGTGCATTGAGCGCGCTGAGGGCTTTGTCATCAATTACTGGGCCGATATCTGTGCTTAAATATTCTGGGTTACCGACATGCAATTCTGCTAAGGCACCCTTAAGCATAGTAATGACATTATCAGCGATGTCTTCTTGTAAAAATAATACGCGAAGCGCAGAACAGCGCTGACCTGCCGATTGAAATCCTGAAGAAATAACATCGTCAACAACTTGCTCAGGCAAGGCTGTTGAGTCAACTATCATACAATTTTGTCCACCGGTTTCAGCGATGAAAGGCACCTGATCGCCACCTCTATCAGCCAACGTTTGTGAAATTATTGTGCCGGTTTCAGTGGAACCTGTAAACATAACGGTTTGAATACGAGCGTCAGGCACAATAACACTGCCCACTTCGCTTCCGCGAGCAATAACCGCTTGAACAACACCTTCAGGTAGTCCAACCGACTCCATTAGTTCAATGGTGCGCAAGGCAATTAAACTTGTTTGTTCAGCAGGTTTTGCTAATACGGTATTACCGGTAGCGATTGCCGCAGCAACTTGCCCTAAAAATATCGCTAATGGAAAATTCCATGGGCTGATACACAGTACAACACCACGAGCTTCTAAGCGTTCATCTTCTTCGAGTTCAATCGCTTGGTTAGCATAATAACGACAAAAATCGACGGCTTCTCTGACTTCATCAATACCATCTTGCGCAATTTTACCCGCTTCTTTAATACATAAGGCGATAAGTTCGTCCATATGGCGTTCAAGAATATCGGCAACGCGACATAACAAATCGGCACGTTCAGATACCGGTGTTTTCGACCACGAAGCAAATGTTGCTTGTGCGGTGTCGATCATTGCCAGCATGTCATCTTTAGTGTGGTGTTGATGGAAACCTATGACTTCACTATGGTTGGCGGGGTTTTTAACCGCTACCGAGCCTGAAGGCACATCATTTTCATTGATGTGATGATCGGTAAACCAGTTATCTAATGATAATTTTAACGGCGCTATAGCATTAATATCGGTTAAGTCTAGCCCTTTAGAATTATCACGGCCCAGACCTTTCGCATCATGATACAAGGCGATAGGTTTAACTATTTGGTGGTTATATTTATCTTTTAAACGCTGGGTTTTTTCAACGGGATCGCCCAATAAAGACTCGACTGGCTGAGACTCATCAACGATAGCATTAACAAAAGAAGAGTTAGCGCCGTTTTCTAATAAACGACGCACTAAGTAAGCTAATAACTCTTCATGATGACCAACAGGAGCGTAAATTCGACATTGAATATTTTCACTTGAGACAATTTGGTCATATAAAGAATCGCCCATGCCATGTAAACATTGAAACTCAAAACCTTCTTTATCATCGCCAGCTAGCTCAACAATGGTTGCCGCTGTGTAAGCATTATGCGTAGCAAACTGTGGATAGATACTATCTCTATATTCCAGTAATTTATTAGCACAGGCGTGGTAAGAAACATCGGTAGAAGACTTACGCGTGAAAACAGGGAAATGCTGAAGACCATCTTTTTGAGCATTCTTAATTTCAGTATCCCAATAAGCGCCTTTAACCAAACGGATCATCATTTTTCGGTTAGCACGTAGGGTTAAATCACGTAACCAATCGACGACAAAAAGCGCACGTTTTTGGTAAGCTTGTAAAGCCATGCCAAAACCTGTCCAATCGCCTAACTCGCTATCGCTAAAAACCGCTTCAATAATATCAAGTGATATATCTAAGCGTTCAGACTCTTCGGCATCAACGGTTAAGCCAATGTTATAACTTTTTGCTTGTAAGCAAAGTGCTTTAAGTTTTGGCACAATTTCGGCCATAACGCGGGCTTTGTGGGTAAACTCGTAGCGAGGATGAATGGCTGAAAGCTTAACCGATATACCGGGCACTCGGCGAGGATCATTTTTACCTGAGGCGCGAGCAACAGCGCCGATGGCATCGATTGCAACTTGATAAGATTTAAAGTAACGATCAGCATCCGCCATGGTGCGGGCACCTTCACCGAGCATATCGTAGGAATAGACATAACCTTGCTGTTCTTTAGTGGCAGCACGCGCTGTTGCCGCTTGAATAGTTTCGCCCATTACAAACTGCTTACCCATGATTTTCATGGCGTAGTTCATTGATTTACGAATAACTGGCTCGCCTAAGCGACCAATGACTTTTTTCAATAAACCAAAGCTGTCTTTTTTACGTTTATCGGCATAATTAACCATAGTGCCGGTAATTAATAAGCCCCATGATGAAGCATTAACAAACAGTGAATCACTGCTGCCTAAATGACTGCTCCACTGGCCTTGAGAAATTTTGTCACGAATTAAGGCATCTTGAGTATGTTTGTCTGGCACACGTAATAAGGCTTCTGCCAAACACATCAATACCACACCTTCTTCACTGGAGAGTGAGTACTCTTTTAATAGGGAATCAATTGCGCCATTCCCAGATTGGTCTTCACGAATTTGTAAAACCATTTTGCGAGCTCTTTCCCAAGCTCTACTTCTAGCACTAACATTAACTTCTGCCACAGGTAGAATATGATCTACTGCTATATTTTCATCAATACGATAAAATTCACGGATTTTCTGACGAATTGGGCAGTCTGTGCTAAACGAACCATTAAAAAGCATATACTCTTCCTCAAAATGACTACATAACAGCTTGGTGCTATATAGCGATAGTTACAATAGAATTTGTTTGTTTAATTCTGATTTGCCTAATTATAAATGTCGCTATAGTACAATACCACCATAGAATGTATTTCCTGGTCAAATAAGATATAAAATATACGGTATAATATATATAGTTGCCTAAAAATACTGCTGTTTACGCTAAGTTGCCATGGCATTTACTTAGCATTTACTTGCTATGGTTTAGTCAATATTTAGTGAGTGTTTTGTATTGCTAAGTCATTTCTTAATGCTGAAATTAAACCAACCCCTAGCGCTTACTACCGAGCGGCAAACAGCCTTATATTTGTATCACTTTTATGTAAAAAAAAAGCCCAGACATGCTGGGCTTTATCAATATTAACGCTGAATTTTTAAAGGTTATTCACCTTTTGGGTTATAAATCCACAGGGCGTTGTTAACATGTTTACTGGTGTCTTCACCAATTAAAACACGACCATCATCCATCACCGCTAAATTATCAGGGTTGGATATACCATTAACATCGCATTTGTTGCCATTGGCATCGCCGTCTGAATTATAAGCGCCACCGACAACGACTGGTTCCATGCGGTTAACGTTAAAGTCTGTTTGGACACCAAAGCGATATACCGCGCCACAGTAAGCTGATGAATCAAGCTGAATATCACCTTCATTATCAACCATACCTTTTCCAACTGAAGACATAGCAACATACATGTAAGGTACGGCACCACTGGCAACACCATCATAATTAATCACTACACCTTCCATTTTACGAAATTCAGTGGTCGCGCCTTTGGCTTTAGCTGCTCGTAACGTTTCTAAAAATGCGTAACGGTCGTCGCCAGCTCCATTTATTGCCCAATCATCTATTTCTGTTTGAGTGATATAGCTGGTTTCACCTTCAATATAATCAGCTTCAGTAATACCGTTATATGAATTTATCCAGGTTTTTATTTCGGTATTATTACTGCTACCTAACTCAATCCACTGAATATCAAAGCCGGCTTTTGCTGGCGCACTTGTTGCGTCTTGCGTTAATTTAGCGGCATATAAAGTGCCGGCGCTTAAATCGCCTGCGTTAGTGGCAACAAATTTATAAAAGGCTTTATTTGAACCATCATCAGTGGTGTAAACTGTTTTCCAATCAGGCATTACCACCGAATTTTCATGGGCAACACGACCTAAGGTAAAATGCTTTACTGGCGTTGGGCTCGTTGAAGTTGGGTCTGTAATTTCAACTATATAGCCGTAATCATAGGGGTTGGGTAATGTTGAACTTGCTAAATAGGTTTGTAAGTTTTTAACATCTGGGTAGCTAGGATAGCCATCTAAGTAAGCGGTGTTATTCCATTGCTCGGTATTTTCAGCTTCGTAGTTTTCTTCTGACGTTAAAGGGGTATTCCATGGTGAAAGCGTACCAAAACAATTAATGATTGTGCCTAATACCGCTGAAAAATCAACGTTAATCGCATCACCTATTGTCCAAGTTCCACTGTCTTCTTTAGATAGTTCTATACGGCTCATTGCACCTGGGCGATCTTCCCATGCGGTGAATAAAAAACCTGTGTCACCACTGGCAGAAGTTGGAACGAAGGCATTAAAATCAGGATCTTGAGATTGCTTAATCTTAGTGGCTTGATCAGCACTAGCAATCGCGCCTAAACCATGAGGCAATTGGTTATTCAAGGTATCACCCGCTTGCCCCAAAACTTGGTAGGTTCCGGCAACGACCCGTACTGCCATTTTTTCTGTATCGGTTGTTGGAACCGATAAACTCTCAGTCATAGGGTCAAGCGTACCCCAGTCAAATCCCGTTACTACGCCAACTTTTGCTGGTGTTTCGTTACCTGACAGATCTGAAGGGTGTTGTACATTAAAGAAAAGTTCATCGTTATCCGTTAAAAACATACCCGTAATTTCTGCACCTACTGGCACGGTTGCTAAGCGGGTTAGTTTTGCTGCAGCTGTCAGGTTTTGCCCATTAGCCCCATCACTCCCGTTAGCGCCATCAGTACCATCAGCACCGTTGACACCATCATTGCCATTGCTACCATCTAATCCAATGACCCCATTAGAACCGTTTGTACCATTTTTACCGTCATCACCACCACACGCTGTTAACATTGACGAACCGAGAATCACTGCTATGAGTGTCGCTATTTTTCTTTTTTTTAGATTCAGCATTTTATCTTCCTAGAGTTATGTGTAAAAACGCTATTAAAGTAATATCGGGGTGTGACATTTAGGTGACGTCTTTTTGACTTTATTGTTAAGAAAATATGAAAGTGCGCTTCAAATAACTGTAATAAAAGCCTTGTATAATTTACTGAATATATAAATGAGGGGCTATTAAAGCTTATGAAAAATTACGTATTAATATTTAGTTTACTAGTGACGATTTCCTTTATTGGTTTTTCGAGTTTATCAAAAAGTGAAAAAATGACTCAGGGCTTATTACCCGAAGTAGACATGAGTGAAATAATCACGCCAACAGCTAATGGCAGCATTAATGAAGAAGCACCTATTCCATCGCAGTGTTACACCAAAACTGCAGGGAGTAACAATCCCTGTTACACCTGCCATCAAACCTATAGCCATACTGAAACTGATAGTTACCGCAATAATTTACGTAATGACGGGGTTAATCAGGGTCTTTACAATTTTTCGGATGAAGGTGAAGGTAATAGCTGGAAAAACTTATTTGTTAACCGCGAATCCTGGATAGCAAAAATATCTGATGAACAAATAGCACAATACATAGATCAAGATAACTACAGTCAATTGTCGACGACATTAAAAGATAATAACTGGCAAGGTTTTATTCCCGACTTGGAAAACTATAATTTAGCCGGTGAAGCCTTTAATGATAAAGGTATTGCTAAAGATGGCACAGGTTGGGTGGCGTTTAATTACAAACCCTTTCCGGGAACCTTTTGGCCAACGAATGGCGCCACAGATGATGTATTAATTCGCTTATCAGCAGAGTTTAGGCAACTTAATGGCGAATATAATGAAGATGTCTATTTAATTAATCTTTCGTTAGTTGAAATGAGTATTAAGGCTTTACCACAAATAGATATTTTCCCAGCCGATGAAGTAAAGCTTAATAGCGACTTAAATATAGATGGTCAATTAACCAGACAAGTTGAATTATTGTTAGCTCAAGAATACTTTGTTGGCGATGCCAAGCAGATTAAAGTGCCTCGTCAACAATACCCGGTTAACACCGAAATTATGCATTCAGTTCGTTATGTTGGGATTGATACAAAGGGTGAAACCACTATTCCGCAACGGATGAAAGAGTTGCGCTATATGACTAAAACGCAATTATTAAATGACTCGGCAATAGACAGCGCTTATCGGCGAGAGCGAAAAGAGAAACTTGATGAACAATTACCCAGTTATATCCGTGTTAAAGACCGTGGTTTTAATAATAAATTTGGCTGGCTTATTCAAGGCTTCATAGAAGATTATAATGGTGAGTTACGACCTCAGTCTTATGAAGAAACTTTCTACTGCATGGGGTGTCACTCCGCTATAGGTACCACAATTGATCAAACGTTTGCTTTTCCAAGAAAAGTAACTGGACGAGCAGGTTGGGGCTATATCAATTTAAAAGGTATGAAAGATGCACCATCGAAAGGACAGCAAGAGGGAGAGATTTTACAATATCTGCAAATTAATGGTGGCGGTAATGAGTTTCGAGAAAACATGGAAATGCACAGCAAGTGGTATAAAAAAGATGGCTCTGTTGATAAGGAGAAAGTAAAGCAAGCGGATGTTTATGCGTTAATTACCCCGTCCAAGCAACGTGCTTATGCGATGAATAAAGCCTATACCCAAATTGTCAGAACGCAGAGTTTTATTCATGGCCGCGATGTCAATATTACGCCTGCAATTAACGTTCATAAGACGATCGATGAATCAGTTGCACCATTAGAGCCAGAGCATCGAGTAGAAGGGTGGGATATTCGTTTAGATTGGTCAGATAAAGTTATAAATTAAAAAATAGTCCTATAATTCATTATTGTTTTGTGTCGCTTAAATTGACTTTTAATTAATGGAAACTCAGCTTTGTAAAGGGCTATTTTATTTAACATCTAGCCGTTTTATAAGAGTTAAGCGTAATTTATAGCGGGCTTTTCAATAATTTTTATAATGTTTTTTTTGATCTGTTATCGAATCTCAATGCGTATAAAACTAAAAATAACCAGATAAAATAATTTAGCTTAATGACCACCTTGTTGGTTGAGTAGTGTTCGATATAAGGCTTTTATTTGAGTTATTGTGTTAGCTATTCAAACAGTTGTTTGGAGTTTGAGCTCTAAAATAGTACTTGGAAAATCAGCCTAGCTGATCTATCTTCTCTTTACAAAATGTGTTTTTTTTGGTATTTTTACACCACTTTTTTGATTGGTAAGACCAATTTACCTCTTGGTTTTTTAGAAGATTTACAAAGAAAGTTTAATCACTTTTTAGTTTTATCTAACTCTAGGCCAATAAAACTATAGGTTAAGCTGTTAGTTATGACATTGTCAGGTATCCAAAAGCCAGTTAAGCAAGCAAAATTGTCGGATGTAATTTTACGACAATTAGAAGCCTTGATTCTTGAAGGTAGCTTGCAAGCAGGTGAAAAATTACCACCTGAACGAGAGTTAGCAAAACAATTTGATGTTTCTCGACCCTCATTACGCGAAGCTATTCAAAAGTTAGAAGCTAAAGGCTTAGTAAATCGTCGCCAAGGTGGTGGCACATTTGTTAGTGACCAAATTTTATCAGGCTTGTCTGATCCGTTATTTGAGTTAATGTCGAAAAGTAAAGAGTCGCAATTTGATCTCTTAGAGTTTCGTCATGGTATTGAAGGTATGTCGTCATATTATGCGGCGATGCGAGGCACGGAAAATGATTTTGCTGAAATACAGAAAAAGCATGACGGTATCGGCAATGCCCAGTTAGAAAATGATTTACGTTTAGAGGCTGAAGCTATATTCGACTTTTATCTTGCTATATGTGCGGCGTCACACAATGCGGTCACCCTGCACTTAGCGCGAAGTATGTCGAGTTTGTTGATTGATAATATTGAGCAAAATCTTACTGTTTTAGCTAAGCGCCCAGATATATTTGCGCAAATGGCTGAATTTAGAAAACGCTTGTTAGACGCAATTATTAGTGGTCAGCCACAAAAAGCTTGGGGGGCAAGCCACCGTCACCTCGCTTTTATAGAAGAAGTGCTACTAAAAATGTCACAAGAAGATAGTCGCATGGAAAGATCAATGCGCAGAATGCAACGTAGTGAATATTAATAGCTATTACGTTGCAAAATAAAATTTAGAAAATAACTGTTTAACGTTAATCAAAGCATGTAAATATGCAAAAGTTGACTATCTTTAAACACAGAAATTTAACTTATAGCTATCATAATTTAAGATGTTGAAGTTTAGTGTGAGTGCAAAATTATAGATACAAGGCATTCGTTTGCAGCAATGGTTCGCTATTGCAACAATGAGTAACGCCGTAGTGCTAGTTTTGAAACGCAATAAACCTGCATATAGAGTAATGATGACTATATATACTTACTAACTATTGGAAACTAAGTAATTATGTCTGAGCTCCCAAAAATTGATTTAGATTCATTGGAAACCCAAGAGTGGTTGGAATCTATGGATTCTATTCTGGAAAATGAAGGTCCAGATCGTGCACATTTCATTTTAGAAAAACTTATTGACCGCGCTCGTCGCAGTGGCACACATTTACCTTTTGAAGCAAAAACAGCTTATGTAAATACCATACCTCCTGGGCAAGAGCCTAATATGCCAGGTGATCAAACGATTGAAGCACGCATTCGTGCAGCTATTCGTTGGAACGCTTTAGTGCTGGTACTTCGTGCGTCGAAAAAAGATTTAGACTTAGGTGGACATATAGGCAGTTTTGCTTCTTCTGCGATGTTATACGATGTCGGTTTTAATCACTTCTTCAGAGCGGCTTCTGAAAAAGACGGTGGTGACTTTATTTTCGCACAAGGACATATCTCTCCAGGTATTTATGCGCGTGCCTTCATGGAAGGTCGTTTAACTGAATCTCAAATGGATAACTTTCGTCAAGAATGTGATGGTAAAGGGTTATCTTCTTATCCTCACCCTCATTTGATGAAAGATTTCTGGCAGTTCCCAACTGTTTCTATGGGGCTAGGTCCATTACAAGCAATTTATACTGCGCGTTTCCTTAAATATTTAACCGATCGTGGTATCAAAGATTGTTCAGCACAACGCGTTTACTGTTATTTAGGTGATGGCGAGACCGATGAGCCAGAATCATTAGGTGCTATTGGTTTAGCTTCGCGTGAAGGTTTAGATAACTTAACATTTGTTATTAACTGTAACCTACAGCGTTTAGATGGCCCTGTTCGTGGTAATGGCAAAATTATTCAAGAGCTTGAAGGTACTTTCCGTGGCGCTGGCTGGGAAGTCGTTAAAGTTATTTGGGGTTCTTACTGGGATGCCCTTATTGCCCGTGACACTTCAGGTAAACTTTTACAACTTATGGAAGAAACGGTTGACGGTGAATACCAAAACTGTAAAGCCAAGGGTGGTAAATATACCCGTGAGAACTTTTTCAATAAATACCCTGAGACAGCGGCATTGGTTGCCAATATGTCTGATGAAGATATTTATCGTTTGAATCGTGGTGGCCATGATCCGGTTAAAGTTTACGCCGCTTATAAAAAAGCGATAGAAACTAAAGGTCGTCCAACTGTCATTCTAGCAAAAACAGTAAAAGGTTTTGGTTTAGGTGCCTCAGGCGAAGCATTGAATGTTGCTCATAACGTGAAGAAAATGGATGTTGAGTCTATTAAGCTTTACCGTGATCGTTTCAATATGCCGATCAATGATGATGAAATTGCTGATTTGCCTTTCTATCGATTCCCTGAAGACAGCGAAGAGTTCAAGTACATGAAAGCGCGTCGTGAAGCGTTAGGGGGTTCTTTACCTGCTCGTCGTGTACAAGCAGATGAAACGTTAGAAATCCCATCTCTTAAAGTCTTTGACGCAATATTGAAAGGCTCTGGTGATCGTGAAGTTTCTTCAACAATGACCTTTGTTCGTGTATTGAATGCACTATTAAAAGATAAAAAAATAGGCAAGCGTATCGTGCCTATTATCCCTGATGAAGCGCGTACTTTTGGTATGGAAGGTTTATTCCGCCAAGTGGGTATTTACGCAAACGAAGGGCAAAAATACATTCCTCAAGATGCTGACCAAGTTGCTTATTATCGTGAAGATAAAAAAGGTCAGGTTTTACAAGAAGGTATTAATGAATTAGGTGCTATGGCGTCTTGGGTTGCAGCGGGTACGTCTTACTCTACTTGTAATGCGACAACAATCCCATTTTACATCTACTACTCTATGTTTGGTTTCCAACGTGTTGGTGACTTAGCTTGGGCAGCGGGTGATAGCCAAGCAAAAGGCTTTTTACTAGGCGCTACTGCCGGTCGAACAACCTTGAATGGTGAAGGTTTACAACATCAAGATGGTCACTCACATGTGCAAGCAGGTTTGATCCCTAATTGTGTGACGTACGATCCTACTTATGGTTATGAAATATCGGTTATTGTGCGTGAAGGTTTACGTCGCATGTATGAAGAAAATGAAAATATTTTCTTTTACTTAACCTTGATGAACGAAAACTATAAACATCCGGCGATGCCTGAAAATAAAAATGTTGAAGAGCAAATAATTAAAGGTATTTACAAGCTTGAAACGGTAGCAGCGAAGAAAGCTTCGAAAAAACCAAAAGTTAACGTGCAGTTGATGGGCTCAGGCACTATCTTGGAAAAGGTACGTGAAGCGGCACAAATTTTAAGTGCTGATTACGGTATTTCAAGTGATGTTTACTCAGTAACTTCATTCAATGAATTAGCCCGTGACGGTCAAGATGTTGCACGCTGGAATATGCTTCACCCAGAAAGTAAGCAAAAACAAGCGTACATTTCTAACGTTATTACCAAAGAAAATGGTCCTGCAATTGCAGCAACTGATTATATTAAAAACTATTCAGAGCAAGTGCGTGCCTACATAGACACCGAATACCGCTGTTTAGGTACCGATGGTTTTGGTCGCAGTGACAGTCGCGCTAATTTACGTACTCACTTTGAAGTGAATGCTGCTTATATTGTTGTTGCGGCGTTATTTGAGTTAGCTAACCGTGGTGATGTTGAGCGTTCAGTAGTTACTGAAGCGATTAAACGCTTTGATATCGATACTGAAAAACTTAACCCACTTTACGCATAAGCAGACTAGGAGATTTAATATGTCAGATAGTCAAAAAATTCTAGTCCCTGATGTTGGTGGCGACGAAGTAGAAATTATTGAAATTTGTTTTGCTGTTGGCGATTCAATCGAAGCAGACGAAGGAATTGTTACCGTTGAAACTGATAAAGCATCAATGGATATCCCGGCACCATTTGCTGGAAAGTTATCAGCATTATTGGTCAGTGTTGGCGATAAAATTAAAGAAGGTGATGTGATTGCTGAAATGACATCATCGCAAGCAGCACCTGAAACTACAGACGAAGCGCCAGCAGAAGCTGTAGAAGAAACGGTTGCAGAAGTTGAGTCAACTCCTGCACCTGCTGAGGCTCCTGCTAAGGCGGCGGTATCAGCACAAAGTGAAATTATTGATATTGCAGTTCCTGATATTGGTGAAGACGGTGAAGTTGAAATTATCGACGTTTTAGTGAGTGTTGGTGATGTTATTGAAGTTGAAGATGGTTTAATCACCTTAGAAACAGATAAAGCTACAATGGACGTGCCTTCGTCACATGCGGGTACCGTTAAAGAAGTATTGGTTAGCGTTGGTGGCAAAGTAAAGCAGGGCGCTATTGTAATTAAGCTTGAAACATCAAGTGGCTCACCAGTTGAAGTCGCTGCTCCTGCTCCTGTTGCTGAAGAAGTTGCTGAAGCACCGAAAGCTAAACCCGCACCACAAAAGGCTGCTCCTGTTCCGCATCACCCACAAGCGGGTAAAGTGGCTTCATCGGGCAGTATCTATACTTCGCCATCGATTCGCCGTATTGCACGTGAATATGGTGTTGATTTAACCTTAGTTAAAGGAACGGGCAGAAAAAGTCGTATTTTAAAAGAAGACGTACAGTCTTACGTGAAATACGAACTGTCTCGACCTAAAGCTAACGCGGGTAGCTCGGTTGCTGCGGGTGAGGGTGGATTACAGGTCGTCAGTGCTAAGGCTATCGATTTCTCGAAGTTTGGCGAAATTGAAACGAAAGCACTTACGCGTATTCAAAAAATATCAGGTCCATTTCTTCATCGTAATTGGGTAACTATTCCACATGTTACTCAATTTGATGAAGCTGATATCACTAATGTTGAAGCGTTTCGTAAAGAACAAAATGTTATTTGTGAAAAGAAAAAGCTAGGCTTTAAGATCACGCCATTAGTCTTTATTTTAAAAGCGGTTGCTGATGCTTTACGTGAATTCCCTGCGTTTAACTCAAGTTTGAGTGAAGACGGAGAAAGCTTAATTCTCAAGAAATACATTCACATCGGTGTTGCTGTTGATACGCCTAATGGTTTAGTTGTCCCGGTAGTACGTGATGTCGACCAAAAAGGTATTCATCAACTCTCTCGTGAACTTCTAGAAATTAGCATGAAAGCACGAGATGGCAAATTGAAAGCGACCGATATGCAAGGTGGATGTTTTACTATTTCTAGTCTTGGTGGTATTGGTGGTACAGCATTCACGCCGATTGTTAATGCTCCAGAAGTGGCAATTTTAGGTGTTTCAAAATCAGAAATAAAACCTAAGTGGAATGGTAAGGATTTTGAGCCTAAACTTATGTTGCCATTATCAATGTCGTACGACCATCGTGTTATTGACGGTGCCTTAGCCGCGCGCTTTACGGTACACTTAGCCAGTGTAATGTCTGATATTCGTCAATTGATCTTATAATTGATAGAGTCTTTGACGCTAAGATAAAAGTGAGCAGGCAGAAGTGCCTCTCACTTTTTACTACTTTGGTCAAAGAAGGTGCGATTAAAGATGGTACTTTGGTAGGAGTTTAAGTAAAATTCCGCCCAGTAAAGTATAAATAATATTATATTTGTGGCTTTCCATATTGGCAAAGCGATAAATGACAAAACAACAAGTTAATTGAGGTAAACATGAGTAACGAAATTAAAACTCAAGTAGTAGTATTAGGTTCAGGCCCTGGTGGTTATTCAGCGGCATTCCGTGCTGCAGATTTAGGTTTAGATGTAGTCTTAATTGAAAGCCGAAAAACATTAGGTGGTGTTTGTTTGAATGTGGGTTGTATCCCATCAAAAGCATTACTTCATGTTGCTAAAGTTATTGATGATGCAGCTGCAATGGCTTCACACGGGGTTACTTTTGGTAAGCCTGAAATTAATTTAGATAAAATTCGTGACTGGAAAGATAGCGTAGTCTCTCAACTTACTGGCGGCTTAGGTGGAATGTCTAAAGCGCGTAAAGTGACTACAGTTTATGGTTACGGCAAGTTCACTTCAGATAAAACGATTGAAGTTGAAGGCAATGACGGCGAGAAAACGACGGTTACTTTTGATAATGCTATTATCGCCGCTGGTTCTTCTGTTATTGATTTACCTTTTATTCCAAATGATGACCCACGCGTTATTGATTCAACAGGCGCTTTAGAACTTCATGACATTCCTGATGAAATGTTAGTATTGGGTGGTGGTATTATCGGTCTAGAAATGGGTACGGTATACAGAGCTTTAGGCGCTAATGTTTCAGTGGTTGAATTTGCTGATCAATTAGTACCAGCTGCAGATAAAGACATTGTTAAAATTTATACTAATTTCAACAAGAAAAACTTCAACATTATGTTATCTACTAAAGTGGTTGCAGTTGAAGCTAAAGTTGACGGTTTGTATGTGACTTTTGAAGGTAAAAAAGCACCAGCAGAACCGGTACGTTACGACAAAATTTTAGTGGCTGTTGGCCGTAAGCCAAATGGTCATTTAGTTGCTGCTGACAAAGCAGGTGTTAACGTTGATGAACGTGGTTTTATCAATGTAACGAATGAACTACGTACTAACGTTCCACATATTTTTGCTATTGGTGATGTTGTTGGTCAACCTATGCTTGCACATAAAGCAGTTCATGAAGCGCATTGTGCAGCAGAAGTTATCTCAGGTAAGAAGCATACCTTTGAACCACGTTGTATCCCTTCTGTTGCTTACACTGATCCTGAAATGGCTTGGACTGGCGTAACAGAGACTGAAGCTAAAGAGCAAGGTTTAAACATTGAAGTCGCTAACTTCCCTTGGGCGGCTTCTGGTCGTGCTATCGCTTCTGGCCGTACTGAAGGTAAAACTAAGTTAATCTTTGAAAAAGAAACGGGCCGTATTCTTGGTGGTGCCATTGTTGGTATCAACGCAGGCGAAATGTTGGGCGAAATTTGTTTAGCCGTTGAAATGGGTGCTGATGCAGAAGACATAGGCTTAACCATTCATGCTCATCCAACATTAAATGAATCTATTGGCTTAGCAGCTGAAATTTTTGAAGGTTCAATTACTGATTTACCTAATGCAAAAGCGGTAAAGAAAAAGAAATAATCATTGTTTTTAAGTAAACGATAAACTTGCATTTATGCTGAAATGCCATTCACTATTGATAGTGAATGGCATTTTTTATGGGCTATTGTTTTAGTTAGCGCTTAATCTTTACTGAACTAAGTGCCTAAGCCCCAATTCACCAACGCTATTTAGTGAAATTCAGCGATATACCTTTTTACCTTCCTTTTTTGATCATTATTATCAGTCATCTTTTTTTCAATGACCCACGTCGTTATTAGTTTGGATCGACCTGAATTATAAATATGGCAAGTTTACTGGCAATTTTGTAAATAATTTGTAAAGATATAGGTAAATGATTTTTATCGTATCATCGATAATGACAACTACCGCTAATCAACAAGTCGCTAGGATGCAGTAATGAAAAAAATAATAATCACTATTCTATTGCTCAGCGTGACCTTCTTAAGTCATGCAGAAAAACAAACGTTAACCTACAAGGAGTTTGGTCACTTACCTATAATTCAAGAACCTACCGTATCACCAGATGGTAAACATATTGCTGGAATATTTAACAGTGAAGATGGTCCGTCGGTTGTGATGAGTGACTTTGGCTCAAATAGCATTATAAAACTTGTTAGCCTTAAAAAGTCTAAAGACAGAATAGACTCGGTTATGTGGGCAAATAATGAACGTTTGTTGGTATCATCGAGTTACTCTAAAAAGCAATGGGGTGATAGATTTCGAGTTAATCGATTATTTTCGGTTAACATTGACGGCAGTAAGTTGGTTGAATTAAATCGTGCAGCAAATCTTCGCAGTTTAACGGGTGCAGAAATCGCTATGTATGATTTAAACAGCTCTCAACAAGTTGTTTCGTTATTAAAAGCAGAAAAAGAATTTGTATTATTGCAGATGTACTCTCCTAAAGATAAAGGACAATCTGTCTATAAAGTTAATATTTATGAAAATAAATTTGAAAAGTTATTCGTTAATAAATATGACGTTTATAGTTGGGTTGCCAATAAAGCGGGTGATGTCGTATTGGGTGTAGGGTCTGACGATTATGACAGTACGATTACGAATATATGGTACAGAAAAGACAATAATGATGAGTGGAAGTTATTACACTCTAAAAAGGCGTTCGAAGGTGAAACTTTTTCTCCTATCTTAGTTAGTGATGATAAGGCGATTGTTATCTCTGATCACAAGTTACACAGAGACGCACTTTGGCAATATGATATTAAGTCGGGAGCCTACGATAAGCTATTATATGCTAATGATAACTATGATGTAGAAGGTGCTATTTTTAATGCGGATAGAAATGAAGTTATTGGTGCTATTTATTTCGAGCACTACCGTAAGAATCATTTTTTTACTGATGCTGACACTGAAATCTATAACATTGTAAAAAATAGTTTCAAGCAATACCAAGCCAGTATTTATAGTATGAGCAAAGATAAAAAGAAAATTTTAGTAGCTGCTCAGCGAGATAATTCACCCCCTAAGTTTTTTTGGTTAGATTTAGCTAAAAAATCAGGTGGTTTTTGGATCAGTCAATACCCCTATTTAGAAGGCAAGTCGCTGGCTAGTGTTCAACCGTTTCAATTTGAAGCATCTGATGGTATGTCATTGCACGGGTATTTAACGTTGCCAACAACGCCAATGAGTAATAATAAAAAACCACCCTTGATTATTCACCCTCATGGCGGTCCACAATCAAGAGATTACCAATACTTTAGTCCGTTTGTGCAATACTTTGCCAGTAAAGGTTATGCCGTACTGCAAGTTAACTTTCGTGGCTCCACTGGCTTTAGTAACGCTTATCAAACCGCTGGTTACCAACAGTGGGGAAAACGTATGCAAGATGATATTTATGAGGCGATAGACTGGTTAGCTGAGACCGAACTGGTTGATACTAATAATAGCTGTATTGTTGGTGCTAGCTACGGCGGTTATGTGGCATTAACGGCTGCATTTCAAAGGCCCAAGCAATTTAAATGTATTGCCAGTATCGCTGGGATTGGTGACTTACTTGAGTTAGCAAAAGATGAATACAGATACGAATCTAAACGACCTTTTATTGATAAAACCATTGGTAACCCAACGGACGATAAAATTATTGCCAGTCTTAAAGCGACTTCTGCAATTAACTATCTTAAACAGATCAAAGCACCGATATTATTGATTCATGGTAAACATGATACTCAGGTAAGGTTTAGCCAATCTGACGATTTTTATGATGCGGCTAAAGACGCTGATTTAGATATCGATTTTGTTGAGTTTGCTAATGGTACACATTATCTCGATGAAAATGAAAATCGCATAGAAGCATTTAAGGTGGTGGGTGAATTCTTAGAAAAGCACTTGTAAATGCTTGACTAACTTCATATAAAAACCAGCATTTTTGCTGGTTTTTATGTTTAGGAACCGTGAACTGTCTCAGCACCATCGCCATACCTTGGCAGCTATATTGTCTCAGCATTAGTACATTTTTGGTTGTCGATGGTAGAGTACAGCTGCTTTATACTATAAATTATTATTTGAAAAGGACTTATGATGCGTTTATTTACTTTAGCTATTACTTGTTTTGCTCTATCTGCTTGTACCAACATTGTTTCTGAAAACGGAGCTTCACAATGGGATTTTGATCACAATATTCAGTTTGAACAAACAAAACTCTCTGACAATAAATATCACTTAGTGGTTAACCCTAAGTCTGATACTCATTTTGATAAGCTGGCTACTTTTATGATGAGACAGTCTTACGAGATTTGTGGCACTTATGGTTTTACCATTGAAGTGTTAAAAGGTATTGAAAAGTTTGATGACAGAAAATCGTTTCCAAATTTAATTATGCCTTCGTTATCTGCTAATATTGAATGCGCTAGTCAGTAGAAGCATTTCTGTTCAATGTAAACTTCTCTCACGTGCTCACTTAATTACAGACCCAGTTAAGTGAGGATAGTCCTTGCATGGCTGTGCCATTTTTAATAACTAGAAGATTAAAATAAAAAAGGATTACTTATTTTAGTTGATAGTAAGTTTTACCTCACTCAACCAAAATAAATAACCCTTATATTTCTAAGTCTATTTTAATGTATCGCTTAAAATAGAGTCCCTTATTAAGGACTCTATATCGGTGATTACATTACTGTAATAGGTACTGCTTGAGCAGTATACTTAGTCGTCATTTCATGCGTAGGAGGAGCAAATCGAGTTAAATCGATACCCTCTACTGCTGACTTGTACTCTTCGATTGTTGGGAAACGACCAAGCATCGTTGAAAGTACAACTAACGGTGTAGAGCCAAGTAACGATTCGCCTTTTTTCTCAGCAGTATCTGCTACAACACGACCTTGGAATAAACGTGTTGATGTTGCAATAACCGTGTCACCAGGTTCAGCTTTTTCTTGGTTACCCATACATAAGTTACAGCCTGGGCGTTCAAGGTACATGATGTTTTCGTACTTAGTACGCGCAGCATTTTTAGGTACAGCATCGTCAAATTCGAAGCCTGAATATTTTTGTAAAATCTCCCAATCGCCTTCAGCTTTAAGCTCATCAACAATATTGTAAGTTGGTGGTGCAACAACTAATGGAGCTTTAAATTCTATCTTGTTACCTTGTGCTTCCATATTACGGAACATTTGAGCGATAATTTGCATATCACCTTTGTGAACCATACAAGAACCAACAAAACCTAGGTCAACTGATTTATCAGCGTAGTATGAAACAGGGCGAATAACATCATGAGTGTAACGTTTAGAAGCATCGTCGTTGTTTACATCTGGATCAGCAATCATTGGCTGGTCGATAATATCTAAATCAATGACTACTTCCGCGTAGTATTTAGCATTTTCATCTGGTGCTAATGCTGGCGTAGTGCCTGATTTTATTCCTTCGATACGTTGGTCAGCTAAGGCGATTAAACCGTTAAGTGTTTTCGCTTCGTTTTCCATACCCTTGTTGATCATTATCTGGATACGGCTCTTAGCAAGCTCAAGTGATTGAATTAATGTTTCATCTTCAGAAATACAGATTGAGGCTTTTGCCTTCATTTCTGCAGACCAATCAGTAAAGGTAAATGCTTGGTCAGCTAATAATGTACCGATATGCACTTCAATGATACGACCTTGGAAGACATTTTCGCCATCAAATTGCTTAAGCATTTGCGCTTGAGTAGAATGAACTACATCACGGAAATCCATGTGGCCTTGCATCTTGCCTTTAAAAGTAACTTTTACAGACTCAGGGATTGGCATAGCCGATTCACCTGTGGCAAGTGCGATTGCTACTGTACCCGAGTCAGCACCAAAGGCTACACCTTTAGACATACGAGTATGCGAGTCACCACCAATGATGATTGCGCGATCGTCTACGGTAATATCATTTAATACTTTATGAATAACATCAGTCATTGCATGGTAAACGCCTTTCGGGTCACGTGCAGTAATAAGACCGAACTTGTTCATGAATGCCATTAATTTAGGAATGTTAGCTTTAGCTTTGCTATCCCAAACTGACGCTGTATGACAACCTGATTGGTATGCACCGTCTACTAGTGGAGAAATAGTAGATGCTGCCATCGCTTCAAGCTCTTGACATGTCATAGGACCTGTTGTGTCTTGAGAGCCAACAATGTTAACTTTAACGCGAACATCTGAGCCTGCATGTAATGGTGTGTTCGATGTTACACCAACTGCGTTGTTATTAAAGATTTTTTCAACGGCAGTTAAACCTTGACCTTCATGAGAAATTTCTTTTGAAGAGGCATATACAGGTGGTGTTGCTACGCCAAGTGTTTCAGCTGCGAACGTTTGTAATTTCTTACCAAATGTTACCGCGTAAGAACCGCCAGCTTTCATGAATTCAACTTTCTGTGGTGTAAAGGCTGAAGATATATCCGCAAGCTCTTTGTCACCGTTGTATAATTTTTTCGCTTTGGTATCGATAGTTAATACGGTACCAGTCGCTACAGAATAAGCTTCCTCTAAAACTGCATCACCATTTGCATCAACAACGGCGTTGCCACTTGCATCGACTTTCTTAACCCAGTTTTTAAGGTCAAGACCAATGCCGCCAGTTACATCAACAGTTGTTAAGAAGATTGGAGAAATACCATTAGTACCCGCAACTATAGGCGCAATGTTAATAAACGGTACGTATGGACTTGCTTGTTTACCTGCCAATAGTGCAACGTTGTTAACACCCGACATACGAGATGAACCAACACCCATAGTGCCTTTTTCAGCGATAAGCATGACTTTCGCTTTAGGGTACTTAACTTGTAAAGCTTTAATTTCTGCTTGAGCTTCTGGAGTGCTCATGCATTGGCCATGTAATTCACGGTCAGCACGTGAGTGTGCTTGATGACCTGGAGATAATAAATCAGTTGAGATATCACCTTCACCGGCAATATAAGTGACTATTTCAACTTTTGCTTCAACTTCAGGTAACTTAGTGAAGAATTCAGCTTGAGCGTAGCTTTCTAAAATATCTTTCGCCAGTGCGTTGCCTGCTTTAAATGCAGCTTCAAGACGTGCTGTATCAGCGTCATATAAAAATACTTGAGTTTTTAAAACTTCTGCTGCTGGTTTTGCTACTGCTGCGTCATCAGATAATGCTAAATCAAGAAGTACTTCAATTGAAGGGCCGCCTTTCATATGAGATAACAATTCAAAAGCGAACGTTGGGGTAATTTCTGCGACAACTGACTGAGCTAGAATAATTTCTTTTAAAAATTCAGCTTTTACACCTGCAGCACTGGTTGTGCCTGGTAAAGTGTTATAAATGAAAAAGTTAAGTGAATCTTCGCGATGCTCATTTGCAGAATCTTTAATTTGAGCAATGATTTCTGATAATAGATCAGCAGAATCAATGGGTAGAGGAGCTAATCCTAGCTCATTCTTACGATTTTCAATTTCTTTAATGTACTCTAAATATAGACTCATTTAAAACTCTCTCTAGTTCTAATGGGCTAATAACATTATCATCATTAGCAAGGAAAAATTTTGCTTATAGTTTACCTGATTTTTGAGCTACTACGAATCATTTGATTAAATAAGTACTATTCACCGCAGTGATAACTAATAGAAAGTCTAGTTGTAGTAGTTATGTTGGTATTGTTGTGCGTTGATAATATTGTAAAAGTGAGGTGAATTTCACTCTCAGTCGAAAGGTTTACTTTGCGATATACTCACAACTGCTCATATTATAACCTAAGTATAGATTGGGCATGGTCATTTATCGATGCTTTTTAGCTGCTACGGTTGGTTAATCTTTTATTAATGGCCTAACTTTTTAAGGATATTTTTCATATGACTTTTAAAGTTTTTCTCATCTTTTGATAAACCACAGTTAAATTGTGATGTCGTTTTGCCTTGAAGGCCAATAACTGATAAATCTTCAGTTAACGTACAAGTACCGTTATCACCTTTTTTGACACTAAAGCCATTCCCCACCTGACTAGCTGTTGAGCCAATCTTCTTCTTTTGTGTATCTTCAACAAAAGAGTGCGGAACATAACTCGGTGTACCATGCATTAACGAGCCTGTATTAGGTTTAGCGAAGTTTTGCATGGCTTGGTCGATTATTTGCTGATTAATTTTATCTTTAAGGCGAGATAAATTTTGGGAAGTTGTGTGGTGTTTTATCTCTTCAGGCTGTTGTTTTTTTAGCGGAGCAGTTATCGCTTTTATTAAAGGACTTGATGGTTTAATTTCTATCTTTTGCTGTGCAACGTCTTTAATGGCTAATTTTTTTTGTGCTACTTTTTTCTGTTCACTATCAACGGAAATGACTTTTTCTTGTTTATTTTTAATCGGTTTATAATAGATAAAACTATTAATAGGTACTATTTTTGGTGTTTTGGTGAAATTATCGATCGGTTTGTCTTTCGTATTACTTAACAGTAAAACAACAAAAATATGGAAAATAATAGAGAAAAAAATAGCAAACTTATAACCTTGTATTGTAAACCTCCTTGTAAATACCGTTTTTATATACCTGTTTACGTTATTGATTTTAATAAAAGCACTTATTATTAAACATTCAAGTTAACGACTTATTACTCGGCTAAATAGACCATAGATAAAAAGGTAAGTTCATCTTCTTGATGGTTTTTATAATTAAGTGGAATTTAGCCAGAGTTAAGCTTGTCCATCAACCGAAGTTAATTTATGTTGATTTTCCCTTAAAGCGCACAAGGTTTATTTATATATTGTGCACTTTACATCAATAACAGATTTAACTAAGGATAATGACTACTGAGTTGGGCTGTTAATTAAGCTTACTGTCCTGCCAAAACTTAGTGCCTTTTATTGTTGCCTGCAGGGCTAAGCCATTTTCAGTAAAAGTGTAGACAGTTACATCACCGTAATACATTTCTCCTTCAACTGAACCGCCTTTATCACCCGCTTTTGCAGCGGCATCAACATTACCACCAAAGCTCCAACCTTGATTAACAAAATCATTCATTGCTTGTGCCGTATGAAATACCATAACAATACGGTAATCTTTAACACCAAGACCAAGGCCTATACCACCTTCAGCCATATTCATATAAGTATATTTAGCTGAATTATTACTTTTAACAACACCATAGCCTGTACCAGCTGCCATAAATATTAAATTGATATTAGCATTCGAAAAGACAGCATAACCTGCCGCTGAATTAATTTGGCTACGGGTATCTGGTTTATTAGCAAAAAGTTGGTTAAGCACCGTATCTTTCATCGTTATAATTTCTTGCTGTTGTTCTGCTTTACTACCATCTCCCATTGAAGCACAAGCAACCAAGGTTAAGCTAAGCATTAAAGAGAACAATTTTTTAATTGAGAACATCGTTTTTTTCCTTTTGTAATTGATTATCTACAGTTTAGAGCAGTGTTAACTTTTTTATAAGTCAATTTAATCAATAGTAGCTATTTGTTTTAGTGTCATTGAAAGGTTTGTTACCAACTCGCTTTTTTGTCACTTTCGTATAAGCGCCAAACAAAGCCAATACCGACGCTGTAAGTAATGTCTTCTTCATAAAGAGGACTATTCTGGTTGGCTGCACCTTGATGAAATTGTGCTGAGCCAGTGATAAATGCGCGGATATTTTTTCGTATGGGTAATGACAGACCCATAGAAAGTTCGGCGCCCAAATAGCCTCCTTTGGCATTATATTGTTGGCGATTGCTATTGGCGAATTTGCGATCAACCTGATAAAAGTAATCTTGTAATTTTTCAGTCGCAAAAGTTAAGCTAAAAGCGATATTTAAGCCTACTTCTTTAAAAATTGCACCACGCTGTTGGTATGAAATGGTTGGCTCTATAACAAAACCACGATCGTCGATGCGATCAAAATCAGTAGAAAATACCGCTCTTGCTTGCAAGCGAGCTTTGAGTCTTGCATCTCCACCTTGTGAAAATTTATAGTCTTTAATGCGATAAATTAATTGTGGCCCTATTTCAAATAAGAAGTCTAATTCAGGCATACCAGCTCGAGATGTATTGTCATCACTGTCGGCAGAGAATGCACCGCCAAAGGAGAGGTCTAATTCAAAATCACTTGTTTCAACAACAACTGCACGCATGCCATCACCACCCCCAACCCGAAATACATCGCCCCGATAAACGACATAGGGCGCGGCTAATGCAATAAAATTTCGCTCGCTTGATGCCGGGTAATTAGCGACTTCTATAGCGCCACCACCAAGTCCAAACTCCCATAAAGGCTGACTTTCGTTGATGTTCTCAAAGCCAGTTAGCCCGCGAACAGGGGACTCGTCTTTGTCATTAGCAATAACGGGCGATACGAAGATAACAGCAGTAAAAATCGCTAAAAAATACAGTTTTATAAAAGACATTCAACAACCTTGTTAGTAATAAAAACTTTATATATTAATCGTAAACCATAGTGTGCGGTGATTAAAACTATTTTAATTATTTTAGTGGTAGGTGTTTAATGTCGATACTGAAAAAAAATGTTCGTTCGATAGATAGCGTTTCTGTGGCGACTTAATAAATAATTCAAAATATTTTTTACGGATAAAATTCTTATACTTGCTAGTAATCATAACTCGTTACAATTGAATGTTTAATAACCCTCAAAAGCTATTTGTATCTTACTTGCCGATCCGGATAAAATGACATTAATTATAATTATAAAACAACGGACCGTTATGCACCTCAATTCACTAGCAACTTCATTATTATTATCACTATTCTTAGTCACAGTGTTAAGCGCTTGTAATGAAGAAAAAGTAGCAGACAAAGAAAAGAAAGTTTATCAGGTGCCCGTAGAAACTACTCTTGTTGACAATAGAACGATCACTAATACTTATCGAACAACTGCTGTACTTGAAGCAAAAGCTGAAAGCAAAGTCACCAATAAAGTCACAGGCATGATTAACAAGATATTAGTTGAAGAGGGAATGTCGGTTACCAAAGGACAAATTTTAGCTGAAATTGATTCTGAAAATTATTTATTAGAACTTGAACGTACCACTATAGATGTCGACTCTGCGGTTGCCGAATTTAACCGCAGTAGACCAATAGATGGTGAACAACTGATATCGGTTAAAGATCTAGAGAAGCTTGAGTTTTTAGTGAAAACAAGAAAAAACCAACAAAAAGTGGCGGCGATACAAGTACGTGATTCAAAGGTAAGAGCGCCAATATCAGGTGTTATTGCTTCAAGAATGGTGAAAGAAGGCAATATGACCGCTAATGTTGGTGGTGAAATGTTTACCATTGTTGCGCTCGATACCTTACAAGGGGTTGTTTATTTACCCGAATCTGAAATGAATAATGTTCATGTTGGTCAACAAGCGTATTTAAACTTTCCGGCAAATGCAAAAGAAGTTCCTGCAACGGTTGGCTTAATCTCACCAATCATTGATACCGAGTCGGGGACTTTTAAAGTGACCTTAAAAGTTAATAATGATAACCATGTCTTAAAACCAGGGATGTTTGCCAAAGTGTCACTAACACTTGATGTTCATGATAACGCGCAAATTGTGCCACAAAATGCCTTGCTTGTTACCGACACTGAAACCAGCTTATTCGTTATTCAAGATAATAAAGCTAAGAAAGTTACAGTGGTTACCGGTTTTGAACAAGATGGCTTTGTTGAAATATTAACGCCACTAAATGCCCTTGAACCGGTAGTGATTGTCGGTCAGCAAGGTTTGAAAATTGATAGTGCTGTAAAAATAATAGGTGAAGAAGAAACCCAAAAGAAGAACGTTGAACTAACTACTGATAATAACGCCGTTAAGGAAAATGCTGATAATCAAGCAACACAAGACTAATAAGTTGTGAACTAGCTTTTACCTAATCATTAAATCTAAAGGAATTATTATTCATGAGTATTGTTAGTACTGTGGTTAAACGCCCGGTAACAGTAGCGATGTTTACCCTCGCTGTGATGTTATTTGGCATGGTGGGTTTTTCTCGACTCTCTGTTGCCTTGTTGCCCGATCTTTCTTATCCAACGTTAACCGTAAGAACCGATAACGCCGGCGCCGCACCTGCTGAAATAGAACAATTGATCAGTAAACCCATTGAAGAGTCAGTTGGTGTTGTTAAAGGGATACGCAAGGTTCATTCTATCTCAAAAGCTGGACAGTCCGATGTTGTTATTGAGTTTGAATGGGGCGTGGCGATGAACTTTGCGACGCAGAATGTCCGTGAAAAGCTTGACATAATTGCCTTGCCAAAAGATGTTAATAAACCCATTATTTTACGTTTTAACCCCGCACTAGACCCCATTATACGTTTAGGGCTGTCCACTGAAAATAAGCATCCTCGGGCATTAAAAAAGATACGTACTTTTGCTGAGCAAGAAATAAAACGACAGCTGGAAACTATTTCAGGTGTTGCCGCTGTGCAGCTTGGTGGCGGTTTACAGCAAGAAATACAGGTTGTATTTGATCAAGAAAAAGCTGCGCGCCGAGGTATAACAGCACAAAGTATTGTTGCACGTATCCAAAGTGAAAATATTAATATGTCGGCAGGTCGTGTTTACGATGGTCAGCAAGAGTATTTAGTTCGAACAGTGAACCAATTCGTCTCACTCGAGCAACTTGGCAATATGATTGTTAAGCAAGCCGATGGCAAAACTATTTATCTTAAAGACATAGCACAAGTTATTGATGGCGAAAAAGAACGCACCGATATTACTCGTATCAATAATAATGAAGCGATAGAACTGGCCATTTATAAAGAAGGCGATGCTAATACGGTAACCGTAGCAAAAGCGGTAAATAAAAAATTAGCCGAGCTTGAAGAAACTTTACCCGAAGCACTGACTTTTACGGTTATTTATGACCAATCTGAATTTATTGTCAATGCGGTAGACGAAGTGAAAAGTGCGGCTATTATTGGCGGATTACTTGCCATGTTGATTTTATATTTATTCTTGGGTAACTTTTTCAATACGATTATTATTTCACTAGCGATACCTATTTCAATTATCGCGACCTTTAATTTAATGTTTGCTAATGACATTAGTCTTAATATTATGTCGTTAGGGGGCATTGCCTTAGCGGTTGGCTTATTAGTTGATAATGCGATTGTCGTGCTAGAAAATATTGCGCGCTATCGCGAAAAAGGCGCCAGTATTATTGAAGCGGCAATAAAGGGTACCGATGAAGTCTCGGGCGCTGTTATTGCTTCTACACTGACCACTTTAGCGGTGTTTTTTCCTTTAGCTTTTGTGACCGGTTTTGCCGGGCAATTATTCAGTGACCAAGCGATGACGGTGACTTTTGCGTTACTCGCTTCTTTAATCGTGGCGCTAACCTTAATTCCTATGCTGGCATCACGTCAATTTAGCCAAAATAAAGAAATGCCTACAAATGATAATAATGATGACTCATTAGAAAAACAAACCGATAAAGTGCCGCTAACTAGAAGAAAGAAAGTCGTTAATATCGTCGTGCACATTTTGGCCTTTCCGCTTTTATTGGTTTTTAATTACTTACCTTTATTATTAACCAAAACCTTGTTATTGATTACTAATTTAATCACTAAGGTCGTCAGCTTTATTTTTAAACCGGCACATAAAGCTTTTAGTTATTATTTTGAAAAACTAGCGTCAGCCTACAGTCGGTTATTAAAAGTCGCCTTGCAAAATAGAGCTATTTTAGTGGCACTTAGTTTAGTGTTTGCGCTGGCGGTCAGCAGTTTATTACCAAAAATTGCGGTTGAACTTGTTCCTGAAGTGGCAAAGTCGGAATTTACTATCGAGTTAACCTTGCCACAAGGAACGCCCATAGATGTTACTGATCAACGGCTAAAAGACCTTGCTGCGACTATTGCCGAAGATAAACGAGTCAAGCACAGCTATTCGTTAGCAGGTAGCGGTAGCTTAATGATGAGCTCAGCCAGTAAAGGCGGTGAAAACTGGGGACAACTGTTAGTGGCACTTTACAGCAGTGATGATCTTGAATCAGTTAAAGCTGTGGTTCGCGCGAAAGTTGCTCAAATGGCTGATGTCACCGCTGAAATAGCGCAAACAGAAATGTTTACAACAGAGCGTCCTTTGCAAATTATTTTGTCAGGATACGATCTGGTGGCTTTGAAAAAATACAGCGACCAATTAATGCAAACAATGTCGATGGATAATCAGTTTATTGACCTAAACAATAGTTTACGCGCCGGTCAACCTGAGTTAAAAATCAGCTTTGATAATGAGCGCTTAGCAAGTTTAGGGTTAAAAGCGTCTGATATAGCCGATCAGTTAGTCACTAAAATTGCTGGCTCGGTGGCGAGTAAATACAACTTACAAGACCGACAAGTTGATATCCTAGTGCGCGCCGATGAAAACGCGAGAAATTCAGCACAAGCTATTCGTCAATTAACGGTTAACTCGCAGCAGGCCAAATCATTACCACTAGCCGCCGTTGCCGATATTACCGAAAGTATTGGCCCTAATGAAATCAACCGTATTGACCAAAGTCGTGTTGCTATTATTTCGGCATCACTGGCTTATGGCGACTTATCTGCAGCGGCCGCCAAAGCCGAAAATCTAGTGAAAGAACTCTATTTACCTTTTAATATTAAAGCACGAGTCGCAGGGCAAAATGAAGAAATGGAAAGCTCTTTTTCTTCCTTAATGATGGCGTTAGCGTTAGCGGTATTCCTTGTTTATTTAGTGATGGCTTCACAATTTGAGTCGTTATTAAATCCATTTATTATTTTATTCTCTATTCCATTAGCCGTGTTAGGTTCGGTATTAGGCTTATATGTTACTGGGACCAATATCAGCGTTATCGTACTCATAGGTATTATTATGCTAACGGGTATTGTGGTGAATAATGCCATTGTTTTAGTCGATAGAATTAATCAGTTACGTCATCAAGGTGTTGATAAACTTGCTGCTATTATGGAAGCGAGTCGTTCACGTTTTCGCCCGATTATTATGACATCTTTAACCACTATTTTAGGTTTAGCGCCGTTGGCATTTAGCAGTGGAGAAGGCTCTGAATTAAGAGCACCTCTTGCCATTACGGTAATGAGCGGCTTACTGGTTGCAACAATGCTAACGTTACTTTTAATTCCTGTTTTGTATAGCTTGTTTGACCGAAAAACCTATATTGTCGAAAGCGATGAACTTGACAATGATGGTTTTGAAAGCCAGCAAGCTAATAGCGCATCGTCTAATAATGTAGCCGAGGCGTAAGATGACAAATTCAACGTCTAAAAAGAAAACAGCTAAGCAAAGCATTTTTGACTTACCAGTAACTGTTTGGTTAACCGCTTTAGCGATAAGGCGGCCTGTTACCACGGCTATGTTGATGTTGTCGCTTTTTGTTACTGGGCTTGTCGCCAGTAAATTATTGCCACAAGAAAGCTGGCCATCACTGAATATTCCGATGGCTTTTATTAATGTGCCGTATAACGGCGCCACACCTGAAGAAGTTGAACGCTTAATTACCCGGCCGATAGAAGAAGCCGTTTCGACTTTAGGCGGTATTACTGAAATGCAGTCAAGAAGTCGGGCCAACGGTGCTTCTATTCAGGTAATGATGGATCTTAGTAGTGATCTCGATAGTAAAATATTAGAGGTACGAGAAAAAGTCGATATGGTGCGCCATCTTTTACCTGAAGACGTGCAAAACGTAATGGTACAAAAGTTCTCTACTGAAGATCTACCCATCATGAGCTTGGTGTTATCGGGTAATAAAGATCTCTCCACCGCTTATGACTTTATCGATAAAAAACTGAAAAACCCGCTAGAAAGGCTTCAAGGTGTCGGTAAAGTTGAAATGCGTGGCGTTGTTCAACCCCATATAGAAATTCATTTGGACAGTATTAAGCTCGCGATGAATCGTGTTGATCAAGCAAAGTTATTGCAAGATCTACGTGACAGTAATTTTTTAGTGAAGTCAGGCTCTATTCTCAATGGAGGTAGAAAGTTCAGAGTTTCTCCTGACGGTGAATATCACAGTTTAGACGACATTAAAAACTTTCAAGTTAAAGTGGGTGTTCGGTTAAGTGAAGTAGCGACAGTGAGTTTAACCGCTCCTCCTAAGAATAGCGAAATTAGAACAGATAGAAAGAAGTCAGTTGGCTTAGAAGTCTTTAAAGAGTCTGATGCTAATGTTGTCGAGGTGACAAATAACATTGTTGCTTTAATTGAAGTGCTTCGCCAAGAAGATGACTTTAAAGCGATTACCATTGGAATTAAAGATAACAGCGGTGAAGAAATTCAAGAATCATTAGGTGATTTGTTAAAGGCGGGCGCCTTAGGTATTGTCTTGTCTTTTATTGTTTTATTTATATTTTTGCGCAATAGCCACATTACTTTTATTGTTGTTGCTTCTGTGCCTATTTCGTTAAGTTTTGCCTTAGCTGGCATGTATTTTATGGGCTACACCTTAAACATGCTCTCACTGGCGGGGCTTTTTATTGCCGTTGGTTTACTGATTGATAACTCCGTCGTTATTTGTGAGAGTATCCTTCAACAACAAGATAAAGCCTTAACCTCAATAGACAAAATTCTTCATGGTGTTGATAATGTCAGTATTGCTATTATCAGTGGCACACTCACCACCACCATTGTATTTATGCCTTTGCTGATGGGTGAAAAAAACTTTATTACCATCTTAGTTGAGCAAATAGCCGTGGCGATTTGTTTACCTTTATTGGCATCATTAATTATTTCAAAAACCGCCATTCCATTAATGCTTAGTCGTGTTAACAAAAAGGCCTTGTCGTCAGTTGTTACCCAAGGAAAATTAGATCGCTGGTATCGTCCTAATTTAACAAGAATACTGACTCACCCTAAAACAACCGGGGTTTTCATTTTATTACTTTGCATTAGTGGTGTGTTAACCAAGCAAATGGTCAATATTAATGGCGAAAAGGGTAAAACTGTCAAAGAAATCAATATTGTCTATCATATCCAAGGGCAACAAAAGTTAGCTGATGTCAGTAAATTAGTCGATGAGATGGAGCAGTACTTATACGATAATCAACAAGCCTTCGAGTTTACACAAGTCAATAGCCGGATTTGGTCAGATTTTGCCATGTCTCGCATAAAACTTAACGATGGTTATTCAAAAACACTTTATGATTTAAAAGCAGAGATTAAAAAAGGTTTCCCCGATACGGCCATTGCAGAACCATCATTTGACTGGTCAGAACAAAAAGAAAATTTGGTCAAACTTACTTTAAACGGCAGCTCAACCAAGCGTTTAATACAATTGAGCGAATCTGTGATCAGTCAGTTGAGTAATGTTGAAGGTTTTGCTGAAGTTGGCATCGATAACGAAGATAAAAACATGGAGTTAGTACTGCGTATCGACCGAGAAAAAGTGTCACGTTTAGGTTTAAACACCCAAGATATCGCTAGTCGTATTTCGAGTGCACTGCGTGGGACTAACTTGCGTTCGTTTCGTGATGCTAAGCTAGGTGAAGTTGATATTCGCTTGGTCTATCACGCTGAACAGGCTGTGCCGCTCGAACGTATTAAAGAGTTACCTATTTATGAGAGTAACGGCAGAGTTATTACTTTACAGCAACTCGTTGTTTTTGACACGCAACCGATAATGCAACAAATTACGCGCTCAAACAGAAGAACCACCTTAGGAATTTCTATTAATTTAGCTGACTTAAGCCGTGTTGAAGCCTCGATGAAAATTAAAGAAGTGATGGAGAATATTGTTTTTCCTTCGGGTTATGATTGGAACTTAGGACGCCAATTTGCGCAAGACGAAAAAGCAGCGAAAGACATGATGATGAACATGATGCTTGCTTTAGCGCTTATTTTTATTGTTATGGCAGCGCTGTTTGAATCACTATTAATGCCAATCGCTATCTTGTCTTCGATTGGTTTAGCTTTTATTGGTGTTTACTGGACCTTTGCTATTTTAGGCATGGGGTTGGGTGAAACAGGCCTGATCGGTATGTTGATTTTAATGGGTATAGTGGTGAATAACGGTATTGTCCTCATCGATCAAATCAACAAGTTAAAAGTAGACGCTGAGAATATAATGACGCCGATTATCGACGCTTGTGTTAGCCGTATTCGGCCAATATTTATGACAGTTGCAACAACTATTATTGGTATGGTGCCGTTAGCATTAGCATCAAGTGATAGCCAAGCTTACCCGATGGCGGTTGCCATTATTGGAGGTTTGTTGTTTTCAACCTTTACCAGTTTGTTTTTGGTACCGTTTTGTTATTTGATGCTGGTTAAATTGGGCGAACGGTCAAGCAAGCGTTTTTCTATCGCCAAAGCCTTTGCCGATAAAAAAATTCCATTATAGTTTATCACTCGTATCGTTTCATCGAGGGGGATAAGAGTAAATGTTAACTCCCCCTTGTGCGATAAATATTCTATAATAAAGATATCAAAAAATTTCCGAGTTATCCCATGGAATACGAATTTATAAACGACCCTACTACTCGCTATGCAAAAGCAAAGTTCTCTTTTGAACATGAAGTTTTTGGCCCTTGGCTTGAAGTTGAAGTAGGTAACGATCCACAAAAATTAACCGCGTTGTTAACGCTCATCGATAAAGCCGAGCACGCAAGTGCACAAGAGCAGGAAATTGTTGGCAGTGAGTACACGGTTAGAATCATTGAAAAAGATGTTTCGATTGCCGCTAACGCGAGCTTAAATGGTATTGAAGCTTTACCTGAAGCACTCAGTGCTGATGATATAGACTTTGACGATCAAGAGTCAGCAAGTTGTGGGCTAGAAGACTTTCGCGAATTATTATTGTCTTGGGCAAGATTCACCACACGTTAACTCACTCGGTTAACCTCAAGTTATTCATTCATTATTGATAGATGAATAACGTTTTCATCCTATTTACGCTTTTATTATTTATAGCTTTTCTGATAACAATGACTTTTGGCACTGTTGTCTGACGCCACTTTTTTTTATTCTTTTACAAACTTTGTAGGAGAATAAAATGCCGATAACACGTAAAACCCCTTTCGAACTTTCTGAGCTGACTATTGATAGATCTCCGCAAACTAAAGCTGCGGGACTATCAGGTAACTATACTAGTATCTTGATTGTTACGTTACTCAGCACAAGTTTATATTTTGTCGGTCAGACACTGTTTTTTCCAACAAGTGCTGCTGAAATTATTAATCACCTTGAAACTGATAACAAACGAGTAAATGAGTCAGTTAACGTCGATATTAAACAACATTTCCCTACCACCCATGATGTAAATACAGCAGAACCCATAAATAACAGCGTACTTGATGCGAGCGGCCATGTGGTTGCGAGGCGCATAGCCACAGTATCTTCTCGTGTAACGGGTAAGCTAAACCGCTTAAATATTGAGGAAGGACAAACGGTAAGTAAATCAGAAATACTCGCCGAACTTGATGATAAGCAAGCATCGATTTCATACCAACTTGCTTTAACGGAATTATCGGCAAAGCAAGCGGGTTTTGACGAGTTCACTTTACTTTTCAAACAGCAAAATCAGCGATTTAAGCGTGATCAGACGCTGGCCAGCAAAAAGCTGATCAGTGAGCAATTACTTGAAGACAGTGCCTTTAAAAATGCACAACTCGCCATCCAAATACGTCATAAAAAAGCCATGGTTGACTCCGCAAAGCAACGAGTTGAATTGGCGCAGTATCAGTTAAATCAGCATAAAATTCGCGCGCCATTTGATGGTGTCGTGATCAGTAAAAATGCCCAAGTGGGTGAGCTTATTTCAGCGGGATCTTCTGGTGGTGGTTTTATTCGTACCGGTGTCGGCACTATTGTTGATATGAGCTCGTTAGAAATTGAAGTTGAAGTAGGTGAGAGCTATATCAATCGCGTTTATCCTGGACAAAAAGTATTCGCTAGATTAGATGCATATCCGCAGTGGAGTATTAGCAGTGAAGTCGTTGCTGTTATACCTACCGCAGATCGTCAAAAAGCGAGCATTAAAGTCAGGGTGAAATTGTTAACAGCAGATCCTCGGATTTTACCTGATATGGGGGTGAAGGTTAGCTTTATGAAAAACGATCAACGCTCGTTAGATGTTTTCCCTAGTAGCTCAAATAACCACGTAGATATAGCCGCACTTTAATGAAAGCCTCTCTGCAGATTTTAGGAAAAAATGATGAAAAATAGCTATAACATTACATTAAAAAATATTAACAAAAGTTACCAGAAAGGTAAAAACACGGTAGTCGTTCACCACGATTTTAACTTAACGATTAAATCAGGTGAGTTTGTCGCATTAATGGGACCATCAGGTTTAGGAAAAAGCACCTTATTGCATTTAATGGGCGGCCTTGATCAACCGACATCAGGTGAAGTGATTATTGGTACACAGCGTATTGATCATTTAAAGCAATCGGCATTAACCCAATGGCGCGCTGAAAACATTGGCTTTGTTTTTCAGTCACATCATTTATTACCGGTGTTAAGCGCGCAGGGTAATGTTGAACTGCCACTCGCGTTAACCTCGTTAAATAAAAAGCAACGACAAGAGCATGCTAGTTATGCGCTAGAGCTCGTTGGCATGAGTGAGCGTGCTAGTCATTTCCCCAAAGAGTTATCTGGTGGGCAAGAGCAGCGAGTTGCTATTGCACGCGCTATTGTCAGTGACCCACATATATTATTATGTGATGAGCCAACGGGAAATTTAGACCGAAAAACAGCCAATGAAATTCTGGCATTACTTGACCAACTTAATCGCGATTTTGGTAAAACCATTGTTATGGTTACACATGATAAAAAAGCAGCTGACTACGCAAGTAGAGTGATTAATTTAGAGTCTTATATTGGCGAAGAGCATAACTGTCATATGAGGGAAAGCAGATGAACCTACTGATATTAGTTTGGCGGAACAGCTTTCGTAAAAAAGTACGTTTTTGGTTAACCTGTACTTCTGTCATGGTGGCTTTTTTCTTATTGACGACCTTGTCTGGAGTGGATCAGGCGCTTACGGCTAATGTAAGCAGTAGTAATCAATACCGTTTAATGACCAGTCATAAAATATCAATGACACAATCTCTCCCCATTAACACTCAACAAAAGATTGCGGCATTACCGGGCGTAAAACAAGTGAGTTATGCATCTTGGTTTGGTGGGTACTTTCAAAATGAAAAAAATCAACTACCCGTAACTGCGGTTGACCACCATCATTATTTCAATTTATTTGATGAATATATAATCCCTAGTGAGCAACTAGCGCAATGGAAAAAAACGCGCACAGGTATTGTTATTGGTCAGGGACTTGCTGATAAATATGGTTGGAAAATCGGTGATACCGTGCCATTAAGCTCTTCTATTTGGATGAATAAAAGTGGTTCATTTAATTGGTCGTTTACCGTTTCTGCCATTTACCAAACAGCTCAGCATTCATCTGCTGATAATAAAGTGTTTTTCCAACATGCTTATTTTGATAAAGGCCGTGCTTATGCTAATAATTCTTTGGGGTGGTTATCGACTGAAATAACTGAAAATGTCAACGTAGATGACGTTATTGTTGCTATCGATTTATTGTTCTCACATACCAACAATCCAACCCGTACCACGACTGAACAGGTTTTTATTAAAGAACAAGCACAACAGTTTGTTGATATGGCTATGGTCATTAACCTTGTGGTTATTGCGGTATTCTCTACTTTATTACTGATTGTTTGCAATACCATGATCCAAACTATTCGTGAGCGTAATAATGAAAGCGCAATGATGAAAGCTTTAGGGTTTTCAGCGACACGTTTAATTCAAGGTGTTTACCTAGAGGCTTTGTTATTAATTGGCTTAGGCGCTTTGGCGGGCAGCATTCTTGCCTCTTTATCTCTAGCATTGGTCGGCCAGAGTTTTAATGATTTTTTACCGGGTATATCGATTGCGCCAAGTCATTATATAACCGTATTTGCCTGGGTAAATACTGCTGCCGCTTTTTGCACTGTATTTCCGGCGGTAGCGATTAAACAACTTGTTATCAGCAAAACGTTAGGAGACAAGGCATGAATATTTCATTAAAGGCGCAGCATTCATGGTTTATCAATATAAAACAAGCACAAGCGTTAACGGTTATTAATTTTAAAAGTTTCCCGCAGCGTATTATTGCTTCTATGGTGAGTATATTAAGCATTGCTTGTGTTGCTGGCGTTATTTTAAGTGTTCTGGCAATGACTGAGGGAATGATGAAAACACTGGAACGTACTGGTTTAGATAATACCGTATTAGTGATGCGCGCGGGAGCCTCTTCAGAATTGCAAAGTGTGATGTTTCCAGTAGAAGTTAATATTTTAGCGAATAATCAAAAAATTATTAAAGATGAACAAGGGCTGGCGCAAGTATCGGCTGAAATGTTTGTTAATGCTGAAGTGACTTATATTTCTAATCTAGATACCGTAGATCAAGAAATAGAAACGAAAAGTTTAGCGTTGCGAGGTATCAGCAAATCGACTCAACAATTTCGCCCTAATTTTCGTTTAGTCAAAGGTGAAATGTTCGCTACGGGTGTGCGTCAGCTAATTGTTGGTCAGGCAATAACGCGTAGAATGCCAGAGTTAATTGTTGGCAAAGTTATCACCTTAGGTGGAGCAGCGTGGACAGTCAGCGGGATTTTTTCTGATGGTAATAGTGTTTTTGAATCAGAATTGTGGGCTGATATTGGCATGGTACAGAGTGATTATCGTCGAGGAAATACGCTACAGTCTATCCGCTTAGCATTAAAAGATATTAGCGATTTACCACAATTAGAAAAAGAGTGGCAGGACGACCCTAGGTTAAACATTCGAGTGTTAACAGAAAAACAATTCTTTGCTGATCAAGCCAGTAACTTAACACGCTTAATTCGTTGGTTAGGTTTTCCTATTGCTATTATTATGGCGTTAGGCGCAATAGTGGCTGCACTTAATACCATGTATGCCGCCATAGCAAGTCGCTCTAAGGAAATAGCTACGCATAAAGCGATAGGTTTTAGTCCTTTTGCAATTTCAATGTCGATTCTTTGTGAAGCCTTGCTCATTGCTTTTGTTGGTGGGGTGTTAGGCATACTACCTTTATATTTTGTCTTTGATGGCTGGACGGCTGCCACGCAAAATGCCAGTAATTTGAGTCAAATGATGTTCAATTTTGATATTACGGTTTTGTTGATGATTAAAACAATGTCGTTAGCGTTATTGATTGGTTTATCAGGCGGGATATTACCAGCAATAAAGGCGATGCGTTTACCTGTTACCGAAGCTTTACGTGACTAATCCCCCCTTAGGCACACATTAGTGGTGTTGATGATTAATGTGCTTTGTATCGGTGCTGATACCTTCTTCTTCGGCCAAAAGTCATTTTTTTTATAAGCAAATCATGACTTTTGGCACCTTTTTTTTAGCTTTTGAAACGTTATTATTTAAAATAAGTAAATAGTTAATCACTCAACGACAAGGCAGCCCGTATGTTAAATAAACTCAGTGCTTTATTACAATTTCTCCCGCTTTCACTTTTTTCAATGATTGGTTTTTGGCAAACCGAAACATCCAATGAAAGCTGGTTATTGGCTTTTAAAATAGCTGCATTGGTGGGAATTTGTCAGTTAGTGTTAATCAGTAAACTTAAAATAGTGATGAGCCGTTTAATACTATCAGCGAATATTTATTTGATTTTAGGTGGTTTAGCGGCATTTTTTCAACAATGGTGGTATTTATCGTTTTATAGCATGTTGCAAGAGTCGGCCATTTTTATTGTGATGATTGTTGTTGGTATTACCACCATGCTCTTTTCAAATCATGGTTTTGTTGGGATCAATAAAACACAGATTAAAGAAACTAAAGATCGGATAAACATTAATAAAAAATCAGCTTACTTATTTATCGCCGTACTGATATCGCTCGTTCTATCTTGGTTGTTTAAAGGTAATATCGCACTCTCTGTTATCGCACCTATTGTGATTCTCGCACTCTTTCAACGTTACCTTGTTCATCTTCATAACCAACAATATTCTTATAATGTCCTTTAACCTTTAGGTGCCAGAAGTCATGTTTTACTGCTGTGAAAATGATGACTTTTGGCACCTGTTTAACAAAAGCTTTAGCTTTACACTGATCATGAATTAATAAACAAATTTACTTATCCTCTTTCAATTTATATAAATAAAGGAATCATTATGATTTTTAAAAAATTAATCTCTTTGTCAGTAACCAGTTTAGCGCTTTCTGTAATAAGTGCATTATCGATGATTTTATTATTAAGCCAGCATGCCGTTGCCGCTGACTTAACGGTCAATATCAGTGATATTGAGCAAGGGAAAGGCCACCTTTTAATCGCTTTATATGCCTCAGAAGAAGATTATAAGACAGATAAAGCTAGTTTTTATGCAAAAGTTAAAGCTCAAAATGGCAAGGAAATCGCTATTTTTGAAAATGTACCTGATGGCGACTATGCGATAAAAATGTATCAAGACGAAAACGACAATAACAAAATGGATTTTAATATGATGGGGATCCCAAAAGAAGGCTATGGCTTTAGTAATAATGTCGGCATGTTTGGTGCGCCGAAATATAAAGAAGCTAAATTTATGGTGAAAGAAAACACAGCAATTACGATTGATTTGTTTTAAAATCATATGATTATGAAGTTTTAAATGTGCATGTTAACGGTTTAGACTGCACATTTTATCTAGGTATTTATTTATGTTGAAGTCACCATTACCAGAGCACTTACGCAAAGACTGGCTACTACATTTTTCTGGCTTTATTACTTGGTCAGTTATTTGCTATTTGTCTTTAGTCAATCTTGATTTTGGTCAGACGTTTGTATTGAAATTGTTGGCATTTATTATTTTTTATCTTTCATTTGCATGGATTATTTTTTCTGATAAAAGGGCAGAGTCGAAGATAAATAAACGACTACTGGTGGTTGAAGTAGTTACGGTATTATTGTTAATTTCATCAGATACTTATAATGTTGCCGCTATTTTGTTAGTGTTGATTGCGACGCAGTTACCATCAATGTTTACCCGAAAAAAAGCATTGTTGTTGATGTTTTTTATTACAGTCGCTCATTTTACTATTGTTTATGATGGCAGTTTTATTTCTGGATTTTTTCAGGTCATTATCTATTTTATGCTACAAGTTTTTGGTTTCTCTGCCATAGAAACAATCTTGCGTGAAGCAAAAGCTAAAGAAGAGTTAGCGGCTATTAATCAAGAGTTGTTAGCAACACGATTTATGCTGAAAGCTTCATCGAAAAAGCAAGAAAGATTACGAATATCTCGAGACTTACATGATGCTATTGGTCATCAGCTAACGGCGTTGTCTTTGAATTTAGAGGTCGCTAAACATAAAGTTTCCGAAGAATTTAAACCCTTACTGCAAGAAAACTTACAACTGGCTAAAACACTGCTAAGCAACGTTCGACAAGTGGTAAAAGAAATGCGTGAAGAAGAACAAATAGATCTTGTTTCGTCGCTTGAAAACCTCATTAATCAATTGCCTAATTGTCAGTTAACTGTGAAATCATCCATTGATATTAATTCACTGCAACTAAAGCAACAGCTGATGTTTTGTTTACAAGAAGGTGTGAGTAATGCGCTTCGACATGGCAAAGCGAACCTATTTACTTTAGCCTGTGAAAAAATGGGCAGTAGCTTAGTCATTAACTTGTCTGACAATGGCACGGTTACCAACAAGAATAACGAAAACTTTGGCAGTGGTTTAGCTGGCATGAATGAACGATTGATTGATTTTTCTGGCAAGGTAGATCTTATTGTAAATGACAGTGGTTTCACCTTAAAAATACAAGTAGAGGATTGTTATGATTAATGTTGCGCTTGTTGATGACCAACAGTTAGTTCGACAGGGAATTGCAGGGCTACTTTCGTTAAGTGACGATATAAGTATTATTTGGCAGGCCGAAAACGGCGAACACGCTCAACAAATGTTGGCCAGTGAACCAACGCCTGATGTGTTGTTACTCGACATTAGAATGCCAAAAGTGAATGGTATTGAGTTAGTTAAAATTCTAAGAAGCCAAGGCAGTACCTTGCCTATTTTAATGTTAACAACTTTTGATGATAGCGAACTGTTTATGCAAAGCTTACAAGCAGGTGCTAATGGTTTTTTACTTAAAGATGTTTCCTTAGATAAACTCGTTAATGGCGTTAAAACACTGGCCAATGGTGGTTTTGTGGCTGAGCCCGTGGTGATGAAACAATTAAATAAAGGCTTGAATGAATCTAAAGTTATTGAAGCCTTGTCTGAAAAAGAACAACAGATTTTAAAGTTGGTGGCGGGTGGTTTCTCTAATAAAGAAATTGCTAGTAGTATTTTTCTTGCTGAGGGCACAATTAAAAATCATGTATCAACAATATTATCAAAACTTAATACCCGAGACAGAACACGGGCGGTATTGATTGCACTTAACCAAGGGCTTATTTGACAAACTTATTTAAGGTAGCTTCAAGGGTTAATCAGCTTTTACATCGAATGACTCGCTGTCTTCAAGATAATCTTGATAGTTGTCTTCATCAATGTCGAGTAAGGTGAAAATCATTTCTTGTACATAAGGCCAGTCAGCAGAGTCTCGACAGTGCTTATGATTGTGTACTAGGTTTTCTGCCAGTTTTAATATTGCATAGTAAACTTCTTGACCACGTGGATTATTCATTTTGAGAAAATCACGGTCGTGATGTATTAAAATTAATTCGCAAATATCTTTAGGTAATCGCCAAGAAGAGGCAACGTAATAGCCAATGGTTGCGTGGTTTACACCATAAGCCTGGTCTTCAGTGATGGGGAGTGTTTTATCTGGGGTGCTGTAAGCAAGTTGGTAAGTATCGCTGTAGTCACTATACTTCATTGCCATAATCGGAATGCCGCAATCATGAAATAAACCAAGAGAAAAGAGCTTATCTTTTGAGGTTTTTTCTTTAATCGTTTTGCCAATATGAACACAAGTGTTGGCAATATGTGTGGCACTGTCCCAAAACTCTTCTAAAGCGATACTACAATCTTGTTGGTCAAAACTACGTTTAATCAAGGTGTTGGTTACTAATGAGTTTATTCCCTGCAAACCGATATAACGTACTGATTTGTGAATGTCAGATATTGAGCGCGACAATCCATAAAGGGGCGAGTTAATGGTTTTCAGAATAATTGAAGCGACACCGACATCTTGTGAAATAATATCGGCTAACGCATTTACGTCTGGCTCGTCTTCGGCCATTATTTTTTGTAGTTTAATTAATAAACTTGGCTGAGCCGGAATAGAAAATCCACGGCGTATATCAGCGAGTACTTTATCATCAACTTCTAGCATAAGAATTTACTGTTTTATTAATCAATTAAGTATTATGACGGCTATTTTTATTATTCTACTATCGCTGAAGTTGGCGGTATTTACAACTTAATGACTGACAATTTTGTTGCTTTGCCTCTTTGTCAGTGTTTGATGTTTATCACTTGTTAAATATTTGAAAATATTGAATAGTAGCGCTATGTTCACTTAAAATAATAATTATCATGCTATCAATTCTTTCAATATTACCAGAAGTTAAAGTAAGCACTCGCTTAATTCGTATCTTAAAATCTCTTAGTATCACGACTGTCTTTTACTCGGTAATTGCCAGTAGCACTACTATCGTTGATTTGCCGTCTTGGCAACATACGGTGCTGCCAGGTTCACCTTCTTTGCGCGGAAGTGCTGTTATCGATAATTCATTGTGGGTTAGTGGTAGTAATAAGACTGTTTTTGTTAGTCAAGATGGAGGTAAAACTTGGTTGGATAAATCAGTAGATAGCCCTATAAAAACAGGTTTTCGTGATATTGCCTTATTCGATAAGCATACCGCTATTGTTATGGGGGTTGGCAGTGGAGAACAATCTGTACTTTACAAAACCATTGATGGTGGCGATAGCTGGCAGTTACTTTATCAAAATGAAGATAAAGATGGCTTTTTTGACTCCATCGCTTTTTGGGATGGTGATAATGGTTTGTTGATGGGAGATCCTGTCGATGGCTTTTATGTTATAAAAAAAACCAGTGATGGTGGCAAAACGTGGCGCCGTATCGAGCAGAGTAATATCCCGAAATTTGTTGAAAAAGAAGCCGCTTTTGCGGCCAGTGGTAATACCTTAATTGTTGGTGACAAAGGTAAAGCTTGGCTTACTACGGGTGGATTTTCAGCATCAGTTTATAGCAGCGTCGATTTTGGTGAAACATGGCAACGTGATCGTGTGCCACTGTACTCTAAAACACAAACCGCCGGTGGTTATGGTTTAGCATTAAATGCCAAGCAACAACTTTTTGTTGTTGGCGGAGACTATGAACAGCGTCCTGCAAGTTACCCTAATATGGCAACTTTTACCGATAACCAATGGCAGTCAGTCAATGCTGGGCAATATGGCTTGCGCTCAGCAATGAGTTGTCAGGGAAATATTTGTCTTGCTACAGGAAAAACCAGTAGTGATATTTCGCTTAACGCAGGAAAAACGTGGCAAGTACTAGCAAACCCACAAGGTAAAAAAGACGATAAAGGCTTCTATACCCTTGCGAGCGATAAGATGATGTTTTTGGCGGCAGGCGCGGAGGGTAAAGTTGGCGTTTATTCATTTAGACAAAAGTAATATTTCATACTTGCTTATCAACATAGGCTGCAAGTGATAATCAAACTAAACTTTATCGTTAAAGCGTTACGCTAGTCGATAAAGTTTAGTGTTTTCTGACAATTAACTCTGTTTAGCGGTTGAATCACGGACAATCAACCTTGGTGTGTAATGATGAACACTGTCCGTTGAAAGGCCGGTTTGTTGTGGGTTATATATTGCGCTAAGATTTAACTCAATGAGCAATTATCAATTAGCTATGTTTACCGGTTGAATCACGGACAATCAATCTTGGTGTGTAATGATGAACACTATTTTGAGGGGTTTGTTTACGCGATTTTGCAATCAATAAGTTGGCTGCATCTTCAGCGATTTTTTGGTTCGGCTGATTTGCTGTCGTTAAACGTGGCCATGTTTGGCGAGAGAAGGGCGAGTTTTCAAAACCAGCAATAGAAAGTTGATCAGGTATTGATATCCCCATTAACCGAGCGGCAAACAAAGCACCCGCCGCAATTTCATCGTTACATGAGAAAATAGCAGTTGGGCGAATATCTTCAGACATTAATTGCTTTGCGCCAAGTACGCCAGATTCAAAAGAATACTCGCCATTAATAATTAACCGCTCATCAAGTGCAATGCCATTGTCAGACAAGGCTTGTTTATAACCTCTTAAACGTTCAACAGTTGACATATGTGCTGCTTCACCGGCAATAAAACCAATGTGTTTGTGGCCTAAATCAATGAGGTGTTGAGTAATACTTACCGAAGCCGCATGGTCATTTACCATAATGCAGGGGGCTAATTCATCGGGTGCTACATCGCCAGACATTATCCGAACAACATCAACATTTAGGTCGATAATTTTTTGGACAAATTCAGGCATTTCAGAAAAAGGTGGAGTGAGCACTAAACCAGCGACTCGTGTCTTTCTAACCATGTCGGCAATTTCATCAAGTACATGTACTGATTTTGCTTGGCAAGGATGAATAAGTAATTCAAAACCTTGTTGTTTACAAGCCGCTAAAATACCATTTTGCATATCAATGACATAATATGCGTTAGGGTTATCATAGATAAAAGCAATGCTGTATGCCTTAGTACCCGCTAAGTTTCGTGCCGCTAAGTTGGGCTGATAATGTAAATCATTTACGGCTTCCATGACTTTATCTCGAGTCAATTGTCGTACAGATGATTCATTGTTCATTACTCTTGAAACGGTTTTTATCGAAACACCCGCTTGTTTGGCAACATCGTTTATTGTAGCTTTCATCGGTTAAAACAGCCTTGTGTATTATTCTTGTTATGTAACCCTACTGCAGCGCAACAGAATATTGTTTCTTTGGCACGGCGGCAACTACTTATTTTAAAATAACTCAAACCTTTATACTAATCTATAGAAATAAAGGATAAAAATTCAAATTGACAGCGCTGTCATTATCAAATATGGTACAACATTGAAGGGTTAAATTAATGCACTATAGGAATATTTATGTCAAGTCGTCAAACACTCAGTAGTTGGAAAAAGCTGACTCAGCTTGCTCAACAGAAACAATCTCAGCACATGAATGATCTGTTTGCTCAAGACAGTGAACGCTTTGACAAGTTTTCTATAGAGTTACCTAGATTACTGTTAGATTATTCAAAGAACCTCATTGATACTGAAACAATGGATACACTGTTCAATCTGGCTAGTGAATGTAAAGTCGTTGAATGGCGCGAAAAAATGTTTATTGGTGCAAAAATCAATAAAACAGAAGACCGTGCTGTTCTTCACACAGCTTTACGCCGTAAAAGCAAAGAGCCTCTCATTGTTGATGGTGAGAATGTCACCACCAGCGTTCAAGTACAGTTACAGAAAATGGAAGCTTTTGTTAATCATGTTCGTGAAGGTAAGTGGTTAGGTTATTCAGGAAAGCGTATTACTGATGTGGTTAATATTGGTGTTGGTGGTTCCAACCTTGGTCCACAGATGGTCACCGAGGCGTTAAAACACTACAGTGATAAAAGCATTAATGTTCATTATGTTTCTAATGTAGATGGCGCGCAAATCGTAGAAATACTTCGTCCGCTTGACCCAGAAAGAGTGCTATTTATTGTTTCCAGTAAAACCTTTACCACGACCGAAACTATGACAAATGCTAAAACAGCAATAAGGTGGCTTACCGCATCGTCGTTTGATGATAATGCGGTCGGTAAACACTTTGTTGCAGTAACAGCGAATAAAGAAAATGCCATGGGGTTTGGCATTAAAGAAGAAAACATCTTCGGGATGTGGGATTGGGTCGGAGGGCGCTTCTCATTATGGTCAGCAATCGGTTTAGCAATAGCGTTAGATCTGGGCTTTGATAAATTTATAGAATTGCTTGATGGCGCTAATGAAATGGACGAACACTTTCAAAGTGCACCACTAGAAAAAAATATGCCGGCAATAATGGCTTTACTCAGCGTTTGGAATACCACTTTTCTAGGAGCTAGATCTCAAGCGATCCTTCCTTACGATCAAACCTTACATATGCTCTCTGCTTATTTACAACAAGCTGAAATGGAGAGTAATGGTAAATCTGTTTCGTGGAATGGCGATGAAGTTGACTATGCCACCGTACCTTCTATATGGGGTGAACTGGGTATTAATGGTCAACATGCCTTTTATCAGTACCTGCATCAAAGTAATAATGTTGTACCAGCTGATTTTATTGGTTCGGTTGCCAGTGTTACGCCGGTGTCTGGTCATCACGAAACGTTAATGTCGAACTTTTTTGCACAGACACAAGCATTAATGACCGGCGTCAATGAAAAGCAAGTTCGTGCTGATTTAAAAGCAAAAGGACGGACAGCTGATTACATCGATAAGGTGGCTCCTCATAAAGTGCACAAAGGGAATCGTCCAACCAACACTATTCTTTTAAAACGTATAGATCCTAAGACGTTAGGCAACTTAATTGCACTCTATGAACATAAAATATTTGTGCAGGGTATTGTGCTGCAAATATGCTCTTTTGACCAATGGGGCGTTGAATTAGGTAAGGGCTTAGCAGAAAGTATTCATAAAGAGCTCCAAAGCGGTAATGTTTCGCCGAGTCATGATTGCTCTACGCTTAACTTGATGAACTATTATAATAAAGCTTTAATTTTACTTTAAAACGCTGATAAATTGTCAGCGTTTCTATTTTTGAAACAATGAAAATTAATAAAATTACCTTTTTAGACTTCATTAATGACATTAAATTATAGTATTCACTAAAGTAATTCTTTATTCATTAAACGTTACTTTAAATGAATAAAGCAGTGCTAAAAACGTATAATAATTGCTTGTGTGTACGAAAATAATACAGGGTGTTTACAAAAAAACTAAAATAAAACTCTATTGTTTACAGTTCGTTGCATTAAAGGTGCTGATTAAATCGTAATCAAGTGTAGCCAGATGGTCATTTATTGTGTAATGTTTTACCCGACCTATGACAACGCTGTCATGAATTAAAAAGACAGCGCTGTCTTTGGTAGGGTTATAAAAACATAACTATTATATTTAAAAAAAACGTGTGTAAGGGAAAGTCGATGTCAATTCAAAAATTTAAAAAAGGCATGTTAGCGAGTTCAATCGCTCTAGTGCTAGCGGGCGGTGCTACACCATTCGCAATGGCTGCTGAAGAAGTTAAAGCTGCCGAGCAAGAAACTGAAGTAATTGAAGTTCGCGGTATTCGTGGTTCTTTGAAACAAGCATTAAATCAAAAGAGATTTTCTAACGCGGTTGTTGATTCAATTTCTGCAGAAGATATTGGTAAATTTCCCGATAGAAACATTGCAGAGTCACTACAAAGAATACCTGGCGTAACGATTGCCAGAAGTTTTGCTGGTGAAGGTGGTGATGTTTCTATCCGCGGTACTAACTCAGAATTAACCCAAATCAGTATGAATGGTAACTATGTTGCTTCAACAGGATGGTTTTCACAAGCAGCAGCAAAGCGTTCTTTTGATATGGATTTATTACCACCAGAACTTGTCGCTGGTGTTGATGTTTATAAATCGCCAACAGCAAGCCTTGATGAAGGTGGTGTTGGTGGTACTGTCGTTGTGCGCACTCGTAAGCCTTTAGAACTAGACTCTAACACCTTGTTTTTATCTGCTGAATACCAAGATAACAGCCTTTCTGACGAAAATGGTCAAGGCTTAACGGGCATGTATAGCTGGAAAAACGATCAAGAAAACTTTGGTGTTTTAGCGAGTTTATCTACGCTAGAAACTGTTGGGCGTGCGCACAAAGCAGAAAACTATATGGATGATGGTTGGGCGGGTGCAGGTATTTCAGAATTCGCGCAAACTCGTGAACGTGATGCGGTTGATCTAACTGTTCAGTATTCACCCTCTGAAGATTTATCAATGAATGTGCATTACTTTCAAGTTGATCTTGATTCTGCTAACAGTAACCAAAACTATTTAATTATTGCGGGTACAGATCCAACCGGCTTTAATGACCAAGTTACTGGAGCGACTAAATTCTCTCCGACTAATGGTTTTGCGCTAAATGGTAACTATTCTGGTGCACCACTTGATGATCAGAATACCCGTAATGCTGAAATGGATACCGAAGTCATCGCATTTGAAGTTGATTATACGGCTGATACCTATTCAATCAATGCCAAAGTTGGTTCTACTGAAGCAACAGGTGGTGACGGTGGTAACTACAATGCTGGTTGGGTTTCAAGTAACAGTAATACCTCTATTGATTTCGATATGAGCGGCGATAATGCGATGTTGCTTTCTCCTAATGGTACAGATCCAAGTAACCATTCTGAATACATTTTAAGTAGTGGTGCTGTTACTGCTGGCTATCGTAAAGACGAAGAGACTTTCGCACAGTTTGATGTTGATTTTAACGTTGAGTGGGGCCCAATTTCTAACTTTAAAACCGGTGTTAAGTTACGAGATCATCAATTTACAAGTTACTCAGATGCATGGACGTTTGATGATAGCTTGACTACAGGTATCACTAAAGCCACATTTGCGGATGGTCATTTTAATCACTCTGGTGCAGGGTTACTTTCGGGTACTCCAACAAACATTGCGCGTGCAGATGGTGCACAATTAAGAGCGCATTATGATGCTCACAAAACGGGTTCATCATTAAACACAAACAGTTACGGTGTTATTAAAGAAGATATTTTTGCTTTATACGGACAAGCTGATTTTAGTGGCGATAATTATCGCGGTAATTTCGGTTTACGCTATGTGGCTACTGATACCTCTGCTGATTATTACGGTTATGTAGATACCGCTACAATCGTTACAGAAGACAGTGATTACTCAGATTGGTTACCTAGTTTTAACTTAGCACTAAATCTTCATGAAGATGTCATATTACGTTTGTCTGCTGCTAAAGTAATGAGTCGTCCTAATTATTCGTTCTTAAATCCAGCGGCTAGCGTTAACGAGACTACTCGAAGCATTGCTCGTGGTAGTATTGCGCTTGACCCATATCGTGCCAACCAATATGACATTGGTTTAGAATGGTACTTTAACGAAGAATCTTTATTATCAGCAACCTTGTTCTCTAAAGATATTCGTTCTTTTATTATTAACGGTGCTAACGAGTCTACTGTTGATGTCAATGGGGTAGATTATATTCTACGTGAACCCGGTCAAGGTTTAGGTGGTGAACTTCAAGGTATAGAAGGTCAATACCAACAGCAAATGGGTGAGTTTGGCTGGTCAGCTAACATTACTTATACTGAAGGCTTTGGTTTACAGAATTTAGGCGCTGATGGCGGGGGTATTGTTGAAAGACCATTACCAGGGATGTCTAAACTTAGTTATAACTTAAGTGCCTACTATGAAACTGACCTTATTTCAGCTCGAGTTGCTTACACCTACCGTGACGAATTTATCGCTCCGTCTACCGGTATCGGTGGTAACACTGCGTGGGATGCCCATGGTTTTTTTGACGCGAATGTTACTTGGCATGCCACTGAAAACTTAGATGTAAGTGTTGAAGGTTCTAACTTATTCGAAGAAACGACTACTCAACGATTTGGTGAGGGTTTCACCGCTATGCGTTTAGCGGCAGATAATGGTCGCAACGTATTCTTAAAAGTATCTTACCGCTTATAACGGGTAATTTGTTTCGATGAGAGGATAGGTTTTACTTCCTTTCATCGTTATTCTAGGCTTAGTATATATTTTTCCTAAATATCTATTGAGCCTCAATTTTATACATGAACTCCTTTCAACCCTTCATTACATGATGAGCTTTCACAATGACTACAGTTAATAATGATATTTTAATTATTGGCGGCGGAACCGCTGGTTGGTTAAGTGCTGCTATTTTGGCTAAAAGCTTAAATTGCAAAGCAGAAAATGGCATAAAGGTCACTGTCGTTGAATCACCAGATATTCCTATTATTGGTGTTGGAGAGGGGACATGGCCTAATTTAAGAGCTACATTACATAAAATAGGCGTGAGTGAAACTGACTTTATTCGTGAGTGTGATGCAACCTTCAAGCAAGGAGCTGAATTTATAAATTGGGCTACAACACCTAAACAGAATGAAAAATCAAGTTATTACCATCCACTTGGCACGGTAAGTCACTCTTCTTATGACTTTAATTTAGCTCCCTATTGGTTGTTAAAAAATAAAACGACTAGATTACCTTATGACCAAGCAGTAGCTTCTCAGGCAAGAATTTGTGACCAAGGTTTAGCGCCTAAGCAAATCGTTATGCCCGAATACAGTGCTGCTCAAGAATACGCATACCATTTAAATGCCAATAAATTTTCTAACTTTTTAAAAAAACATTGTATTGATAATTTAGGGGTGAAATTTGTTAGTGCTAATGTGACGAACATCGTCTTGGATGAAAATGACTTTATCACACATGTTGAAACAGATCATTGTGAAGAAAAGCAAATATCCGCAGATTTTTTTATCGATTGTAGTGGCTCTAAAGGGCTTATTATTAAGCAAACTTATAATATTGAATGGCATGATATTAGCGATGTTCTTTTTAATGATACGGCTTTTGCTGTTCAAGTTCCTTATGCAGATAAAAAGCAACCAATCAAAACACACACCTTATCGACAGCACAAGAAGCTGGATGGATTTGGGATATTGGCCTACAAGAAAGGCGCGGCGTAGGTCATGTTTTTAGTAGCAAATATATTAGTGATGAAAAAGCTAAACAACAGCTCATCGACTATATTGGCGAAGATTATACCGACGATCTGGTTATTCGAAAAATTCCAATAAAGCTCGGCTACCACCAGAAATTTTGGCATAAAAATAGTGTTGCCATTGGCATGTCTGCAGGTTTTGTTGAACCACTAGAAGCCTCCGCTATTTATTTGTTTGATGCGGCAGCTACCATGATTGCAGCGCAATTTCCTCGTGACAAAAAGCAAATGCTTTATGCGGAGCAACAGTTTAATCAAAACTTTAAAATTCGTATGGAACGAACGGTTGAATTTATTAAGTTACATTATTGCATTTCAGCGCGCAGAGATTCGCAATATTGGATTGATAATTGTGAGCCAACCACAATACCAAATAAGTTAAAGCAAAGACTCGAATTCTGGAAAAATCAACCACCGACAAAGTTCGACTTTGACCATGCATGGGAACCCTTTAACTTAGACAGTTATTTGTATGTATTGTATGGCATGCATTATCAAACAGATTTATCAGGCAATCTTTCGGCTTATCCAGATGTTAAAAAAGCTGAAAAATTATTTTCTAATGTTGATCGACAAAGTGAATTATTGAAAAATCAATTACCCAAACAACGCGATCTCATTGAAAAAGTAAAAGAATTTGGATTTAACAAAGTATAAAGGTGTTATTGAATGGATGATGGAATGATTAATCAAGTTGTTATTGTTGGGGGAGGCACTGCTGGCTGGCTAACAGCGGCTAAACTTGCAAAGCATCTTGGCTCGAATAAGTCAGATGCAGTGCAGGTTACTCTTATTGAATCACCTGATATTCCAACCGTGGGCGTCGGTGAAGGTACGTGGCCAACCATGCGAAAAACATTGGCTGATTTAGATATCGAAGAACATGACTTTATTAATTATTGTAATGCCTCTTTTAAGCAGGCAACAAAATTTGTTAATTGGCGAACGCCTGCTAAAAATGGTCAAGACTCTGTTTATTATCACTTGTTTAGTTCTGTTGCCCATGCAGATGAATTTAATCTCAGTCCTTATTGGTCTTTGTCAGATCAGCAAATAGATTACGCTAATTTTGTTAGCCCTCAGGCGCTTATTTGTGAAGGTGGTTTAGCACCAAAAACAATAGCTAATAGAGGTTACGATGGTTTATTAAATTATGCTTATCATTTAGATGCAGGCAAATTTGCTGATTTTTTAAAAAAGATAAGCTGCGAACGTTTCGGTGTTAAGCATTTAGCGGCAAATGTATTATCCGCAAATTTGAATGCTTTAGGTGAAATATCCTCTATTGAGACAAAAGAGTTAGGGCGTATTGAAGGTGATTTTTTCGTAGATTGTACGGGGGGGCGCTGCTTATTGTTAGGTGAAGCTTTAGGGGTCGGGTTTACGCCAATTAATGACGTTTTATTTACCGATAATGCGATAGCGATACAAGTACCTTATCAAAATGAAGAGGATGCTATAAGTAGTTCTACTATTTCAACAGCACATTCTGCGGGTTGGACATGGGACATAGGGTTGTCAAATAGGCGTGGTACTGGCTATGTTTATTGTTCTGATTTTGTCAGTCATGATCAAGCAGAGCAAACATTACGTGATTATATTGGTCCACAAGCAGAACAACTGTCAGCGCGAAGGTTAAAAATCTCATCAGGGTATAGAAACAAATTTTGGGAAAAAAACTGTGTGGCAGTAGGCATGTCTGCCGCTTTTGTTGAGCCCTTAGAGGCTTCAGCTATTTTTCTTATTGAGGCTTCAGCCAATATGCTGTGTGAATTATTTCCTCGTAATAAGCGACAATTACCTGCAGTTGAAAAAACATTTAATGACTCATTTCACTACCGTTGGAAAAGGACGATAGACTTTATTAAGTTACATTATTTTTTATCTCAACGACAAGAAAGTTTTTGGTTAGAAAATAAGTCTCTAAATTCCGTACCAGAAAGTTTATTAGAACAACTCGATAATTGGAAACATCGTCCGGTGAGTAAATATGATTTTCAAAATACCTTTGAACCTTTTATTCAAGACAGCTACCAATATGTTTTGCACGGCATGGGCTACGTACAAGCATTAGAATATAACGCTTCAACGTTTAATGAACATCGTATGCTTGAAAGCATTTTAAAGAAAAATGCTAAATTAAAACAACAGCTACAAAATAATCTGCCAACCAATAGAGACTTACTGAATAAGGTAAGGGCTTTTGGTTTTCAAAAAATATAAAAATATAAAAATATAAAATAAATATTACTGGAGAAATACATGGCTAACTTATCGCCACTCAATAAAAGTCAGCATCAAGCACTGAAAGTAAAAGTAGACCCTAGTTATGCACATAGTGCTAATAGCCATGTTACCCCTATTTCCGTTTTTGAATTGCCGCAAGTTCAGGCGGAATATCCTATTGTTTTTATTAAGGATGCAGAAACAGGACGTTTCCACTTAGTTGCGTTACTTGGCTTAAAGCCGCAGGAAAATTTGTTTCATAAAAAAGAGGGCTGGAATGCTTTATATGTTCCTCAGCATTTGACTAACTTCCCTTTTGTATTATCGTCGTCTGTTGAACAACCTAATAATTTTGTTGTGGGTATTGATTTAGACAGTCAAACGGTATCAGAGAGCGATGGCGAAGCATTGTTTACTGATACGGGTGAGCAAACAAAGTATTTAGTACAAGTCACAGAAAATCTTGCTCGAGCTAATTCACAGCTTAATGCAACGCAACTTTTTATCAATACAATGGTAGATAAAAGTTTACTCTCTTCTCAATCATTAACGATTAAACCTATTAACGCTAAAGAGTTCACGGTAACGGGGTTATATTCCATCGATGAAGAAGCCTTTAAAGATTTAAATGATTCAGACTACCAAGAATTAAAAGACAAAGGGTTTCTTGCTGCGATATATAGTTGTTTGTTTTCTACCCAGCGGATCGCGAAGTTAATTAGCCTTAGCGAAAACTAAACATCAATATCGACTAATTACAATGGAGCCTGAACCCCGAAGAAGTTTTGGCATTCTATTGATTAACCTAAACTTGTGAGTAAGAAAAACATGAACAGACAACTCATTGTCTTATTTTTGGTAACGAGCATAAATTTATTCGGCTGTGAAAAATCACCAACTCATTCCGCTACGACCAATGACAAGACCCAGCAAGATGTATTACTTAAACGCTTAGTTAAAGCGACTCAAACTGATATTGACAAGATTGCTGAAACGCTCAATGTTAAGTATAAAGTATTGACCAATATACCCAGTGATAAGTGTGATATAAATATCGCCGACGGTAATTGCTTTGAAGTTGAGCTAAGTTTCACCGCGACTCAATCTATAACTAGTAATGATTGGCATATTCACTTTAGCCAAATTGCGCCTATTCAATCCTTTGAAAGTGATGAATTTTTTGTTGTTCATATTAATGGCGATTTACATAAAATATTGTTGAATGATAAGTTTAAAGGCTTTACTGCAGGTGAAACCAAAACCTTATTGTTTAGAGCTATGTTTTGGTCGTTGTCTGAAACAGATGCTTTACCTAACTATATTGTCAGTTCAAATAATTTACAGCCACGCGTTATAGCCAGTACCAAGCCATATTCAAACAGTGAAACAGGATTAGAAGTACTCCCTTATGTGGTGCCGTTCACTGATGTTGAAAAGCAGTTTAAACGCACCGCCCAAGATTCTACTCAGTGGCTTGATGCGGCAAGTTTATATCAAAGAAATACTCAATTAGGTGAGCAAAAGCTCGATGTGAGCAAGGTGATTATACCTACGCCGAAGTCGGTTATTTATAGTAAGAATAATGCTCAGCTTAGTCTTACTTCTGGTATTCATCTTGATTATGGCAATGTCGACAAAGATGATGTTATCGTAGCCATTACTCGCTTAGACACCTTAGGTATTGCTAATAATACTCAAGGCAAGCCTGTCACGTTAAGGCTGCTTGAAGACAACAGCAAAATGATTGGCAGTTACCAATTAGACATCACCACAACAGATATTAAGATCACAGGTGTTGACGGCGCTGGTGTTTTTAATGGCTTGCAATCACTATCAAGCTTAATCACCTTAGGTTCAACGCAAGTACCTGTGTTAACGGTTAATGATGAACCTCATTATGAGTTTCGCGGTTTGTTAATTGATGTTGCGCGTAACTTTCACGATAAGACGTTTATTTTAACCCTGCTTGATCAAATGGCAGCTTATAAACTTAATAAGCTACATTTACACTTAGGTGATGATGAAGGCTGGCGATTAGAAATCCCCTCGCTCCCCGAGTTAACCGAAGTGAGTAGCAGGCGCTGTTTTGATTTAAACGATAAAAATTGTTTATTACCACAACTGGGCGCGGGTATTGACCCTAAAAGTGAAGTCAATGGCTATTATTCTGTGGCTGACTATCAAGAGATATTACAAGCAGCAACGGCTCGCCATATTCAAGTGATCCCCTCTTTAGATATGCCAGGGCATTCACGTGCTGCAATTAAAGCGATGGCAGCGCGTACCAAGAAATACGCCATAGCTGAGCAAGATGACAAAGCAAAACAGTTTATCCTCCATGATGCTAATGACCCAACGGTCTATTCATCCGTGCAATTTTACAATGATAATACCATCAACGTTTGTTTAGAGTCTTCTTACGATTTTGTGACTGAAGTGATGACTCAAGTTAAGAAAATTCATGCTGATGGTGGTCAACCGTTAACGCGTTATCACATTGGCGCAGATGAAACTGCGGGCGCTTGGATAGAGTCTCAAGCCTGTAAAGACTTTATTGCCAATAACGATAAAGGTGTTAAAAAAATGAGTGAACTTGGTGCTTATTTTATTGAGCGTGTTGCTGGTATTTTATCAGCATTAGACATAGAAACCGCAGGTTGGAGCGATGGTATGGAGCATACCCGCAAAGAGAATATGCCGGCTATTGTTCAGTCGAACGCTTGGGATACGTTAGCGTGGGGAGGTCATAACAAAACCCATCAATTAGTCAATAGAGATTGGCAAGTTGTGCTGTCATCACCTGATGTACTTTATTTTGATTTCCCTTATGAAGCTGATCCCAAAGAACATGGTTATTATTGGGCCTCTCGCCACACTAACACCGAAAAAGTCTTTCAATTCATACCCGACAATTTACCTATTCATGCGGAGTTTTGGTTGGACCGTCAAGACAATCCTTATCAAGCCGATGATAGCCAAACCCCGATGAAGTTAGGTAATCGTTTCCTCGGTATCCAAGGGCAGTTATGGAGTGAAAATACTCGTACTGACCATACGGCGCAATATAAATTATTTCCACGACTGTTTGCTTTAGCCGAGCGTGCATGGCACTTAGCTGATTGGGCAGTTCCTTATAATTATCAGGGGGCTAAATACAGTCAGGCAACTAAATTTTTTACTGCAGAGAAAAAAGCCCTGCGCGATCAACAGTGGCAATTATTTGCGAATACTATCGGTCAAAAAGCCTTAATTAAATTAGAAAATGATAACATTTTTTATCGATTACCTACCGTAGGTGCCATCGTAAAAGAAGGGAAACTTTATGCCAATATTGCTTTTCCTGGTATCGCTATTGAGTATCAAGTATCGGCGGGCAATTGGACTCGTTACCAAGGGCCAGTAGCTATCGAGGGCACAGTAAACGTTCGCAGCATTAGCTTTGATGGACAACGTAAAGGTCGGGCAGTAACGATTAATAACCACTAATTTATGGTTTACGCTCTTGGCGGGCTAGTTAATAAAGCCCGCTTAATCAGACTATTCATTATTTATTTTGTAATAGAAAAATAAAAAAAGCATTTTTATTAAAAAAACAAATGACAACGCTGTCATTTGTCGTTAAGATAAAATCAGATTACATTTTAGACACTGGCTGTTTATTAAGCATTGTGATTAAAATAATAAATATAGAGACATGAGGTCAACATGCTGAGCAGCAGCGGCAACAACGAAATATTCTTAGGCATAGATGGCGGTGGCAGCAAATGCAAAGCTATCCTAATGTCGAATGATAATAAAATATTAGGTACTGGCATTGCGGGGCCTGCTAACCCGTTGCACGGTTATGAACAAGCTATAAATTCAATTGCTGAGTCGGCTAAATTAGCACTTAAAAATGCCGGAATTGATGAAAGTGAGCTCGGTAATATAATTGCCGGTGTTGGTCTTGCTGGGGTGAATTTACCGGTTTTATTTGAGCAAATGTCAAACTGGCAGCATCCGTTTAAAAAGATGTATCTTGCCACTGATTTACTTATTGCTTGTCTTGGAGCTCACGATGGTAAAGACGGTGCAGTGATGATAACGGGGACTGGTTCATGTGGCTTTTCATATGTTGATGGCCATCCTTATATTGTTGGCGCTCATGGTTTTCCTCATGGGGATAAAGGTAGCGGTGCATGGTTTGGGTTACAGGCAGCAAAACAATCTTTGTTATCACTTGATGGTCTCATTCCTCATTCATCCATTAATGACAAAGTATTAGCGTTATTAAATGTCAAAGATGATGTTGAATTAGTCGAAGTGATTGCTGGTAAGCCAGCCGCTTTTTATGCCCGTATGGCTAATTTGGTTTTTGACTCTGCAGAAGAAGGTGACAAAATTGCGTTAGATATTGTTGCACAAGGCGCTGAATATATTAGCCATGTGGCCAGGCAGTTATTAAAGCAAAATCCACCTGCCATTGCATTAATTGGTGGCTTAACACCAAGAATAAAGCCTTGGTTAGATAAAGATATTAAACGACAACTGATCGAGCCAAAGCATCCACCAGAAGTTGGTTCAGTAATTTACGCTAAACAACAACTTGCTTTACAGTAAAGCCTAGCCAATTAATTGATAGAATTTAAGGAACAAGCATTGCTATGACTATATTTCGTCTTTACGTTAAAAAATTATTTGATGGGCAAAATTTTATTGACCATCAAGTGTTAACGATCACCGATGGAAAAATCACAGCATTTGATAATAATATCTCTGACGTTGATGATGTGCTTGATGGTTTAGTGGTCCCAGGCTTTATTGATCTACAGGTCAACGGAGGTGGAGGTGCACTATTTAACGACTCACCATCATTAAAAAACATTAAAACTATCATGGCCGCTCATGCCAAGTTTGGTACTACAGCGATGTTACCTACCCTTATAACCGATAAAATATCAGTGATGCAACAGGCTGCAGAAGCAATGGCAGAAGCAATGGCAGAAAAAACACCTGGTATTATTGGTATTCACTTTGAAGGCCCACATTTATCTGTTGCTAAAAAAGGTGCACATATCGAAGAGCACATTCGCGCCATTTCACCACAAGAGTGGCAAGTGCTTGAACGTAAAGATATTGGGCAAATACTGGTGACACTTGCCCCTGAAACGGTAAATGTTGATGACATTGCTCGCATGGTTTCGTTGGGTATTAAGGTGTGTTTAGGCCACACCAATGCTGATTTTAACACCGCACAAAAAGCGTTAGAAGCGGGTGCTGACGGATTTACTCATTTGTATAATGCTATGTCGGCAATACAGGGCAGAGAGCCGGGTGTAACGGGTTGTGCTTTGCTCAATGATCAAGCAAGTTGTGGCTTAATTGTTGATGGTCATCATGTTAATTACGAGAGCTGTAAATTAGCGCTGAAAACTAAACCAGTAGGAAGGGTTTTCTTAGTAACTGATGCAATGCCACCGGTAGGTACAAGCGATGTTGAGTTTACTTTAGTTGGTAAAAAAGTGCGGCTTAAAAATGGCAAGTTAACGTCAACAACAGGGGAGTTGGCAGGGTCGGTGCTGAATATGGCGCAAGCAGTAGCTAATACTCATTTAGGCCTGAGGTTACCTTTAGATGAAGCGCTTAGAATGGCCTCAAAATACCCAGCCAATTATATTAAGCAAAGTGATATTCGTGGCAGTTTAACAATAGGTAGTCAAGCTGACTTTGTTGAGCTTAACGATAATTTTACCGTGAAATCGACATGGATCTCTGGGCAAGCTATTTATAGAAACTAACTAACTTAACCTATCATAAAACAATAATAACAAGATAAATATTGAGGAATATATGGAACAGATAATAACAAGTGATAAACCAAAAAGTAATGCACTGCCTATGGCAATTGTCGCGGTACTCTTTTTTATACTAGGCTTTGCGACATGGCTTAATGGGTCATTAATGCCCTACCTTAAACAAATACTCCAGCTGACACCATTTCAAGCATCACTAATATTATTCTCTTTTTACATTGCCGTTACTTTTACTGCACTGCCGTCGGCGACGATTATTCGTAAAGTAGGCTATAAAAATGGTATGGCCTTGGGAATGGCCACCATGATGGTAGCTGGCTTATTATTTATTCCTGCTGCTCAAACCCAAATTTTTGCTTTGTTTTTGTTTGCTCAGTTAGTGATGGGCTCGGGTATTACTTTATTACAAACAGCTGTTAATCCTTATGTTGTCCGTTTAGGGCCTGAAGAATCTGCTGCAGCACGTATTAGTGTTATGGGAATTTTAAACAAAGGTGCCGGTGTTATTGCGCCTTTAGTCTTTACCGCCTTAATTTTGAGTGGCTTTGAAGGTCATTCAACCGAAGTACTAACCCAAGCCAGTATTGATGAGATGGCTAACTCGTTGGTACTTCCTTATTTAGGTATGGCGATTTTCATTGGTTTACTCGGTTTTGCTGTGAAAAAGTCATCACTTCCAGAATTACCCAGTGAAGATGAGGAAGAAGGAGCAAATAGCAAAGGACATATTAAAGAAGCATTATCTCACCCCAATCTAGCATTAGGTGTATTAACTATCTTTTTCTACGTTGCGGTTGAAGTAATAGCCGGCGACACAATAGGTACGTTTGCCTTGTCTCTAGGCGTTGAAAATTACAGCATAATGACCTCATACACTATGATATGTATGGTGGTAGGTTATATATTAGGTATCTTTTTAATTCCTCGTTTTATTTCTCAACAAAAAGCCTTAACTGTTTCAGCCCTGCTGGGGTTGCTGCTAAGTTTAGGTGTGGTCTTTGGTGACAATAATTCATACGCTATCGCTAATATAATTCTTGTTCCTTTTGGAGGAGCAGAACTACCTGATACCTTGATGCTTATTGCATTGCTTGGTTTAGCTAATGCGATTGTTTGGCCTGCTGTTTTCCCATTAGCACTCTCTGGTATGGGGAAATTAACCAGCGTGGGCTCGGCATTATTAGTTATGGGTATTTCAGGAGGGGCATTTGGTCCACTATTTTGGGGCTTGGCAAGCGGTTCATCACTCGGTCAACAAGGGGGTTATATTGTGATGTTACCTTGTTATTTATTTATTCTATTTTATGCGCTTAAGGGCCATAAAATGAAAAGTTGGAAATAATATAGATTCTCTGGACAGTTTCTAAATATTTTAAAAAATTTATCCACATGGATATCCGATCTCACTAGTTGAGGATGCGTTAAACGATCTAATTTGATCGACCCTGGGTTTTATACTCAGGGTTTTTTTTTACTTAAAATTTACAGCAAGATACAACAATTGCTTAAAGATAACTCCGAGTTAACTTAGTATTAACTTAACTTATTGATTTAATTGTATAATTAGCTTTGTATTTTTTGCTGTGTTACTTTGTTTGGATACAAGGTTTACTGATTTTTTATTTTTAGCCATTGCTGAACAATAAAGTTTATAAGTGACTTTAACTTGATAAATTTATAACTCAACAATAATAAGAGTGAATAATGCAAATCTACCAAGAAAAGATAGTAACCTTGATTTATTACAGTGATGACTCTCTAGAACTTTTACATAAGATTGAATCATTTTTACAATCTGCAGAAGGGCGTGTGGTTATTCCTGAAAGCTTTAAGAAAGGTAAGTCGATTATTGCTGTTTGTGAAGGTGAGATTAACATTCTTAATAAAATCGGTGATCGTATTATTTCGGCTTATGATGTTGCTTAGCTAAACGATTAATCGTTTAAATTTTACAATAAAAAACGCTACACCAAGATAAATATAATATTTATCTTGGTGTAGCGTTTTTGTTTTTTACTAGTAGGTTTTCTTTTCTAACTGTTCTTTACTGTAACTGGGTTTTTGATGCTTTTCACCCATGTCATCAGCTAATTCTTTCGGTATGTAGTTCTCGTCATGTTTAGCTAATACTTCAGAGGCTTCAATAAAATTGCCATTAACTAACATACCATTTGCGACTATACCTTGGCCTTCACGAAATAAATCAGGCAGTATGCCGTCATAATGTACTTTAATGACAGGGTCAGAATCATGAAAAACTATTGGCATTCTCATATCTACAAGTTCAAAAGTCACGTCTAAACTTGATGGGTCACGCTTAACACTTCCAGGTACCACTAAACCACCAATGCGAAGACGTTGGCCGTCAATAGGTTTTATGCCGGTATCATCTTTACCCTGATATATTTCAGAGGGTTTATAGAAAAGATCTATATTTTGACTTAATGCATAAAGCACAAATCCAGCAACGACACTTAGGCCGACTAAAATAGATATAACGATGGTTAAACGTTTCTTACGACGTGGATTCATGAAACAACCTTATTAGAGTTTTTGGGTAAATTTTTTAAAACTGCGGTCTTGCTATCAGTTTGCTCTGCTTGCGCTGAATTTTGTTGAGCCGCTTTGCGTAACTTCTTCTCGCGCTGTAAACGAAGTGCTATTTTTTGTTTAACTTTTTTATGGTTGCTAAGACTGCTATAAATTAACGCGGCTAATAAAAAAGCACTAACGCCATAAGATAACCAAACAAAAAAAGCATAACCGCCCATATCAAAAAAGGCTGAAATACTATCAAACTGCATTATTTAATGCCCTCTGCGGTGATCAATTCACGTACCCAAGGACGCATACTATTACGTGCTAATATTTCGGTACGAAAACGGATAGAAATAACAAATGTTACCAACATGGCGATACCTAAAAAGCAGATAACAAATGGCCAGAACATATCCATACTCATTGAGGGAGCACTCATTTTACTTACGGTTGCTCCTTGATGAAGGGTATTCCACCATTCGACAGAATACTTAATAATAGGAATATTGACAACGCCAACGAGTGATAGAATGCCTGCGGCTTTACCTGCAAGGTTTTTATCCTCAAAGGCATTGTGTAAAGCAATAACACCTAGATAGAGAAAAAGTAGCACTAATTCAGACGTTAAGCGCGCATCCCATATCCACCAAGTTCCCCACATAGGTTTACCCCAAGCGGCGCCGGTAAATAATGCTATAGCGGTAATAACAGCTCCCACGGGTGCCATGGCTGCTGCCGATGCATCAGCCAGCCTGAACTGCCAGACTAAACTACAAAAAGCCGCTGATGCCATAGCTAAATATATACTCATTGATAATATAGCTGTTGGCACATGGATATAAAAAATTCTAAAACTGTCACCTTGTTGATAATCAGCTGGCGCAAAAACTAACGCCCAGATAATGCCAATAGTGAGTAAAGTGATCGTAATCTTTGCAATCCAAGGTAATAGTTTACCGACAAAGCGATACGACACTTCAGGATTTGCATAAGGATGTAGCCATTTCCACATTAGTTAGTACTCACTTTTAATGCTGCACTAACAGCAAAGGGGGCTAAGGTTAAGGAGCCAAAAAACAATGCGGCAATTATAGCAAGTTGTCCGCTGTAAGGTAAGTTCATTGCCGCAGTATCTATGGCACTAGTCGCAAAAATCAATATTGGAATATAAAGCGGTAAGACTAATAAACTGAGTAAGACCCCACCTTTTTTAATACCGACAGTTAATGCAACACCAATAGCACCTAATAAACTGAGCACAGGGGTGCCGAGTAATAATGTTAGCATTAATGCCCCATAGCTATTTTCATTTAAATGTAATAATACGGCAAGTAACGGTGCAATAAAAATAAGGGGTAAGCCAGTAACCAACCAATGCGCAATAATTTTAGCCAGTACTAATATAAATATGGGATGAGGACTCAGCATCATTTGTTCTAAAGAACCATCTTCGTGATCAGATTTAAATAAGCGGTCGAGTGATAATAATGTCGCAAGTAAAGCCGCAACCCAAATAATACCAGGTGCAATACGCGCTAAAGTTGTCGACTCAGGACCAATACCAAGTGGGAATAAAGTCACGACAATGATAAAAAATAACAGTGGATTAATAATATCGTCGCGATGACGAAAAGCAATTGTAAGATCTCTTTTGATGATTAAGCTAAAAGCGGACGTATATGATAAATTATGAACGGTTGTCATGTTATTATCTCTAATAAAATCGGTAATCTAAAGTGATTTTTTTCACCTTATCTTCAGGATATGATAAGTCTTGGTGTGTGGTCAATATAACACAGCCACCACGCTGAGCATGTGCGAGAAACAATTGCTCTAATGTATTGACACCACGCTTATCGATGGCGGTGAAAGGTTCGTCTAATATCCAAATAGGCGCGGTACTTTGCCATAAACGTGCAAGTGCAATACGGCGATGCTGCCCGGCACTTAAATGTGAAGCAAGGGCATCTTCAAAACCTAACAAGTTTACTTTTTCTAACGTTTCTTCTGCTGTTGAAATGTCATTGCCATGCAAGGCAAGATTAAATACTAGGTTCTCTTGAGCGGTCATTTCACCTTTTACACCCGGTAAATGTCCTAAATAGAGTAAGTTTTGATGAAAGGCATCTCCATGGTCAACAATATTTTCTTGTTGGAATAACACGCTACCGTCATAGGGTTGAGATAAACCCGCTAAAATACGTAATAAGCTAGTTTTACCTGATCCATTTGGGCCTTCCACCTGTATAATATCACCGCTAGATACTGAAAAATTAAGTGCTTCAAATAATATTCTATCTTCACGAATACACGTTAATTCGTTAGCACAGAGCAATACTTGCTTATTCGTTCGTTCGTTCGGTGGTTGAATATTTTGAGAGTTTGCCAAAAGAATCACTTTTTGAATAATTTAAATACCAAATTTATGGAACAAATATTAACGTATTTTGCTACATAAAGAGTTGATTTAGATCGTAATACCAAGTTGAGTATTATCATACTATATCGGTCGGTAAAGGCTAGCCCTAGCAATGAGAAAATTAATCATTTATTTTCGTATTACATTAATGAAATTACTCACCATATAGTGCTAGAATTACCAAAATTTTTAGTTTGAATTGTTTTTCTTTAACTTGCTATTTACCGTTAATTGAACAACAAACTCACTAAAACGCCATATTAATGGTGTCTTTAATTGATAATTTTTGTATTCAGTAAATACGCTGAATCGGAGAAAGTAATGATCCCTGAAGTAATGCTCCCTGAGTTAGGACATTTCGCCCTTATAATTGGTTTAGCTTTTGCAATATGTTTAAGTATTATTCCATTAGTAGGATTGGCAAGTCATCAAGAGCGATTAGTCGGCTATGCTAAACCCTTAACCTTTGGCATGTTTGCCTTTACAGCCATTAGTCTTATTATTCTCGGTTGGAGCTTTGTCGTTGACGATTTTTCGGTCAAATATATTGCAGGTCATTCAAATTCTCATTTACCTTATTATTTTAAAATAAGTGCAGTATGGGGGGGGCATGAAGGTTCGCTGTTATTGTGGGTTTTCTCACTAACCGCTTGGACTGCCGCTGTTGCTAAATTCAGTAAAGGCATCGACGAAGCCTTTATTGCTAGGGTATTAGCTGTCTTGGGTATGGTAGCCGTTGGCTTTATGCTGTTTACGCTATTAACTTCTAACCCCTTTGAACGCTTATGGCCAATGGTCCCCACAGAAGGTCGCGATTTAAACCCATTACTGCAAGACATTGGCTTAATTATTCACCCGCCGATGCTTTATTTAGGTTACGTCGGTTTCTCTGTTGCTTTTGCTTTTGCTGTTGCTGCGTTAATGTGCGGCAAGTTAGATGCTGCTTGGGCTCGATGGGCAAGACCTTGGACTGTTGCCGCATGGATATTTTTAACTTTAGGTATCGCTTTAGGTAGTTGGTGGGCTTACTACGAACTTGGCTGGGGCGGATGGTGGTTTTGGGATCCCGTAGAAAATGCTTCCTTTATGCCATGGTTGGTTGGTACAGCACTTATTCATTCATTAGCCGTGACTGAAAAACGTGGTACGTTCAGGAATTGGACCGTGTTATTAGCAATATTTGCCTTTAGTTTAAGCCTATTGGGTACTTTCTTAGTACGTTCAGGTGTTATCACTTCTGTACATTCATTTGCCGCAGATCCTGGTCGTGGTTTATTTATTTTATTATTACTGGCGATTGCGGTCGGTGGTTCATTAACACTTTATGCCTTTAGAGCAAGTACAGTACAAACGTTTAGTCGTTTTGCCTTGTATTCTCGTGAAACGGCACTGCTTATTTGTAACATTATCTTAGTTGTGGCAACGGTTACTGTTTTATTGGGCACCTTATATCCGTTGTTGGTTGATTCTATGGGCTTAGGAAAAATTTCTGTTGGGCCTCCGTATTTCAATGCGGTGTTTGTGCCGATCATGAGTTTGCTTTTTGTTGTCATGGGAATTGGTCCGTTAATTCGCTGGAAAAAAGCTAAGCAAGGTGAATTGCGCAAACAAATGATGAGTCCACTAGTGATCAGCGTTATTGTTGGTCTTGCTTTCCCATTTTTATACGGTGGTGAATTTGTGCCCTTGGTTAGTATGGGTATAGGTTTAGCCTGTTGGGTTTTTCTGGTCGTTCTTAAAGAATTAACGAATCAAATAAACTCGGGTAATGACAAAGGGAAATTTTCTAAGCTGACATTAAGCCAGTGGGGCATGACCTGTGCTCACATGGGGATAGCGATCACTATCGTTGGTGTAACGATAGTCTCTGTTTATGAAAGTGAAACTAACGTAAAAATGCACATTAATGAAAAAGTTCAAATTTCTGATACCGATTATGAAATCGCTTTTAAAGGTATTAAGCAAGTAAAAGGTGCTAACTACAGTGCCGAACAAGGTCAGATAGAAGTGTACAATAATGGTGATTTTGTTACGCTTTTGAAACCTGAACGTCGCACATACTTAGTACAGACCATGGGAATGACTGAAGCGGGTATTGACCCAGGTTTATTCCGTGATATTTATGTGGCATTAGGTGATCCCTTAGAAGGAAATGCTTGGGCAGTTCGTGTTCATTACAAACCCTTTGTTCGTTGGATATGGTTGGGTGCAATATTTATGTCGTTTGGTGGGTTTTTAGCGATATTAGACAAGCGCTACCGTCGTAAAAAAGTCAGTAAGACCACCAATAAAAAGTCAATAAACACAGCTAGCGCTGATGAACTAGCAACAAATAATCAGGGAAATGCGTAATGGGTAAGTTAATTCGTTTAATTCCACTGATATTGTTTATTGCTTTAGGGGCTATTTTATTTCGCGGTTTATCGCTTAATCCGACTGAACTACCTTCTGCGTTGATTGGCAAAAAATTCCCTGAGTTCAGTTTACACTCGGTATTAAACGCTGATCGAACTGTTACGACAGCTGACTTTAAACCGGGTATAAAACTGGTGAATGTTTGGGGAACTTGGTGTCCATCGTGTCGTTATGAGCACGAATACTTGAACGAATTGTCTAAAACAAATCGTTTTACTATTTATGGTTTAAATTATGATGATCAACGTGTTGATGCGGCAAAATGGTTAACCGAGTTAGGTAATCCTTATCAATTCTCGGCCTTTGACGAAGAGGGAAAATTAAGTGTTAATTTAGGTGTATACGCAGCACCAGAAACTTTTGTGGTGGACCACAGTAATATTATTCGCAAACGTTATGCGGGTCCATTAACTCCACAAGTTTGGCAAAACGAATTTGAGCCACTTATCACTCAAATAGAAGCAGAATTTTTAGCTTCGTCAACGATCAAAGGAAGCCAGTAATGATGTTCAATAAATTGTTAGTTGCTGTATTTTTAACGACTGTTACCTTGCTGAGTTCATTTGTTCTAGCCAGCCCGGTTGATACTTATGTCTTTAAAGATAAGGTCACCGAAATTCGTTTTAATGCCCTTAATAAAGAATTACGTTGCCCTAAATGTCAGAATCAAAATTTGGCTGATTCTAATTCACCTATTGCCGCAGATCTTCGCCGTGAAGTTTATGACATGCTTCAACAAGGTAAGGCCGATATGGAAATTGTTGATTTTATGGTGTCACGCTACGGTGAGTTTGTTTTATATCGCCCTAGGGTCTCTAGCTTAACTTATCTTTTATGGTACGGCCCTGCAGGGCTATTATTTATTGGTGTGATAGTCGTCGTTATTATTCTTCGTCGAAAGCCAGTTAAAAATGCCCAACAACCATTAAGCAATGATCAAAAAAATAAGCTTGATCAAATTCTAAAGCATAAATAAGGCTGTCTCATGGAATTAATCTTTATCATTATTGTCTTTTTATTGCTGGTTTTAGCAGTAGTGTGGGCACCATTTATTAAACAACACCAAAACAACATCTCGATTGATGATACTCAGCGTGACGAAACTAATGTGCGCTTATATCACGAACATAAAGCTGAGATAGAAAAAGACTTTCAGCAAAATAATATTGATGATGAAAATTACCAATATTTATTAACAGAGCTCGATAATACTTTATTGCAAGATATGGAAAATCAAGATCTTGCAGATAAAACGCCACAAGACACTAAAGTATTAGCTATGGCTTGGCCTGTTGGCTTGTCTGTTTTTATTTTAGCTTTTAGTTTTTATCTATATGCTGAAATAGGCACTTATGAAAAATTGACAACAATGACGCCTCAAGAACCAATGCAGCAATCGGCTAATGCGGAACAACAAACTATTAATGAATTAAAACGCTTAATGGATGTCACTAAAACCGAACCAGACAACTCAGATGCTTGGTACGCTTTAGGTCAATCTTTAGTCACCGTCGGTGAATTTGACAGTGCAGTAAAAGCTTATGACCAAGTCTTACGCATTGAAGGCCCGCAAGCCGATGTGTTTGGTGCTAAAGCCCAAGCGATTTACTATAAGAACGAACAACAAATTGATGCAAGGGTGCAAGGATTTATTGATCAGGCTTTAACGATAGACCCGAGTGATCCTTCCACAAATATATTACTCGGTATGCATAGTTTTACTGCTGGTAAGTATCAAGTGGCTATTTCTCATTGGCAACGTGTTGTTGATTCAGATAAAAAGAATGTCAATAAGCAAGCATTGCTTGAAGTTATTGATGAAGCGAAAAAGCGTATAGCCCAACCCAATATGACCGACGATGCTAACAGTCAAATCGAACCAAGTATTGCTGGTCCCAAGCTAACGGTTAACGTTACATTAAGCGATGAAATACAAACCTTGCTGTCAGTGGGTGATGATAAAACGGTTTTCATTTATGCTATATCTGCAGATACTTCTCGGGGGCGTATGCCTCTTGCCGCCGTTAAATTAGTCGCGAGTGATTTACCCATAACCATAGTACTTAATGATGCAAGTGCAATGACGCCACAAGCTAAGTTGAGTGATGTCGATGTGGTACACATTTATGCAGTCGTTTCTGCTTCAGGCGGCGCTGGTATTAAATCAGGTGATTTCAAAGCTGAACTTAACAATGTGCCAGTAACGACTACAGAGCAATTGAATTTAGTCATTAGTAATATCGTTCCATAATTTAAATATAGTATGGGTTTGAGCCTTTTAACACATCAGATGAACTGATTCTTGTTTGGTGTGTTAGGGTAAGCTTACCCGTTGTCTTTCTGTCGTCATTTAAAAAATAGAGTATCGAATTCATGCCTAAATTTAGTGGACGTTTTCACGGCCGTACCAAAGAAATACATAATAAAACGGCTAAAGTTGGTGTTTTACTCACCAATCTTGGCACACCTGAAGCGCCTACTGCATCAGCTTTGAGACGCTACTTAGGCGAGTTTTTATCTGATCCTCGGGTCGTTGAAATACCTCGACTTATTTGGTTAATGATCTTGCATGGCATTATTTTAAGGGTTCGGCCTAAAAAATCAGCAAAGCTCTATGAAAGTATTTGGACACCATCAGGCTCACCTTTATTAGTTATTAGCCAACAGCAAAAAGACGAAGTCGCTAAAGTTCTCACTGAGAAATATGGTGATGATGTCAGAGTTGAGTTGGCAATGCGTTATGGTAAGCCTACAATCGATGATGCTTTAGACAGATTACAACTTGCAGGAGTCAGTAAGATAATTACTTTACCTCTGTATCCTCAGTATGCAGGTCCAACGGTTGGTTCTACTTTCGATGCGGTCGTTAATAAAATTAAATCGTGGCGTTGGATCCCAAGTTTAAGTTTTATTAGTGGTTATCATGACAACCCTAAATACATAGCGGCCCTTGCGCAAAGTGTAAATAAGCATATTGCCGAACATGGTAAGCCGGATAAGTTAGTATTATCTTTTCATGGTATGCCTAAGTATTTCTTAGAGCAGGGTGACCCTTATTATTGTTGTTGTGCAAAGACAACGCGTTTATTAATGGAAGCGTTAGCCTTTACCGAGGATGATTTTGTGATGACCTTTCAGTCACGCTTTGGTAAAGCAGAGTGGTTACAACCTTATACCGATGTAACGCTTGTTGATCTTGCTGCTGATAATAAGCATGTCGCTATTATTAGCCCAGCATTTAGTGCTGATTGTTTAGAAACTTTAGAAGAGTTAGTGCACGAAAACCGAGATATGTTTATTGGTGCTGGTGGTGAAACGTATCATTATATTCCAGCTTTAAATACCGATGAAATGCATATTGATGCGATTGTAGATATCATTTCTGCAGAGATAACTCACTAACTAAAATAAGGCACCGTATTTTATAGCCTTGCTGATACCTTTCACGGGTGTTTCCGCTGCGCTATTTAATAACGGTGTCACTATTGTAAACCTCCCTTCATTAGCTCACTTCTTTTTATTAATTAACAAACACTATGGCTGCGCCAATAAGTTCTTTTAAAACGCGATTCATCGGCCCAGCCGTACAAATTAACTCATAGCAATAAGAACACATACTCTTGTTCAATCACTGATGCGTTTTTGATGATCTTTAGTAATGACTTTGTTAATGGCTTTGATAGCAACGGGGTGTTTGAAGGTATGTGGGTTCTTTAAAAAACGTGGTGGGTTGAATTTTAGTATAAAAAAAAGCGCAACAATTTTCATTGTTCCGCTTTTTTTATTCGGATCCTAAGATCCTTTAATAACTACAATAAGTCGTTATTAAGAAGCAATTACGTTTTCAGCTTCAGGACCTTTTTGTCCTTGCTTGATAGTAAAAGTAACAGCTTGGCCGTCAGTTAGTGTACGGAAACCGTCACCAGAGATAGCGCTGAAGTGAACAAAAACGTCAGGTCCGTTATCTTGCTCGATGAAACCGAATCCTTTAGATTCGTTAAAAAATTTTACTTTACCAGTTACTGAATCAGACATGTCAACATTTCCCGTAGGTCATTAATTAAAAAATAGTAATAAGTGGATTATCCACTATGAAATATACGGAGTAAATGCTCTCTACCTATAAAAGTACAGACAGAGAAAGGTTTCCAATAACACAAACTAGTAGCGTCTGAGGTTAATCAATAATCGACCTTGTTAAATTAAGGTAAATAGTTGAAATATCCTTCTCCCGAAACGCAAAAACTCAACGCGAAAGTATGTTAGCACAATATTTTCTTGAAATCCTATAAAAATCTTAAGATTTGATGACTTTTTTATGACATAAAAAAGCCAGCTAAGATGCTGGCTTTATTAGATATTTATGATTGAGAATCATTATTATTATCAATCATAAGATAAACAACGCTTACAACGCCGAAATTTGTACTATTTGTTCAGCAAGCTTGGCTAAGGCCGATTCGGTATCAGTTAACTTGGTCTTTTCTTTGTTGATAACTTCTTCAGGAGCTTTACCAACAAACTTTTCATTGCTTAATTTCCCACGGGTTCTCTCAGCGTCTTTCTCTAGTTTATCGACCGCTTTTGTTAAACGGGCTAGCTCAGCTTCTTTATCAATTAATCCCGCCATTGGGATTAATACTGATAAATCACCAACAACAGCAGTAGCAGACAGGGGTGCATTGTCCTTGTCTGTTAATACCGTAATACTTTCAAGTTTAGCTAAGGCACTTAAAAACTGTTGATTTTCATCTAAGCGACGTTGGTCGTTAGCATTAACATTTTTAAGTAGTACCGGTAATTCTTTACTGGGTGAAATATCCATTTCGCCGCGAATATTACGTATAGCAACAATAAACTGTTTAACCCACTCTAAATCACCAATAGCCGTCTGGTCACATTGGCTTTCATCAAACTGTGGAAAGCGCTGGACCATAATACTGGCGTTTTCATTACCTTTGTTATCAGCAACAAAGTTACTTAATGGCACAACACGTTGCCAAATTGTTTCAGTGATAAATGGCATAATAGGATGCATCAAGCGTAATAAGCTTTCGAGCACAGTCACTAAGGTATGACGAGTACCACGTTGCTGTGCTTCGCTACCTTTAAACAATACTGGTTTTGTTAACTCTAAGTACCAATCACAAAATTGGTTCCAGGTGAACTCGTATAGTGCTTGTGAAGCTAAATCGAAACGAAAGGCTTCAAAAGATTCATGGACAGTTTTTACGGTTTGCTGGAATTGACCTAATATCCAACGGTCAGCTAATGAAAACTCCATTTCACCTTGTTGACCATTAACGACTTTACCGCAGTCTTGCTCTTCGGTATTCATTAACACGTAACGACTCGCATTCCATAATTTATTACAGAAATTACGGTAACCGTCTAAGCGTTTCATGTCCCAGGTAATGTCACGGCCTGTTGATGCAACTGAGGTTAAGGTAAAGCGTAATGCGTCAGTACCATGAGCTTCAATACCTGCTGGGTATTCTTTCTTGGTTAGCTTAGCTATTTTTGCCGCCAATTTTGGCTGCATCATGTTGCCGGTGCGTTTTTCTAATAACTCATCAAGGGCAATGCCATCAATCATATCAAGAGGATCGACAACGTTGCCTTTTGATTTACTCATCTTATCGCCATTTTCATCGCGAATAAGACCGGTAACATAGACTTTTTTGAACGGTACTTGTGGTTGGCCATTTTCATCTTTAATGAAATGCATGGTCATCATGATCATGCGGGCAACCCAGAAGAAAATAATGTCAAAGCCGGTGACAAGCACATCAGTTGAATGGAATTTTTTAAGATCTTCCATATTGCTTGGCCAGCCTAAGGTAGAAAACGTCCATAATGCTGATGAAAACCAAGTGTCGAGTACATCATCGTCTTGCTTTAAAACAAAATCTGCCGCTAACGTGTATTTAGCACGCACTTCAGCTTCGGTTCTACCGACATAAACACCACCATCTTCATCGTACCAGGCTGGAATTCTATGTCCCCACCAAAGCTGACGAGAAATACACCAGTCTTGAATGTCACGCATCCAAGCGTTGTACATATTTTCATACTGTTTAGGCACAAATTCAATTTGACCCGTTGCTACCGCGTCAACGGCAGGGCCCACTAAAGGTGCGGTGCGAACATACCATTGGTCGGTTAATAAGGGTTCAATAATCACGCCTGAGCGATCACCATAGGGCGCGACCAAATCATGATCTTTTACTTCAACAAGTAAACCTAACTCATCAAATTTAGCGACAATGGCTTTGCGAGCAACAAAACGGTCCATTCCTGCAAATTCACTTGGTAATTCAGTGCTGTAGGCATCAGAATGCTCGCCGTTATTTTTATAAACTTCAGCGCTTGCTAAAATAGCAGCATTTTTATCTAAAATATTGATTAATGGCAAATTATGACGTTTACCGACTTCATTATCGTTAAAGTCATGTGCAGGTGTGATTTTCACACAACCTGAACCTTTGGTCATATCAGCATGGTCATCACCAACAATAGGGATTAAACGATTAACTAAAGGTAATAAAATATGTTTGCCGATCAGATCTTTATAACGGTCATCTTTAGGGTTTACCGCGACACCGGTATCACCTAAAACAGTTTCTGGTCGAGTTGTCGCTACCACTAAGTAGTCTTTACCTTCAGCGGTTTTAACGCCATCAGCCAAAGGATAGCGTAAGTACCACATGTGACCTTTTTTATCTTTGTTCTCAACTTCTAAATCAGAAATAGCGGTATGGAATTTTGGATCCCAGTTAACTAAGCGTTTACCACGATAAATTAAGTCGTCTTCAAATAAGCGAACAAAAACTTCTTGCACCGCTTCAGACATGCCATCATCCATAGTAAAACGTTCGCGAGACCAATCAATAGAGTTACCCAAACGGCGCATTTGCTTGCCAATCGTGCCTCCAGACTCGTCTTTCCATTCCCATACTTTATCAATAAAAGCTTCACGACCGTAATCGTGACGAGTTTTATCTTCTTCGGCAGCAATTTTACGTTCTACCACCATTTGTGTGGCAATACCCGCATGGTCCATTCCGGTTTGCCATAAAGTATTTTTACCTTGCATACGTTGATAACGAATTAAGGTATCCATAATAGTTTGTTGGAACGCGTGTCCCATATGCAAACTACCGGTAACGTTTGGTGGTGGTATAGCGATGCTATAGCCATCTCCTTCACCTGTTGGGCTAAAATAACCTTGCTCTTCCCAACTTTGATAAAGAGACTGTTCGATTTCTGAAGGATTGAATGTTTTTTCCATGGGGATGACTACTTAACTTGATTAAAGTGCATTAATTGACTGTGACGGTTGTGGCGCGGTTTGATTATCCACTTGAAATCCCCATTGACGATAGCCTTTATAGCGCTCTCGAGCTTGTTGTTTGAGGGTTTCATCACTGGGTACAAAGTCAATAATGTGTGAAAACTGATTAGCAAAGTGAGGCACTGTGCTGGTTAAATTTATTAAAATAGCGCGTCGGTTAGTGGGTGGTTGCCAACTAATTTCAACGGCAGCGCCATTTTTAGGGCCTTCGCCCGGTAAATTGTGAGGAACAAAACTGTCAGGTTCAAAGGCCCAAAGCAGTTCATCTAACTGGTGAGCTGTTTGCTGATCAGCGCAGTAAATAAACACCCGCTGATTTTGGCGATAAAAATTAGCAGCCTGCAAACAAGCATGAGCATGTGACTGTTCAGCCACCGCTTCATGCTTTGCATCTTCTTCAAGCAAATAAAACATTACTTGTGTTTGCATGTTTGCGTTGTTCCTTTTATTTCTTTTTAGTCTAGAGTTATTCGCTTTGCTCTGCGCCAGCACGATTCAATAAAAATTGAGTCAATAAGCTTACCGGACGACCAGTAGAGCCTTTATCTTTGCCACCGCTGCGCCAGGCCGTACCAGCAATATCAAGATGTGCCCAGTGGTACTTTTTAGTGAAACGCGCTAAGAAGCAGGCAGCCGTAATAGTACCTGCGCCTTTGCCACCTAAATTGGTAAAGTCAGCAAATGGGCTTTCTAATTGTTCTTGATATTCTTCCCATAACGGTAAACGCCATGCGCGGTCACCACTTTGTTCAGAAGCATTTAACAACTCATGTGCTAATGGGTTGTGCGTACTCAACAGGCCTGATGCATGTTTACCTAAGGCAACCACACAGGCACCGGTAAGGGTTGCTACATCGATAACAAGTTCAGGATCAAAGCGTTCAACATACGTCAGCGCGTCACATAAAACCAAGCGACCTTCTGCATCGGTATTTAATACTTCAACTGTTTGTCCTGACATCGTCGTTAAAATATCACCAGGGCGATAAGCATCGCCACCGGGCATATTTTCACAACCGGCTAAAACACCAATAACGTTAATCGGCAACTGTAATTCTGCTAGGGCGTGCATAGCACCTAAAACACCCGCTGCGCCACCCATGTCATATTTCATTTCATCCATGGCTTCGCCAGGCTTTAAAGAAATACCACCGGCATCAAAAGTCACACCTTTACCAACTAAAACTATCGGATTAACATCATCACCAGCACCATTATATTTAATAATACTCATAATTGATTCATTACGTGAAGCTCGGCCAACGGCAAGGTATGAATTCATACCCAATTCTTCCATTTCTTTCTCGCCAACTATTTCGGTGCTGATATTGTCGTAATCGTGCTCTAAAATTTTAGCTTGTTCAGCTAAATAAGCAGGATTACAGATATTTGGCGGCATATTAGCCACATTTTTACAGGTTGTTATACCTTCAGAGACAGCAAGCGCATGAGAAATAGCGCGTTCGCCCATCGGTAACTCTCTACGTGTTGGTACATTAAAAACCATTTTACGTAGAGGTCGGCGTGCTTCAACTTTACGCGTTTTTAATCCGTCAAAGCTGTATAAACAGTCTTGAGTCGCTTCAACGGCTTGGCGTACCTTCCAATAGGTATCGCGACCTTTAACATGAAGTTCTGATAAAAAGCACACAGCTTCCATCGAGCCCGTTTCATTTAACGTACTAATAGTTTTACTGATAATTTGTCGGTATTGACGTTCATCAAGTTCACGTTCTTTACCACAACCGACCAGTAAAACACGTTCGCTTAAGATATTAGGCACGTGATGAAGCAGTAACATTTGCCCTGATTTACCTTCTAAATCACCGCGACGCAATAAGTTACTGATATAGCCTTCACTAATTTCGTCAAGTTGTTCAGCAATCGCTGAAAGACGGCGAGGTTCAAAAACGCCAACGACAATACAGGCGCTACGTTGCTTTTCGGGACTACCACTTTTTACGTTGAACTCCATGAGCTCTCCTAATTCGTACAAAAACAAGCTGTTTTTAAATGAAATTTACGAGTAAACTTGTTTAAATCTATAAATAATCGTTATGCTTACTTTTAAAAGTATTCAGCTACAGGCTATAATTATAGCTTGGTGCAAGCGAATTCCCCTCAGAGCAAAAATTAATATTACTTATGAAAACGACAAGTTTACTTAAAAATAGAGCAGATGTCAGAAAAAAACGATGTTTTTATAGGGAATTCTTATGATTATCTTTCGTTATTTACTTAAAGAAGTCGCTAAAACTCAATTAGCGGTTTTCTTAGTGCTGATGACCATTTTTATTAGTAATAAATTTGTTCGTATTCTTGACGATGCTGCCGAAGGAGGGATCCCCGGACACTTGGTTATGGTCTTTATTGGTTTAAAGATACCTGACTTAGCGGGAATGATTTTACCCTTAAGTTTATTTCTCGGGGTTTTATTGGCTTACGGGCGTATTTATGCCGATAGCGAAATGACAGTATTGCATGCTTGTGGTGTCAGTGAATGGTACGTAGTGCGGGTTACACTGATTTTAAGTTTTGTGACAGCGATATTTACCGGAATTTTTACACTATACCTATCACCTATGGCCTCAGAATATGAGTATCAAGTTAAAGAACAATTAGCCGCAGACTCGGGGTTAAGTTCGCTTATTGCTGGTCGTTTTCAAACGACAGGTAATGAAAAAGCCGTCATTTTTATTCACGATAAAAATCGTAATGACAACACCTTTGAAAAAGTGTTTGTTGCGCAACTTCCTGATAAAAAAGCCACGGATAAAAGTATTATTAATGCCAGTTTAGTTTATGCACAAACCGGACAAGTGATTGAGGAAGAAAGTGGCTCACAGCGTTTAGTCTTGAGTGACGGTACACGTTATCAAAACGATACTAAGAGTAAAGAATTCAAAGAAGTCTTTTTTGATAAGTATTATATCCAAATACAAGATCAAAAAGTGGCGCACAAAAATAGAAAATTAAGGGCTATTCCCACCCAAGATTTGTTTGAGGAAGATACCGCTGCTTTTAGTGCGGAAAGTCATTGGCGCATTGCTTTTCCTATTGCGTGTTTGATCATGACATTAATTGCCGTACCTTTAAGTGTTGTTAATCCTAGGCAAGGTAAATTTGCTAAAATGTTACCGGCATTATTGCTGTTTCTAGGTTATTTCTTGATGCTGACAGCGGTGCGCTCTGGCGTTGAGTCGGGCACAATACCTAAAAACTTAGGTTTATGGCCAGTACACTTTTTTGTGCTGGTGCTCGGCGTAAGTCTGCTTATAAAGGATCGCAGTTTTGGGATGAAAATCAAAGCTAAGCTTCCGCTATTATTTCGCAATTTTACCCGCAAAGGAACATCATCATAATGCGTATATTAGACATGTACATTGGTCGAATTATTGCATCTACAACGCTATTAACGTTATCAGTTTTTGTCAGCCTAAGTGGTATCATTAAGTTTGTTGAAGAAATGAAAACCGTGGGCAAGGGTAACTATGATATTGCGCATGCTGCTTTATTTGTGCTTTATAAAATCCCACCCGATATTGAAATGTTTTTCCCGATGTCAGCACTAATTGGTGGTTTAATCGGTATGGGCATGCTGGCAACAAACAGTGAGCTTGTGGTTATGCAAGCGGCAGGTTTGTCGCGGGTAGACATTATAAAATCAGTGATGAAGTCAGCGACTGTTCTCGTTTTTATCAGCATGGCTGTTGGAGAGTGGTTAGCGCCGGTTGGTGAATTAGCCGCAAGACAGCTTAAAGCACAGGCGATATCAGGCGGAAGCTTAATTTCATCCGCTGATGGAACTTGGGCGAAAGATGGCGATTATTTTGTTCATATTGGTGAAGTAGAAGATAAAGGGAAATTAAACGATGTACAAATATACCGCTTTGATAAATCATTAAAACTATCAAGTTGGTTATCTGCAGATAGTGCTATTTATCAAAAAGATGCTTGGCAGTTACGTGATGTTGTCGATACCCATTTAAGTGAAAACAAAATGGTTACCGAGTCATCGCAGGTAAAAATGTGGACATCGAGTTTGACGCCTGAAAAACTTGGCGTCGTTATGGTTACTCCCGAAGCTTTATCATTACGGGGCTTATCTGAATACTTAAGTTATTTAGAAGAAAACAACCAAGACTCAAGTCGTTACGTTTTAGCTTTTTGGCGTAAAATCGTTCAACCACTAACCGTTGCGGTTATGCTGTTACTTGCCTTGTCTTTTGTTTTTGGACCTTTGCGTTCAGTATCGATGGGGGCAAGAATTATGATGGGAGTAGCAACAGGAATCTTGTTCTTTATTACAAACGAAGTGTTAGGGTCGTTAAGCTTAGTGTATCAGTTGCCTGCGGCTTTTGGCGCGTTAATGCCCAGCTTTATCTTTGTATCATTAGCGTTATATCTAATGAATAAACGGCCCAGTTAACTTTTACTTGCGCGCCTTTTAGTCGATAAATGTGATTAGAGGGCATGATAATCACATTTATCATGCCTCACTTTTATTGCCCCGTATTAGCAGGAGTACTCTACAAACGACCGCGGTTAGCGTCTAACGTTAAAACCACCACTTCTGTATCCGTTAACCTGTCTTGTAAGCTTAATTTGTTTTTACGATCAAAAATCACCGTAAAGTTACCTAAACCTAATAGCGTAGGCAGTAATCTTTTTAGGCCAGTAACCTTATTGATCAAAGTACCATCTTGGTTTTGAACACGTAAACGCCACGCTTTCATCCCTAAGGTTTGACCGGTTTTAGACCAAAACCAAATAAAGAAAAACGACACCCAAGCAAGCTTCCAAAACTCATTTGGCCACTTTAACCAAGCCGTATTGGCAATAGCATCAGAAAAGTGTTCGTACCCCTGTAAGCCGAATAAGCCAAAGTGAAAACCTAAGTACATCAATAGAAATGACATTGCGCCAGCAGTCATATATACCGCAATGGCAATTAAAAGATCATATACCCAGGAAGCTAAGCGGCGGCGAAAACCAGCACGGGGGAAATGTTGAGATGAAATGAAAGTCATAAGTCACGTGAATAATAAATTTTTAACAGTTTATCAAACACAATAGCTAAAGTATAAGAGAGATGATTATTTGTGTTTTTTATCGCTAAAATAGTATTAAAAAACGACATACAAAAATGATAGTAGCATTGAAACTTGCTACCTTTTATATGTCGTTAACGCTATTTGACTGTAGTCACTACGTTGTTATTGAGGAGCTTCTTCATATTGCTCAGTTGGCGCGTTAATCGTGTTTTTTTGCAATGTAACAGCCGTTTGTGCCAATAGTCTCCCGTTAACAGTGGTTCCAGTATTAACAGAAATCAAGGTTTTACTGAGCACGATACCTTCAAAGGATGCATAAGTGCCGAGTGCGGTATAACCTGCGACTTGCCAGAAAATATTTTTGGCTAAAGCGCCACCCGTTAAAGTAACGCGCTTGGCATTTGCCTGATTTAAATTACCTGATATTTGCATGATCCAAACATCATCCATAGTGCCATTAAAAGTAACATCTGTACTGATATTGACGTCTGAAGACCATTTGTAAACACCAGGTGCTAGTGTTAGGCCACCAATTTCACCCGCACCAAGTTCGGTATGATCAGCAGGAACTCTGCCTGCAGCATCATTGTAGGCAATGCCCATATCACTGACTGCTAATCCTAAAAGGTAAGGTGAATTTATTGAGCAGGGCAGTGGACCAGCAGAGTCAACCGTATACATAGCGCCAGTTACTTCATCACAGTTGAGTAAAAGCGCAGCGCCTGTAATTGGGCTAGTGCCGACATTACCGGTAACAGCAGACGGATAAACATCAGTAATTCCAGATTTACTCAATATGGTGAAAGTACCTGCTTCGCCAAGTTCAACCGCATAGGGGCCTGCGGCCATAACATTTCCAGCAAAAATACTTCCCATAATTAAGGGGATAAGTACTTTTTTAGAATTGTTTATTAAGGTTTTCATAATATTTCTCCATATGGAATTGTCAATTTACAGTAAGTAAATTGTTACTAAGCTTTTTCCATAGTTATGTTATATCACACAAGAATGATTTTAGATTGGCATCAAATGACTTGTTTATATATTGCCCCGTGTATTTTGATTAAAATTATTTAAATTTCGATACAATAGCCGATGAAGGCAAGGTTTTTCTTGAGTGTTGCGAGCTATACATAATCGCATTGTTGGAGGGGAACCGTCACCTAAGCATTAATTAAGCCTGTGTTTAATGCTCTAAACTTTCAAATCCCTCCAAATCGACCAAATAATAAACATACACACCAACGATTGATAAAAACTATTGCTTAATAAAGTTATTTTCGTATAATGCCGAACAGATTCATTAACGCACTGGCGTTATTGATAAACAGTTTGAATTTTTGGTAGTTACTACGAAAAATATTTAAGCCGCAGTGGTGGAATTGGTAGACACGCCGGATTCAAAATCCGGTTTCGAAAGAAGTGACGGTTCAAGTCCGTCCTGCGGTACCATAATATGAAAGCCCTGATTCGAAAGAGTCGGGGCTTTTTGTTTTCCGAAAGATAATATTCAAATAGATTAGTCATGATCCGCTATAATATGCGTGTTTATTAGACAGTATTAAAAAGGTTTCAATATGGCAGCAACAGCGCATGCACTTCACATCTTGGTTAAACATAAAGAAATTGCAGAAGATATTATTAAGCAGCTAGCTAAAGGAGCTAAGTTTCAAACATTAGCTAAAAAACATTCGTCATGTCCATCGGGTAAAAAAGGGGGCGATTTAGGCGAGTTTAAACGAGGTCAAATGGTACCTCAGTTTGATAAAGTGGCTTTTAGCGGTGCAATATTAGAGCCCCATCTTGTTAAAACTAAATTTGGTTGGCATGTAATTAAAGTGCTTTACCGGACTTAATTTACAACGAGTGATTTTTAATACCACTTCTTTTCAAAATCGCTGCCAAAGAAATTTTTGTTCAAGCCCGACGACTGTATCAAATTTAAAGCCCTGCTTTTCATTAGATGAAGCTATTTATGGAAATTTTGTCTGCAACATCAGCTAGGTCTAACAATGATCGCTGTTTTGATTATAACAGCAGGTTTACTCTATCTTTGCTATCGGTAATAAATAAGTAATGACCTTGATAATAAAATGGTTTATCAATGATGACTAAAACTTAATAGCTAAACCAACTGAAATACTTCCATCAAGCCACAGACCATCTTCTAACAAAGCGTGGCAGATGCTTTCTTGACAAAATAACTGATTATCTTCTTCTATATAACTTGCATAACCTCGAAGCTCTGTAACAAGAGCGATATTCTTTGATAGTTCGTAGCGTGTGCCAAAAGCCATAGTGAGGGAGGGGTAAATTTCGTCTTTACTGTCAGTTTCAAAATAAGTGGCACCGATACCTAGCGAGATGGTCGTCACATAATTTTGCTGTTTAAGCTGAGTAACTCCACTGAAATGCAAGTAGGTAATATCGAAGGAGTGCTCTTGTTGATCTGAACTACTGATAAAATCATGGCTAACAGTGTTAAGTAATATTTGTCCTTGGCCATTAGGTGAATCTTGCCAAGCGATTGCTAATCCATAATTTTTATCATCAGTGACAACCAGGTCTGTGCCGTTTTGGCTATTAATTAGATCAGAACTGAACATTTGCCCGATAAAGGGAGTTATTTCTATATCTCGAGCATGACTTGTAAAAGGTAATAACAATAAAACTGAATTAATAAGTAGGATGCAAATGAGATTTGCTGACTTTAATGACGTTCGCATTTTATGACCTTTTCAATACGGATAAAAACATAAAAGAGTAAAGCTATTATTAGCTGGGTTATTAGACTATTTCAAGCTTTACAATGTTTTTGTAAGCATAGTTGCTTGGTTATTTAATGCGCTCAGTAATTTTTCAAATAACTCAATACCTATGGTTTCACCAGTGTTACCGGTTTCTTTATCAACAATTTCTAATTCAAAACGAGGTAATGTTTTAGTGATTATTGGTGCGTTTTTATGACCTATTAAATTAAGTACTGGCGAATTTACTGTTATTTTAGCCACCTTTAATAAACGTGGCGTCGTTGTAACTTGTTGCTGATTTTTGACACTACTGTCTTTGAGGGTGAATTGATCTATATTTTTTTGCACGGTTAATAGTAGTTGTTTAAAGCTGTCACCATCTTCGCTGTAATAAATTGAAGCACTTAAACCATCGATGGTAATACTCTCGATAAGAATAATATCTTCTTTTAAGCTATCACGATCAACCACTAAATGAATGGCGGCAATACTTAGTGTTGATTTTTCATCGGTCGAAATATTTGATAACTGTGACGGGGCCAACACAAAATTGCTAATGGTTCCTGTTCCCTGATACCCATGGATTGTTACGTTTTCAACCGTTACTTTTTGTTGGCTTAGTTGCGAACCAATATTTTGAAGTTGATTTTTAATATGAAAATTTAAAGAGTCACTGGCTAAAAACCATAGCGCAGCACCACACGATAATAATAAAACAAAAATTATGGCTGCAAATTTGTTCAAGGTTTGATCCTAAGTTGTATAACAAATATTTATTATAACGTACTTTTATTATT
>NZ_JACGVR010000049.1:0-20305 GCF_014077325.1 Colwellia sp. BRX8-5
CGATAAAAAAGCGGATGCGCTTGCATTCGTTGATAAGATTCAACCAAAGGATTGTCGTTTAAAAGTGGGTAAAGAAATGTTTACTCATTTTGGACCTGCGTTTGTTAAAGAATTGACGGGTCGCGGCTTCGATGTCTTTTTAGATTTAAAGTTCCACGATATTCCTAACACCGTAGCAAAAGCGGTAACCGCTGCTGCAGAGATGGGGGTGTGGATGGTTAATGTTCATGCCAGTGGTGGACATGAAATGATGGTTAAAGCTAAACAGGCATTAGAAAAATACGGTGATAACGCCCCATTACTTATTGCCGTCACTGTTTTAACCAGTATGAGTGAAGAAGATTTACTGGGCTTAGGTATTACGCGAACGCCAGCCGAGCAAGTGATGCTGCTAGCAAAGTTGACAAAAGAAGCTGGCCTTGATGGTGTTGTTTGTTCAGCACAGGAAGCTCAAAGCCTGAAAAGCGCTTTAGGTAAAGACTTTAAGCTTATCACGCCAGGTATTAGACCTGCAGGTGCCGCCAGTGATGATCAAAAACGTATTATGACGCCAGAGCAGGCAATGGCCGTTGGTGTTGATTATTTAGTTATTGGCAGACCTATTACTCAAGCTGAAAACCCACAGCAAGTTTTGCAGTCGATTAATTTATCGCTTAATTAAGGTCAATTAGCATAATTTTATTAATGGCTATAAATTGACAAAAGTAAAATTTTATCCTAAACCTATTAACGTCTTATTAATAATAAATTAACAGTTTATTGTTTGTGAGGCGTAATGGAATTTACAATAAAAGGATATAATCATGATTAATTTTTCAAAAATCTTACTTATTTGCCTGACCTTTACTTTTTCGTCATTAAGCTTTGCTGAAAGTGTCGGTGGTAATGAGCCCAATGCCAATGTTAATCAAATTGACGAGCGTATTGATATAAACCATGCTGATATTAAGACCTTATCCTTATTAAAAGGCATAGGCATGAAAAAAGCGGCAGCCATTGTCAAATACCGAAATGAAAACGGTAAGTTTATCTCGGTCGAAGACTTGTTGAATGTTAAAGGTATTGGCGGGCAAATATTAGCGTTAAATAAATCAAAACTAACGATCTAGTATTCCTTGAAGAGATAAAAAAGGCTAAACAAATCAATTGTTTAGCCTTTTCAATTTTACTCTTAAGTAAAATGTAGGGTTATTGTCGCGATGCTAACTTTTTTCTTGTGCAGAACAAACATCATTATGCTGACATATAATAGCCCAAACATTTTTATAGCCTAAACGGTTTAATTGTTCAGCAGCAAGACTCGCCCGGCCGCCGGTTGCACAATGAAGATATATACGCTGGTCTTCATCAGTCGTGCAGCTACCAATATTCATCTCTAAAACACCACGTGGAATATTAACTGAATTTATCACTGGGCTAGTGGCAACTTCTTGCGCTTCACGCACGTCAATAAAGAGGCTTTTCTCTTTTTTCGCACTTAGGTAAGCATCATGAGCCGATGTAGTTTGAATGTTTTTTCTAATTTCAGCTATCAGTGTCGGGATAGTTTTCAACATTTATAAATGCCTTAATATTTAATGATTAAAAAGAGTCAATATCGTTTTTCTATTACAGCTACATTAGGATATCCTAATATAGTTGTCAATAATGTAATCTTTAAATGTCAGTCTGCGTGTAGTCATAAATTTTAGACATAAAAAAAGAGCCGAAGCTCTTTTAGATAAGAATGTAAAAATTAAATTTTTGGAATTCTTATTTTCTTTTCTGGTGACTGACGATAAATAATTAATGTTTTACCAATTACTTGAACTTTAATTGACGCTGTTTCACGGCAAATAGCTTCAACAATTAATGCTTTACTGTCACGATCATCGGTTGGGATTTTAATTTTAATTAATTCATGATGATTTAATGAATAATCAATTTCGGCAACTACTGCCTCTGTTAAGCCGTTGTTACCCAATAAAACCACTGGTTTCAATGGGTGCGCAAGACCTTTTAAATACTGTATTTGTTTTTTATTTAGGCTCATTAACAATTTTCGTTACAAGTTAGCTTGAATTAATACTATTTTACCTCCATCTACTCTGTAATACTAATAAAACGTTAAATCGTTTTGCATTATTAACAAATTAATTAAGTTAAATTAATGAGTAAAAAGAAATTAAGTAATAGTAGTACCCGTTGGATGCAAGAACACTTTGATGATGAGTATGTAAAAAAAGCTCAGAAACTCGGTGTGCGTTCTAGAGCATACTTTAAAATTGAAGAAATAAACGTTAAAGATAAGCTGATTAAAAAAGGCATGAAAGTGGTCGACCTAGGTGCTGCACCAGGAGGTTGGTCAGAATATGCGGTCAAAGCCGTTGGAAGTGGCGGGCAAATTATTGCTTGTGATATCCTGGCAATGGACCCTATTGCTGGTGTTGACTTTTTACAAGGCGACTTCAGAGAAGAACCGGTACTTAATGCATTACTAAACCGTATTGGCGGCAAAGATATCGATGTTGTTATGTCTGACATGGCCGCTAATTTTACCGGTAATGACGGTGCCGATGCCGCAAGAAGTATGTATCTTGTTGAATTAGCATTAGACATGTGTAATCAGGTATTAAAGAAAAATGGCGCATTTGTTGTTAAAGTCTTTCAAGGAGCAGGATTTGAGCAATTTATGCAAGACTTAAGAGGAGCATTTAAAACAGTAAAAACCCGTAAACCAGATTCGTCACGTGCACGTTCACGCGAAGTATATTTGGTTGCTACCGGATTTAAATAGCTCCGAGCGTTAAATTATAGTAAATTACGACTCATCAACTTAAAAGTTTAGGTTGATTTCAGAACTAGCCGTTTATCTGTGCTAGTTGACGGTTAAGTAAAAGTTCATTCAAAGTACAAGAGGTCATTAAGTTGAGCGATATGGCAAAAAATCTTATTTTATGGTTGGTAATAGCGGTTGTTTTAATGTCGGTATTCCAAGGGTTCACTCCGAGCACCACTACTGAACAACAAGTTGATTACACGCGTTTCATTAAAGATGTCCGTCAAGGACAGATCCGTGACGCAAATGTTGATCGTAATGGTGTTATCAAAGGCACAAAACGTAGTGGTGAAGCCTTTGTTACTGTTATTCCTGGTGGTTTCGATCGTGATTTAATTAACGATTTAGTTAAACAAGGCGTTAATGCTTCTGGTGAATTGCCGGAAGAAACTAGCTTTCTAACCACTATTTTTATCTCTTGGTTCCCAATGATTTTGTTGATAGGTGTATGGATATTCTTCATGCGTCAGATGCAAGGCGGTGGTGGAAAAGGAGCGATGTCTTTTGGTAAGTCTAAAGCGAAACTTTTAAGTGAAGATCAGATAAAAACAACTTTTGCTGATGTTGCTGGTTGCGACGAAGCGAAAGAAGAAGTTTCTGAGCTTGTTGATTACTTAAAAGAGCCAACTAAATTCCAAAAACTTGGTGGCCGTATTCCTTCAGGTGTCTTACTTGTAGGACAACCGGGTACAGGTAAAACCTTGCTGGCAAAAGCTATTGCTGGTGAAGCTAAAGTACCATTTTTCACTATATCAGGTTCTGACTTTGTTGAAATGTTTGTTGGTGTTGGTGCATCTCGTGTGCGTGACATGTTTGAGCAAGCTAAAAAATCAGCCCCTTGTATCATCTTCATCGATGAAATCGATGCGGTAGGTCGCCAACGTGGCGCAGGTATGGGGGGTGGACACGACGAACGTGAACAAACACTTAACCAAATGTTGGTTGAAATGGATGGTTTTGAAGGTAATGAAGGCGTTATCGTTATTGCCGCAACTAACCGTCCAGACGTTTTAGATCCAGCACTACTTCGTCCTGGTCGTTTTGACCGTCAAGTTACGGTTGGTCTACCAGATATTCGTGGTCGCGAACAAATTCTTAAAGTGCATATGCGCAAAGTACCTTTGGGTGACGATGTTAAAGCATCAGTTATTGCACGTGGTACACCGGGCATGTCAGGTGCAGATTTAGCTAACTTAGTTAATGAAGCCGCATTATTCGCTGCACGTTCGGCTCGCCGCACTGTATCGATGGATGAATTTGAAAAAGCGAAAGACAAAATATTAATGGGTGCTGAACGTCGTTCGATGGTTATGAGCGAAGAAGAAAAAGCCATGACAGCTTATCATGAAGCAGGGCACGCGATTGTTGGTCGTTTAGTGCCAGATCATGACCCCGTTTACAAGGTAAGTATTATTCCTCGTGGCCGCGCTTTAGGTGTCACTATGTATTTACCAGAACAAGACAGGTTTAGTCATAGTAAACAGCATTTAGAAAGTAATATTTCGTCACTTTACGGTGGTCGTATCGCTGAAGAAATGATTTACGGTTTTGAGAAAGTTTCTACCGGTGCATCTAACGATATTGAACGTGCGACTCAACTTGCTCGTAAAATGGTTACTCAGTGGGGCTTCTCACAAAAATTGGGTCCAATGTTATTTGCTGAAGAAGAAGGTGAAGTGTTTTTAGGTCGTTCATCATCTAAATCGTTGAACATGTCTGACGAAACTGCACAAGCGATTGATATTGAAATCAAAGCATTTGTTGACCGTAATTATCAACGTGCAGAAAAGATATTGAACGAGAACCGTGATATTTTAGAGACAATGAAAGATGCGTTAATGCATTACGAAACTATCGATGCTAGACAAATCGATGACTTAATGGAACGCAGAGAAGTTCGTCCGCCAATGGCTGAGTGGGATAATCACTCTGATTCAAAGAAGCCACCTAAAGCTGATGACAATGCCTCTTCTGATACTAAAGAAGATAAAGCTGAGAAAAAAGAAGTAGCGCCAGATCTAGATAAACCTAGTGACGCCTCTGCTGATTAATAGCCTTTAAATATAGCCTCGATTAACGAGGCTTTATTTTATAAAAGTTAATTTACTTTACTGACAGTAAGTTGTTTTTTATAAAATAAATTTCTATACAGAATAATCACAAAGAGCATAAGTTTTGTTGAAAAATCTACCTTGCGGTACACATTTTCTTAATATTGAAACCCCGCAGGTGATGGGGATTTTAAATGTAACCCCAGACTCATTTTCTGACGGCGGACAATTCTCTCGTATTGACTCTGCGTTAAGACAAGCTGAACAGATGATAGCCGATGGCGCCACCATTATTGATATCGGGGGCGAATCAACGCGTCCAGGCGCTAAAGACGTTTCTGTTAAAGATGAGTTAGCGCGTGTTATTCCCGTATTAAAAGCCATTAATGCGCGTTTTAATATCATTGTCTCTATTGATACCAGTAAAGCCGCGGTAATGTCTGAGGGCATCACTCATGGGGCAGGTATCATCAATGATGTTCGAGCCCTGCAAAATGAAGGTTGCTTACCGGTATTAGCACAAGATCAACGTGTTGGTATTTGTTTAATGCATATGCAAGGTTTACCTCGAACCATGCAGCATAATCCTCACTACGTTAATTTAATAGACGACATTACCACTTTCTTTCACGAAAGAATTTTAGCCTGTGCACAAGCGGGTATTAATACTTCGCGTCTTATTTTAGACCCTGGCTTTGGCTTTGGTAAATCGTTAGAACAAAATTATAGTTTATTGTCGAATATGGCTAAATTTCAATGCCTAGATTTGCCTATATTGGCAGGACTGTCGAGAAAATCGATGATCGGTAATCTTCTTAATCGAGAGGTTAATGAACGCTTAGCGGGTAGCTTAGCAACAGCCATTATAGCCGCTCAGCAAGGGGCAAAAATTATTCGTGTTCACGATGTAAAAGAAACAGTCGATGCTTTAAAAGTTTTACAAGCTACCACCATAAATAAATAACTCATCATTAAATATACTAAAAAAGTAAATATAAAGGACAAATAAAATGTCAGAAAGAAGATATTTTGGAACCGATGGCATAAGAGGCCTAGTAGGACAATACCCAATCACCGCTGAGTTTGTGATGAAATTAGGTTATGCCGCTGGCCGCGTACTAGCTGCCCAAGGCACAAAAAAAGTACTTATCGGTAAAGATACCCGAATTTCAGGCTACATGCTTGAGTCAGCCCTGGAAGCTGGTTTTTCTGCTGCAGGTATCGATATTGGCTTATTGGGACCAATGCCGACGCCAGGAATTGCTTACCTTACTAAAACTTTTCGCGCTGAAGCGGGTATCGTTATTAGTGCATCACATAACCCATTTTATGACAACGGCATTAAGTTTTTCTCACAAAATGGTGAGAAGTTACCCGATGATGTAGAACTGGCTATTGAAGCTCAATTAGATAAAGAAATGGGCTGTGTTGAATCGGCTAAATTAGGTAAAGCAACAAGAATTGAAGACGCTGCTGGGCGCTATATTGAGTTTTGTAAAAGTAATTTCCCTAGCCAATATTCCTTAAAAGATTTTAAAATTGTTGTTGATTGCGCACACGGTGCAACTTACCACATTGCACCTAACGTGTTTCGTGAATTAGGTGCACAAGTGATTGAAATTGGTACATCGCCTAATGGTACCAATATTAACGACCAATGTGGTGCAACATCAATGGACGCTATCAGTAAGGCTGTTGTTGAACATCAGGCTGATTTAGGTATTGCACTCGATGGTGATGGCGATCGCTTGATGATGGTTGATCATACCGGCTATGTGCTTGATGGTGATGAATGTGTCTACGTTATCGCTTCAAACGATTTACAAAGCGGCGTTATTAGTGGTGGTGTTGTTGGTACACTGATGAGTAATATGGGTCTTGAAATTGCGCTTGCAGATATGGGTATACCTTTTGCTCGCAGCAAAGTAGGCGATCGATATGTTACCGAAATGCTCAACAAAAAAGGTTGGCAGTTGGGCGCTGAAAACTCTGGCCATGTGATCAATTTAAAAAATACTTCTACGGGTGATGGTATTATCGCCGCGTTAAATGTATTAACCGCTGTTTGCAGTGGTGATAAAACCTTACATGAACTCCGCCAAGGAATGACTAAATTACCACAAGTGTTAGTTAATGTTAGGTTTACCGGTGACAATGACCCGTTAACGGCGCAGAATGTCGTCGCTGCTGTACATACGGTCAATGAGCAACTCTCAGGGCGTGGTCGCGTGTTATTACGTAAATCAGGTACTGAGCCTTTAATACGCGTTATGGTTGAAGGACCAGAATTAATAGAAGTTACTGAGCTAGCAAATGTAATTGCTGATGCTGTTAAAGCCGCTTGTTAACAAAATAGACGTCAGACGGTTGAATAATAAGCAAATGAACAAGATATTAAGTTAAACACTTGTATCTTGTTCGTAGGTTAGTTAATATCTCGCCGCTTTAATTAGGAAAGATAAATGAAAAGACAAGCAATAGTAGCCGCAAACTGGAAAATGAATGGAAGTTTCTCGCTGATAAAAGAAATGATTTCAGGATTAAATAGTGTCAAGCTAGCTAAAAATGTCGACGTTGTTGTTTGTCCTCCTGCTCCTTTTCTATCAGCATTTACAATAAGTGCTAAAAGTGAAAATTTACAAGCAAACATCCATTTAGGTGCGCAAAATGTAAGCGAGCATCAAAGTGGAGCATATACCGGTGAAATATCCACTGATATGCTCAAGGAAGTTTCTGTAAATTATGTTATTGTAGGGCACTCTGAACGAAGATGCATTTACAAAGAAACAAGTACACAAGTTGCTCATAAAGTTAAAGCAACATTGAATGCTGGTTTAACACCTATATTGTGTATTGGTGAAAGTGAAGATGAACGAACTGCTGAACAAACAGAGACAGTACTCGCTTCACAATTACAGCCAGTAATTGACGAAATAGGTATAGAAAAATTTACAGATGTTGTTATTGCTTACGAGCCTGTTTGGGCTATTGGTACTGGCAAAACAGCATCTCCAGAAATGGCACAAGCAACACACTTATTTATTCGTCAATTTTTAGCTAATGCTGATGATACTATCGCGAATAAAGTGCCATTATTATACGGTGGTAGCGTAAATGCTGCTAACTGTGAAGAATTATTTGCACAAACTGATATTGACGGTGGTCTTATTGGTGGTGCTAGTTTAAAAGTCGACGAATTCAAAATAATTTGCTCGTCAGCCAAAGGATCTTAAAATGTTGTATCAATCGTTAATTATTGCTTATTTAATTGTTTCAATTTGTTTAATTGGTTTAGTTCTAATCCAACAAGGTAAAGGCGCAGATATGGGCGCATCTTTTGGTGCCGGCTCTTCAGCAACAATATTTGGTTCAAGTGGCTCAGGTAACTTTTTAACTAAAGCGACTACATGGTTAGCTATCGCGTTCTTTGTTATCAGCTTAGTGTTAGGTAACTTGACGGCAAATAGAATTAAATCTACCGATGAGTGGAACAACTTAAACACTCCTGTAGAGCAAACTATACCAGGCGATTCATCAATCCCTAGCGAAAGTGTAGAGCCAGGTCAGTCATCAGAGAATAGCGATATTCCTGCAGCGACTAAAAAAGCGAGTGATAACGACATTCCAAAGTAAAGTTTTAAAAATGCAGATGTGGCGGAATTGGTAGACGCGCCACCTTGAGGGGGTGGTGACTTAGGTCGTGAGAGTTCGAGTCTCTCCATCTGCACCAACACTATGAAAAAGGCTTACAGCAATGTAAGCCTTTTTTATTGCGCTAAATAACTGAATTACTAGACGCGTTAATTTGAAGGGGGTGTTGACTTAGGTCGTGAGAGTTCAAGTCTCTCCATCTGAACCAATACTATAGAAAAGGCTTACAGCAATGTAAGCCTTTTTTATTGCGCTAAATAACTGAATTACTAGAAGCGTTAATTTGAAGGGGTGGTGACTTAGGTCGTGAGAGTTCGAGTCTCTCCATCTGCACCAATACTATAGAAAAGGCTTACAGCAATGTAAGCCTTTTTTATTGCGCTAAATAACTGAATTACTAAACGCGTTAATTTGAAGGGGTGTTGACTTAGGTCGTGAATAATATCTATGTCTGCTCATTGACAATATTAATTTTTCTATAAAGTTCTATCTGCACTTTTACCTGAGTTAAGCGCATAATTCTGTCAATATTTAGTAAACTTGTTACAATGCTATTTTTAAATTTAAGTAGACTATGAATAAAAGTAATGATCCACTCCACGGCGTGAAACTTGAACAAATCCTAACCGATCTAGAGAAGAAAATTGGTTGGGATAAGATGGGTGAGTTACTTAATATTCGTTGTTTCACCAATAAACCGCGCCTCAAATCAAGTTTGAAATTTCTGCGTACAACCCCTTGGGCACGCAGTAGAGTTGAAATTTTATACTTGAAAACATTTTGTAGTAAGCATAAAGAAACGGGGAAATTAATAAGGGGGATACTCGCCCAAAATACAGCAGTAGCAAAAACGACTTCCAACAAGCCCGCTCCCTTCGTTTGGCCAACATAGAAAAACAAATAGACTTATGCGACTTTAATATATTAATAGGACACCCAACCTAGTAATTTTAATAGAATTGCTCATCCCTACCGATGCACTACACTGAAATAACCAAGCGACATAATCACAGGTGATTTATGGCTACGCCAAGGAAACAACAAATCAGTTTAGTAGATACCCCTTATTATCATTGTGTTGTGCGTTGTGTTCGAGTTGCTTTTTTATGTGGCGAAGATGCCTTGTCAGGTCAAAGCTTTGATCACCGCAGAGAGTGGGTAGAAGAGAAGTTACACTTTCTTATCGAAGTCTTTGCGATTGACGTGCGTGCCTATGCTGTAATGAGTAATCATTATCTAAAGTAGAAGATTTAGTGGAATAAATCTAAAAACCGATTGCCACTCGGTTTTTAATGTGACAATATCACAATACTTAAATAGGGTAGTGAAAAGTCTATGCAACTCGGTGAACTAGAAAAACAAGTATTGGAATACCTTTGGAAGGCACAGCCTGCTGACGCTAAGCAGGTACATAGCTATTTCGAGAAAAATCGAGGCGGCTCTCTTAATACCATTCAAAGCACGTTAGATCGCTTATTTAAAAAAGATCTATTAAGTCGGGTAAAGAACGGCCACGCATATCTATACTTCCCTAAAGTTGCTCGTCAAGAATTGATAGGCCAACTCATTAAAAGTGTTACTCATGATTTTGTTGTTAAAGATGAAAATAGCGTTGTTGCGGCTTTTTCTTCAATTTCATCTGATCTAGATGAGGATCAGTTGGATAAACTTGAAGCTATGATTGAGCAACAGCGCAAAAAATTAAAAACAAAGGCCGAAAAATGATTTATGGTCATTGGGCGTTAGCATTTAATTTACTCACGATTGCCGTATTAGCTTTTATCGTTGCCAATGGCTTTATTTCGCTTGCTTTTTGGTCGGTAAAAAATAAAATTCAAAGTTACACTGTGCCTACCCGTAAATCGTTACTCTGGTTATGTGTGCTTTCACCTTGGATTATTGCATTATTTGTAACGCTGTTATTTAGCCCTCTTTTTCAATCAGGGGCAATGTTTGTATGGTTAACTGAATTAGCTCACTGGCATCATCCTAATATTTATTATTTTTTAAGCTGGCATAGTATTAGTTTAATTCTCTTCATCGGCTTCAGTCTCACTATTGCTGTTCGAAGTCTAGTTGTAGCCTACAAAAATCACTATCAGATAATTTTGTTGCGCACTTTAGCGACAAAGAAGAGTGAGAACGTCTTTATAATCAATTCATCGATCCCGACAGCATTCACAGGTGGGTTAATTAAACCATCGTGCTTTATATCTACAGGCTTGATGGAGCAACTAGATTCAGATGACATTGAAATCATCATTCAACATGAACTTGCTCATTTATACTATGCTGACCCGCTACAAAAGTGGGTGTTTTCATTATTGTCTTCTTACTTTTCACCTAATGTTAAGAAAATATTGAAATCGATGATGGCAATTACCATGGAGCAAGCGGCTGATTCTTTCTTCGTAAAAACTCAACAACAGGCGCACAATGTTGCTAGTACGTTAGTGAGATTTACTAAGTTAGCGGCTAAATATTCCATACATGAACAGTTCAAAAGCGAATTACTCGTTCACTTTTGTCGTCAATCCATTGAGCAAAGAGTATTAGAATTGCTCAATGATACTCAACTCAAACCTTTTCCAATGAAAGTGGTTTTACTCACAATAATACTATTAGCCGTCATATCAATGACATCAGTAGATAGCCTCCATCACGCTATTGAAACGCTATTCGATCATTAAAATAATAATTTAAGGCTTACTCCAAGGCTCACTCTAAGGTATTAAAAATGAAACTATTTACTCAATCATTCACAAATAAAAAACCGACCGCCAATCGGTTTTTGTCAAGGCGTTATGTAAAATTTAGCGCTGTGGTACTGATGATCACTTCAACACTTTCAGCTTATACATACTCAGGTTATGCATACTCAGAAGACAACCCCTTGAAATCGTTTGACTTATCTACGGCAATATCTCAAACAATGCATATGCACCCAGAGCTAAAAGTATTTGCTAATCAAGCTGATATTTATAAGGGGTATGCTCAACAAGCTGGTATTCAGGTTAGACCAGAAATTGGACTTACCATTGAGGATGCAATGGGTACGGGTGATCATAGTGGCTTTAAAAGTGCGCAATCCACACTATCTATCTCATGGATTTTAGATAACGCTCTAGTAAAAAACAGAGTGGCAAATGCTAAAATTCAGGGATCAACCGTTGCATTCGCGCGAGAAATTAAAGCGCTAGATTTAGCCGCACAAACAGCAAAATATTTTATCCAAGTATTGGTCAATGAAGAGCGATTAAAACTGTCAAAAATGAGCTTAAAGCAAGCGGTTAAATCATTTGAAGCCGTTACTAAACGTGTAAATGCAGGAAAGTCTTCTTTAGTTGATAAACTAAAATCACAAGCTGAAGTCGCTAAACGAGAATTAGTTGTTGAAGACTTAACTCATGAAGTAGATGCCAGTAAATATCAGTTATTGGCGCAGTGGCAAGGACAGGGGCAAAGCGAGCAACATAAAGAAACTAACATCATTGGGTCATTATTATCGTTACCCCATTTACCTTTAACCAATAGCACCGATGTTGATTCATTATTTACTCATCTAAAACAACTACCTTCGGTCAGTCTTTTCGCTACAAAACAGCGAATTGTCCAGTCTGAGATTGAACTTGCTCGTATTGAAACTAAACCACTATGGAAATTTACAACGGGATTAAGACGTTACGAAACAACCGATGATTTTGGTTTAGTCGCTGGAATTTCAATTCCTTTTGGTGATAGCAATCAAAATCAAGGGAAAATAAATGCGTTACACGCCTCTAAAACTGAATTAGAAACAGCGTCACAAGCACTCGTTCATCAATTGAATACCCAGTTGTATGTGCTTATTGAACAAATGAAACACAGCCAACATGTCATTCATGCTATGACTGAAAACCTTATACCTGTGCTTGAACAAGCTTTTGTTGAAGCTGAAAAAGCTTACAAAATTGGCCGATATAGCTATACCGAGTGGACAAATACTCAAAAAGAATTATTAGATGCTCAGTCAGACTTGATTGCTGCTTATCAAAATGCACATTTAAACAATATTGAAATAGAACGATTAACGGGTACGTCTCTAGTTGCCATTAATAAAAACGCTAATACACCTTTTAACGCTCAATCTATTGAAAAAAATAACGAGAAATAATCATGAAATCAACATTTAAAATATTAACTCTAATCAGCACACTGTGCTTTGTTAGCTTAAGTACAAGTTTCTCTAGCCTTGCCGTTTCAGAGCAAAAGGTAGAAGAAGCCGAGCCAGAGAAAGGGCCGAATCGTGGACGACTATTGAAAAAAGATAATTTTGCCATTGAACTATCCATTTTTGAAACGGGAGTACCCCCTGAGTTTCGTGTGTGGGCAACTGAGAATGGAAAAGCTATCGACCCTGCGAAAGTAGAGCTAAATGTAAAATTGACCCGATTAGGTGATGGTGTCGATGACATTAATTTTTTTCAAGAAGGCCAGTATCTTCGTGGTGATATGGTTATCTACGAACCTCACTCATTTATTGTCTCTCTAACGGCTAAATACCAGGGAAAAACTTACAGTTGGCAATATGACAATTTTGAAGGTCGAACAAGTATTGATGAAAAAATTGCAGAGGCAATGGAAATTAGTACTGAAGTTGTCGGGCCATCAACATTCCATGAAAGCATTGAGGTGTTTGGAAACTTAACGTTACCAGCCGATGCTAGCAGTAATGTTTACGCTCGATTCGATGGACTGGTTAAAAAAGTTCACGTCAAGCTAGGTGATGCAATTAAGAAAGGTCAATTGTTACTCACTCTGGAAAGTAATGAAAGTTTGCAATCTTATCAGGTGACATCAACTCAAAAAGGCATTGTGAGTGCGGTTAACGTTACTTCTGGTGAGCAATCTAAAGGCCGAATATTACTTACGGTGACTAATGATGAAACCTTAGTTGCGGAGCTAGCTGTTTTTCCTTTGGATTTAGCCAAAATTAATATTGGCGCAAAAACAACGCTTAACATTAATGGTGTTGAAGAACAGTACACAAGTAAAATTGATAGCCGAGTATTAAAAGTTAGGAATGATCAGGCGAAGCTATTTCGTGTCTTAGTAAACAATAGTGATTCCTTATTATCTGAAGGCTCTTTTGTAAGTGCAAGAATTGAAATTGGCTCATTTGACGTAGCGATGGCGGTAAAGCGTAACGCATTGCAGAGCTTTCGTGATTTTACCGTGGTTTATGCCAAGGTTGGTAATGAATATGAAGTAAGAATGCTTGAATTAGGCCGCATAGTGGGGGATGAAATTGAAGTGTTAGGCGGTATATCCCTAGGCACTGAATATGTCACTGAGAATAGTTATATTCTCAAAGCCGATGTTGAAAAATCTGGCGCATCACATGACCACTAAAGGTTTCCCTTTTAATTACAACAATCAGTAAAAAAGTTTACGCCTAAAAGACTTACTTTTAAAGGAAAAATAATGCTCGAATATTTACTCAGATTTTCTATTCGTAGAAACTCAATTATTATGTTGGCGGTACTCGCCTTCGCAGGACTTGGTCTTTGGAATTTTACCAAGTTGCCGATCGATGCCGTCCCTGATATTACCAACATTCAGGTAATGATCAACACCGAAGCCCCTGGATATACACCGCTTGAAGTGGAACAACGGGTTACTTACCCATTAGAAACCGCATTGGCAGGCATACCAAATTTAGTGAGTACACGCTCTGTTTCACGTTATGGCTTATCGCAGGTAACCGCCATTTTTAGTGATAATACTGATATTTACTTTGCCAGGCAATTAGTGAATGAACGCTTAGTCTCAGCAAAATCAGATTTACCTTTTGGTTTAGAGCCTGAACTTGGACCTATAGCAACTGGGTTAGGTGAAATATTCATGTTTACCGTGGATTCTGAGCCTAATGCACGTAATGATGAAGGGAAGTTAATAACAGCTACAGATTTAAGAACGGTTCATGATTGGATTATTCGCCCTCAGTTAATGCAAGTGGATGGTGTGGTTGAAGTTAACCCTATTGGTGGTTTTAAACGTGAAATACTTGTTGCCTTTGAGCCTAAAAAGCTACTGGAATTTGGCCTTAATCAGCAAGATATTATTCAAGCGATCGAAAATAATAATGATAATAAGGGCGCTGGGTTTATAGAAAAAAATGGCGCTCAATGGTTATTACGTATTCCCGGACAGGTAGAAAGTTTAGAGGCTATCGCTAATATTCCTGTTAGGACAACTGAAGGAAGTGTAATTCGAATTTCTGATGTCGCTAAAGTACAAGAAGGAAAAGAATTAAGAACAGGTGCAGCAACCCAAAATGGTAGAGAAGTTGTGATGAGTACCGTTTTCATGCTCATTGGTGAGAACAGTCGAAATGTTGCTAAAGCGGTTGGTATAAAGTTAGACGAAGTTAAAGCGAGTTTACCCTCAGGTATTACCGTTACCGCTGTGTATGACCGTACTACCTTAGTTGAAAAGACACTCGATACAGTAAAAATGAACCTCTTTGAAGGGGCGTTATTAGTTATTGTCGTGTTGTTTTTATTGTTAGGCAATATGAGAGCGGCATTACTTACTGCCGCGGTTATCCCATTTGCGATGTTAATGACCGTAACGGGCATGGTACAAGTAGGCGTAAGTGCCAATCTAATGAGTTTAGGGGCGTTAGATTTTGGACTACTTGTTGATGGTGCTATTATCATCGTTGAGAATTGTCTAAGAAAGCTCAGCTCAGCTTCTGCGAATGGTCGTACCATGGCAGTTAATGAACGATTAGCACTGGTCTATGAAGCAACTAAAGAAGTCATCCGTCCGGCATTATTTGGCGTATTTATTATAACTGCTGTTTATTTACCTATTTTTGCGCTTACGGGTGTCGAAGGTAAAATGTTTCACCCTATGGCAATAACCGTTGTTATAGCATTATGTTGTGCAATGTTTTTATCTGTAACTTTTGTTCCGGCAGCTATTGCTATTTTGTTCAAAGGCCCTGTAAAAGAAAAAGAAAATATCATTATAAAATCATCTTTAGCGCTTTATCGTCCCTCTTTAACATTTGCGCTTAAAGTTCGCTGGTTTGTTGTGGTTTTCGCAGTTGGACTTGTTGGCTTAGCAGGATTTTCTGCCAATAAACTTGGTAGCGAATTTGTGCCAAACCTTGATGAAGGTGATATCGCCATGCATGCCTTGCGTATTCCCGGTACATCATTGTCGCAAGCTGTCGCGTTACAAAAAGTCTTAGAAGAAAAAATCAATCAAATGCCAGAAGTTGAACGTGTCTTTGCAAAAATAGGCACAGCCGATGTTGCAACAGATGCTGTACCACCCAGTGTTGCCGATAATTTTATTATTTTAAAACCACGCAGTGAATGGCCAAATCCTAATAAACCTAAAGCACAATTTGTTGAGGAATTAGCAGCCGTAGTAGAGCCTATACCGGGTAATCGATATGAGTTCTTACAACCAATACAAATGCGGTTTAATGAGTTGTTATCAGGAGTTCGTGCAGAGCTGGCTATCAAAGTGTTTGGAGATGATTTTGAGACTTTAGCAGCGTTAGGAAAGAGCATAAACGCAGCTATTATTAATGTTGAGGGGATTGCTGATATTCAAGTAGAGAGAACGACTGGTTTACCACTAATGACGATTAATCCAAAACTTGCCCAGCTAGCAAAATATGGAATAAGCGTGAAGCAACTACAAGATCAACTTTCCACAGCGTTAGGCGGTACGATTGCGGGTAAGTTCTATCAAGGTGATCAACGTGCAGACATAGTAGTACGTCTTCCAGAAGCGCTAAGAACTGATGTTGATGCCTTGGCTTACCTACCAATACAGATGTTCGATAACAGTTATGTTCCATTACAGGAGCTAGCTGAATTGGTATTGGTTGAAGGTGCAAACCAAGTCAATAGAGAAAATGGCAAACGTAGAGTGTTTGTTACCGCTAACGTTCGAGGGAGAGATTTAGGGTCATTTGTTAAGGATATTCAAGCTTCAATTAATGAGTCTGTTGAAATACCTGCGGGTTACTGGATTGAATATGGCGGCACCTACCAAAAATTACAATCAGCATCAGAGCGCCTATCTATCGTGGTTCCTATTACGTTGGTGATGATTATTGGTCTTCTTTTCTTGGCTTTAGGCTCATTTAAAGATTCCATGATTATTTTCACTGGTGTTCCATTAGCCTTAACAGGTGGTATTTTTGCTTTACTGTTGAGAGATGTTCCTTTTTCAATATCAGCCGCTGTTGGTTTTATTGCTTTATCAGGCATCGCTATTTTAAATGGCCTAGTTATGGTCTCGTTTATACGAGAACTTAGACGCGAAGGAGCTGCTTTAGATACGGCTATTATCGAAGGTGCATTGACAAGACTTCGACCTGTGCTAACAACCGCGCTTGTTGCCTCATTAGGTTTTGTGCCTATGGCACTTAATACGGGCATTGGCTCAGAGGTTCAACGCCCACTAGCGACTGTGGTGATCGGAGGGGTGATTTCCTCAACTATATTGACGCTATTCGTTCTTCCAGCTTTATATCGTTTACTACATCGCGAAGAAATCTCCACTGAAACAACTCATTCAAAGGAAACCGTTAATGTTTAATATTATACAGCGATATAGCTTGTCGAGTTTTATCGCTTTACTAGCCATATGGTTACCGATTGAAGCCTTTGCTCATGGTGTCGATGAAAGCACACGAGCATTTTTACTACAAAACACTGGTGTACAAATTATCCCATTTTTGTATATCGGTGCTAAGCATATGGTGACGGGGTACGATCATTTATTGTTCTTAGTAGGTGTGCTGTTCTTTTTATATAGAAGTCGAGATGTTCTATTGTATGTCAGTATGTTTACGCTAGGGCACAGCTTAACCTTATTGTTTGGCGTGATCAGTGACATACAAGTTAATGCTTATGTGATCGATGCCATTATTGGGCTATCGGTTGTTTATAAGGGCTTTGATAATTTAGGTGGCTTTAATCGACTCTTTGGTAAATCACCCAATGCCAAGCTTGCTGTACTGATTTTTGGTCTTTTTCACGGCTTTGGCTTAGCAACCAAGTTACAAGAGTTTCAACTTCCTGATGACGGCTTAATTACTAATTTAATTGCCTTTAATGTTGGGGTTGAATTAGGACAGTTTACCGCCTTGGCCTTTATTCTTTTAGTGATTAATTTTTGGCGTAAACATAGCAGCTTCACTCGCTTTGCGACAAACACGAATTGTTTGTTGATGAGTGCAGGGTTTATGTTGGTAGGTTTTCAACTGACTGGTTATTTCATTAACTAATTTATTAAATTTTTACTATTAAACTTTACCCTAATTTAAGAGATAAAACGATGCAAAAAACAACGCCACAAACTATAACTTTAACGAATTCAGCATTGCTCAAATACACACTGTTTAGCTTAGTCTTTGCAGCAATTACACTTTTAACCATTATATTGCCTGCTGAGTATAATATTGATCCCACAGGGATTGGGCATGAACTTGGACTAACCGTTTTTCACAACGTAAAGGCCGAAGCGTCTACTCCACTCTCTTCACGAGAAGCCGCCGAAAAATCAAAAGTTGCTACAGAAACCATTGAAGTAATTGTTCCTGCTGGTCGCGGTGTTGAATACAAATTTATCATGGCGCAATACCAAAAGCTTGAATATGAATGGATAACAGATAGGTCAGCATTGTATTTTGATTTACATGGCGAACCAGAAGGCGACACAACGGGCTATTTTGAAAGTTATGCAATAGCAACACTGGGTGAAATGAAAGGGAGTTTTACGGCACCATTTGCTGGTTCTCATGGTTGGTATTGGAAAAACACCTCTGACTCCCCAGTCACTGTTCAACTTATTGTAAAAGGTGAATACACCGAGCATGGCCTCAAATAATCACCTCAAATAATCACCTCAAATAATAAAAAAACAAACATACTTTGAATTTAATTAAAATAATTGGAGTACCAAAATGAAAACTTTAATAGCAGCCTTATTCATTACATTGATATGTAGCACAAGTTCAGCATTCGCGCATACTGAACACGGAACAATAAGCCCTAAAGTAGCAACACAAATTGCAGCTAAAGCTACCCAAAAACTGACTTTTAAAGATTTAGGTTTCAAGGTTGGAAAATTAGACTCGAGCTGGAAGAGTTTGACTTCAGAAAGTTTCAAACTACATGCGGCAGAAGCTAACCGTTATATTGTTAGTGCTAACAATAAATCAGAAAATAAAACAATTTATTTCCTGATGACAATGTCAGGCGAAGTATTAAAAGTAAATTCTGAAGCGAAGTTTTAATTTAAAAATTAGGGGAATAACATTCTCCTTTTATCTTGGTACTTTTACATGGAATCGCTCGTATTTCTTTTTATATGAATGAAATATAGCGATTATTCGTTAGTTATAACGGAATTTTGCTCTAAAGATGTTGATGGTTATGCTTTGAGACCTTATATAAAATATATCAGTAATACTCCATTATAGTTATGTTTTCAGGTAACGAGACTGATGAGTACTCAGGCCACAATTGAGGTAGCTAAGAGCCGAGAGGATAGTTAAGTAAAAATAAATCTGAGATTGTCTCGACGCAACCAAGGCTTGTTCAATTAGTTTTTTATAGTTATTAATTCTATTGTTCGAGTGGACAAAAACCTCAAAAAGCTTTGCTGATTGTAAAGGGAATGTGGATTTCATTATATTTATTTTTGCTGACAAGGGAGGGATATATTCCGTAGCGTTTGCCTGAAGCATTAAAACCCTACTGGCATCATATTGAACATTTGGAATATGAGAATAATGCCTGTATTCTAAGTTATTCCTTGGCTAATGGTCAAAATAACGGTGGTGCAGAAGAGCTGGTGTTTAACATTAAGATACAAAATGCTCCTAACAAAAGTGTATTTCCTGGTGTAGGTTAAAGTTATTTATGTAACTTAGCCGTAGGTCAGAAAATAGAGACGCTAGGTCCCTTTTAATATTTTCATGCAAAACCATCAAGTAATAAAACGATGATATTAATCGGCGCTGGATCTGGTATGGCACCAATTAAGTCTTTAATTGAAGAACAATTAATTACCCCCTGAAAATGGTAGTTTAATTAAAAGGGACATTTACTTTTTTGTGGCACTAGAACTGTGTTATCTGGGGCTACTAAAGATTGGCTGAGCACTAAAGGTTATGTTCAAGAATAACTAATATCAAATATTAACAAAATTTTCCAAATCGAAGGTGTTGAATTTAATTTGTATGGGCCATCAGACATGATGAGCACAACCATTGATTTATTGATAACCCAAAGCATTGATGCAAAAAATATTGCATTTGATGAATTTATACAATAACCCATTAATATTTTATTAACGTAGGAGTAAACCATGAAAACTTTAACAAAATTAGCTTTGGTATTGATACCAACCATTACTTTATCAATGACGGCTACAGCACATGATCCAAAATTACATGCAAAAAAAGCTGAAAAAGCTGATTGTAGCAAAATGGATAACAGAAAGATTGAAATGAAGGATCCTGTCGCAATCGCCATGATGAAAAAATGTATGAAGCAGGCAGAGAAGTCCAAAGGTAAATTGAAAGATAAAGAAATTAAAATGGAAAAAAAAGAAATAAAAATGAAAGATAAAGAGATGAAGAGTAACGTCATTAAAGGGTCGACTCTTATATCAAGCATCGCTATAATTTCGCGTCATTATTTTAAAATCTAGGTCTATATCATGCCTTTTAAACCTCGCTGAGCGAGGAACTATTTATTAGTGTTGG
>NZ_JACGVR010000056.1:0-8028 GCF_014077325.1 Colwellia sp. BRX8-5
TCTGTCGGCAATGCTTCCGCTGATACAATTCGCAAATACATTAAAGAACAAGGATAGTTTATCGATTCATCCCCGCGACTTTCGCTTCGCTCGGATCACGGGGTTTTCTCGACAGGTTCGATAAATATCCCTTATGCTCTCTTTGTGTCGCGATGCTTAAAGGGGTTGGTTCGTCAGTATCATTGGTCATTGAGTCGAACGTTTGAAAGTTGATATTAAAACTATAATAGCGAAAGCGTGCTAGCACAGAGGTCATTTCTTCTGTTATAACAATATGATCAAAATCTGGTGTACCCTTTGGAAATGAAGGGGGTTGCGGCGTACCCTCGAAGTAACTGGTAAAACCGTTATCTTTTTGAGACTCAACCCCTAGTGAAAAATGAGAGTCATCATCAAAAGCGTGAAAGTAATAACCGCCAACATTGAGTTTTTGATTAGAGTCATAATTTACGGCTAGGCTGTTGCCCGCTTTTTGTTTAGTGACAATTTTAATAACACCTGCAGAAGCATTGGTACCATAATAAATAGCACCAGGTCCCCTTATAACTTCGACATGGCTAATAGCCTCGATGGGAATACCTAAGAGCGGTATTTCAGAATGTGATGGCATCCAATAAGGAACATCATCGACTATGAAGAGAATTTTTTGGTTAAAGGCTTCGACTATACCTCTGATCATTACGGGCGTGCCCCCTGCTCGGTTTTCTTGGAGAACAAAGCCAGGGATAAACGACAACATATCTTTTAGGCTTTTAATACCCATCAAGGTTAAATCATTTTGATCATAGCGGGAAACTATTGCAGGAGTTTGAATAATCCGTTCAGAAGTATAAGAAGCAACATCAACCCTCACGTTTAACAGCTCTGCTAGTGATAATTCAAAAATAGATTGTTGTTCCAAACTTGTTTCAGCAGAGCTTATGCCAGTAAATATAAATAATGATATCAAGCCAACTCGTTGACAAAAATTAATGACTAAAGCCGGACCGCTTAACCGTATTACCATCTAAAGTATCTCTACGTTTACTTTAAAGTTTAGAGGGTTTCCCTAAAAAAACCAAACTGATTAGGGTATATATCACCCAAATAAAGCGGTTCACCCTAGTGAAAAGCATAAAGTGAAACCAATGATTTAATTGAAAATTACCACGCTAGCTTATGGTATGCCCCATGTAGGATATTAGCACCAGGTTAATAAAAATATGGCTAAGTGATTTTATCAATCTCAGCTAGGGGTTCTTCCGGATTATAGCGTCAAACTAAATAGTACACAGTAGATTGGTGGTATAAAACGTTAAAAGAAATAAAGTCATGAGAAATAAAATTGCTGTTATGATTATTAGTGTATTGATTATAAAAATAATTAATACCAATACAGGTGTATTTATTAGTTCAACATCACAATTTTCGTTACTCCCTTTAATTCAACAGGCTAAAGCATTTAACTCTGGAATTTATCAAATAGATGACGGGCCAACTATTGATTTTATAGCGAAACGTAAAAAACCCTATAAGAATAGGAAAAATAAATATACCAAGCGATGTCCAAATAAAAAAAGTAGCTGTGTTCATTTATCAACTAAGAAATCAAATCGACAACAAGGTAATAAAACAGCTTAACGATTAAACTCATAGTTTTTGAACATTTCCATAAGTAGTCTCCTGCATTTATTCATTCGACAAACCTCACTATTAACTCAATGAATTATTATGACTTTCATTAAGTTACGGGTATTAATTTTATCAAGCCTGACTGATATATAAGTCAGCATTATTATTTCATCACTCCCCTTTAAGCCAGTTAAAATAATTGCTAAGTAGTTTTATCACATTGTCCTAGGGGTTCTTCCCGATTATAACGCTCAAAAAAATTATGCACAGTAGCTAAGTTAATGAAAGAAAACTCATTCAAAATTATAATCATTCAAAAGGTATAAGAAAATGAAAAAGACACTTTTGGCACTATCGGTTAGTGTACTTGCAGCGACCACATTTAATGTTAATGCTGATGCGCTTATTGGCTCGAAATTACAAACGTTGTTACCCACTTTAGTTCAAAGTACTAAAGTGATTGTTTCAACTCACCATTACAATGAACTCGACAATGTTATGACCGCTTTAAACGTTCCTTATTTAGCGTTAAAAGTATTACCTATGGCAGGCACTTCTTTAACTCGGAGCCAAATCAATAGCTTAGCTAAAGATTCACGGGTTAAGAGTATTTATTTTGATGCGCCTTTAGAATATTACAACTATAACTCTGGCGAAATTACCAGTGGTCATCTAGTACATGACGATTATGGTGTTTATGGTGAAGGTTCAACGATTGCAGTACTAGATTCAGGTGTTGATGCAACACACCCTGATTTATTACTCGGTGAAAAAACTATCCAAAATGTTAAAATTGCTGGTGATCTTGATTTTGCTGGTGGTAAAAACTTATTTTTAGAAGGTGTGCCAAATTCGGATACGAGTTCAGGACACGGTACACATGTTGGCGGCACTGTTGCCGGTAGCGGTGAAGCATCAAGAGATGATGAACGTAGAAGTTTTTACCAGGCAGGCATCGCCCCTAAAGCAACTTTGGTGGGTCTAGGCGCTGGTGAAGCAATTTCAATTCTTTATGCTATTGCTGGCTTTGATTATGCAATCGCTAATAGCGAACGTTATAGCATAGATGTAATAACTAACAGTTGGGGTGGAGGTGACGGCGCAAGCTTTGATCCAAATAATCCAACCAATCAAGCTTCTTATCAAGCTTACAAAAAAGGCATCGTAGTGACTTTTGCCGCTTCTAATAGTGGTCCAGATGACAACACCCTTAATCAATATGCAATTGCCCCATGGGTTATTAACGTTGCTGCTGGCACAACAGACCGTCAATTAGCTGATTTTTCAAGCCGAGGCGTTGAAGGTGACTGGATTAAAACACCTGATATTACTGCGCCAGGTAGCGCGATTGTATCAACACGAGCACTTAACACGCCATTGGGCGCTGCAGGTCCTATTATCGACCCTGCACATCCAGAATATCACCTGTACTACGCAAGTATGAGTGGTACGTCAATGGCGACACCATTTGTTGCGGGTGTGGTCGGTTTATTGTTGGAAGTGAATCCACTTTTATCACCGGATCAAGTTGAACAAATTTTAAAAGACAGCGCAGATGAAATGCCGGGTTATAAAGTTCATCAAGTGGGTGCGGGTCATATTAACGTAAAAGCGGCTGTAGATTTGGCCAGAGTTACTATCGGTGAAAGAGCAGACTTTATCAACGGACAAACTGGCTGGTCAAGCCAAGGCGTTTGGTCTGAAGTTTCTGAAACTGATAACAATATTAATTATAAAAAACGCTGGGCTGTAAAAAATAGTACCTTATCGTCAGATGGCACCTTTAAGCAAACACGACGTAGAAACGCGCAAATTAGCTTTGATTTCATTGGTGATAGTGTTCAATTAAAATATATAACTAATAATAGAAAAGGTCATGCCGAATTATTTCTTGATGGTAAAAGCCAAGGTTTATTAGATTATTATTCACCTCAACGTCAAGTTAAAACCGTTGCATTTAGAGATTTATCTACCGATAGCGTTCATAGCATAAGTCTTAAACGCGTTAACGGTACAGTTTCATTTGACGGTATTTTACTCGACGGTCAATTAGTCGACTCAGCTGCAGTCATTATAAAAACAGACAGTAACTTTGCCGGTTCAGTTGGCCCATCATATGAAAATATGGAAGTGTCAGACCATGATATACAGCTGACAGACAACGTTTCTATGCTTAATGCTGTGTTAACTTGGTCAGGTGTTGCAGATTTAGACTTTGACTTGCTTAACGAAGCCGGTGAAGTTGTCGCTAACAGCGCCTCTTTAGATAACCCAGAAGAAATTAACTTTCGCCCAACTAGCGGCGGAATTTATACGCTTCGCGTTAATGGTTATATTTCAGTAGCTACTGACTATACGATTGCAGTAACAACATCAAAACTTGAAACTAATGATTAATTATTTAGTTTAAGTATTAAGCCGCTAGATAAACCTAGCGGCTTTTTTTATGGCTAATTTTTATTTATTTTCTCTATTTTGTTCAACCTAATCAGTAATCATCAATACTACTTTCTGGTTTAGCGTTTCTTGCGCAAATAAGACAGTAGAGTCACTACCTTTAACGATCACTAAAGCCAAAAAAACGATACTTTATAATGCACTAGATGAGTATCAAAAAGGTTTATTAACACCAACGTAAAGATGAATGTTAACAATTAATAGCGTAATACCATCGGTGTCCAATAAAGCGATCGTTAATACTTATAATTTTATCATAATATCAACTGACAAAAATTTCCGGATTTTTATCACTAACACTAATTAAATAACGGATAAAAAAAGCGCTAATCATGACGATTAGCGCTTTTATAATCAAAGATTAAACCTAAATTAAGATTTTTTCTTTAAAGACCTCGTCATTAATCCCATCAGCCCTAACGCAAATATTGCTAATGTAGACGGCTCAGGAACATCGGTTACTGATGCTGATACTCGACCCAATACATCAGCGTTAACAGGCGTTGCTACAGCGAAAAAATCTAATGGGTCACTCAAGGTAAATTCATTTACCACTAGAGAAAAATCGGTCGTCCCTGCTCCTATTGCCTGCAATGTGAACTTTCCTAATAAAAAATCACCACTTGATGGAGTAAAATTAACAAATCCAATAGCTACGCCACTTCCAACTTGATTAAACTCCATTATAAAAGGACGTGAAAGTTCGGTTGTAAACGTAGAGGGTAAAAAACTAAAGACACTTGTATCAAAATCAACATTTAAAGAAAATACATCAAATTCATCAAAACCCGTGGCATTTAAGGTAATTTCCATCATTTCGCCAACCAAAACATCACTTTGGTCTGCTGAAAGAGTAATTAGTCCGGCGTTAGCGTTTCCACCAAACGTTGCACACAAGATTAACGTTGCTACTATTAATAACTTCTTCATTTTACTACCTTTTAATTTAATTTAATTTTGTTTGTTTTATTGTTTGTCTGTTTTAAGCAATTTAGTCTAATTAGCCGCACAGCGAGTGCGAGTACATAAACTCATCATAACGCGAACATCCATCATAGATACGGCCCCATCATTATTGAGGTCAAACGCTAAATCGATCGTTTGTCCAAACTGTATTGCACGCATCAAACCGCGTAAATCATTGATATCAATATCGCCATCTCCATCAAAATCGCCTTGGATTGCTGCAGGTGTAAAATCGAATGCAACGATAACAGGGTCATGGTCAGACATTCTGTAAGCATTATTGTCATATACGCTAACTAACTGATCAGCCGTCTTATCCGGATGGCTAAAACCAGAGCCACAAAGTTCAGTGTTGTAATCAAGAACACAAGGTTCATCTGCATTAATATGCCATTCTGTTGTATCAACCACTTTGGTTAATAGACTACTGCTCGCTAGGGCATGATCTAGGTAACCCACTTCACCACCAAAGAGGTACGAATAGGCTTGTTCGCCTGCAAATTGATTAATGAGGTTAGTGTAACCGTTACTTGTAAATGCTCTGATTGGATCTTCCATTGCATAAGCGTTCAAATCACCCATCACTAGCACATCTTCCTGCAGACTCAATGTCGCATCAGTCGCTAACCAATTCATCAGTTCGTTGGCCTGTGCTACCCTTTTTGCATTGAAACAGGCTTGTCCATCGTTCTGATCTTGGTCTGCACCTGAAGCACTGCTACAACCCCCTTTAGATTTAAAGTGGTTAACAACAACAGTTATAGCTGAACCGTTATTGTTTAGCGTAAATATTTGAGCTAACGGAGGACGATTAAATATGCCGTTGTTATTTAACATGGCATTACCCGACGCTGAAACACTGCTAGGTTTATAAAGAAGCGCAACTGCAATCGCATCGGTGCCAATGGTTCCGCCCGTGTTAATAAATGCATAGGTCTCTGCACCCAAAACGGCATTAATACGCGCAACTAATTGAGCTAATGTACTGTTGGCGTCTACTCCGTCATTTTCGATTTCCATTAAACCAATAACGTCGGCATCAATAGCGACAATTGCAGCCACTGTTTTAGCAAATTGACGCTCTAACTCTTCAGCGGTATCTGCGCCCCTTGCTGTTGGGAAACCTCCACCTTGACCATCACCATTAAATAGATTTAAAACGTTCAAGCTAGCTATTTTAAGGTTAGATGGCGACAGTTCCGGTTGGGCGAGTCTGATGTTGTCATTTACAAACGTAGGAGCTACTACTGGAATTATTCTGTAATTACTGAAACTATAATCAATTATTCCAGTTAACTCAGTAACTAAGTCGCCAATGCGTAAGCTGTTGTCAGCCGATAAGCCTCCAGTAGGGAAGATTATTTGCTCAGGATATGAGCCATTAACACCATCGTCTAAAGTAATTCGGTTCAAGGAGTTTTCATTCGCAAGTGCTACAGCTTCAGCCGAACCAGGCAAATGTATGTTAGTTGGCACAAACAATCTACTGCTGGATAACGTAACTTCGCCAAATTTGGCTAGGTTATAATTATCGCTAACGGTAAGTGAATCGGCGTTACTAACCAACATTCCTTCTAATGCTTCAGGTTGTTCAACAGAAGTAAAAGGCAAGGATAAGGTCGTAGTAGATACACTACCCGTTCCACAAATAATAAGATCTTGTGCTGGCGATAATTGCGTTCGCCCGAAAAATTCTGAAACATTACCAGCAACACGGACTAGATCACCATTTGATGGTGTAATTGTATTGGCCGTATTAAAGACAAACAGTCCTTCTGAAGTTAACGGATCCGCATCAACATCTGTATCGCTTTCTTGTATAAAGAACCCGTCAAGTGCTGGTAACACTGATGTTACGATAGCTTCAACGACAAGGTTTTGGCCTACTAAAGGTGAAACATCAGCATTGCCTTGGATATCATGGATAAACGTCGATGGGTCTGAACACTGACCTATTAGCATTGGTGTACCATCACCATCGCCGCCGCCAGTATCACCACCAGAACCAAAAGTTTGATTTGTATTTACATTATTGAATGTATTAGCATTGGCATCTTCCCAAGTAAAATCAACTGAACTGTAACCCGTTCCGCCAAGCTGTAAAGAAAGACCAGCAAGAGTATTACTTGTTTCTGAAACGCCTATGTCCGTGCTAATCATTCCGCTTGCGGGACCATTAGTAGCGGTAAGTGAGCCTTCATAACTTAAAAATTCAATGACAGTTCCGTCGTTATCAATCAGAGCAATGCCGTCAGGAGAACCATTCTGGATGCCGCTGATGTCAAATGACATGGTTCCAAATCCAGCTTGTTGATTAGTAAACACACCAGACAAATCAACTGTTTTGTATGTAGTTCCGTTTGAACCGTTGTAAAGCACTAAACTCAAACCTGATAAGTCGGTTCCTGCAGGACCGGCAACTTCAATCGCTTCTCCAGTATCACCGCCGACGTTGTCATAGTGAATTTCATTAATAAAGACACTACCCGCCAAAAACGTTTGATTGGTATTTACATTGTTAAATGTATTTTCAGCTGCGGCTTGCCAAGTAAAGTCTGCGGAAGTAAAACCTATACCCGCTAACTGAAGAGAAAAACCAACCACTGTGCTACTTACTTCTGAAACACCAATATCTGTACTAGTCATGCCAGTAGCAGGACCATTGGTAGCAGTTAACGAACCTTCATAACTTATGAATTCTAGAACACTGCCATCACTATCAATAAGCGCTATACCATCTGGTGCGCCATTCTGCATACCTGCAATGTCAAATGACAAGGTACCAAAACCATTCTGTTGGTCTGCCAATACGCCAGCTAATACTTCTGTTTTGTACGTTGTTCCGTTTGAACCATTGTACAGAACCAAACTCATACCGGTTAAATCAGTTCCAGCAGGACCTGCTATTTCAATCGATTCACCAATATCACCGCCGGCGTTGTCATAGTGAATTTCATTAATAAATATATTTGATGTACTGCCGCCAGTATTTCC
>NZ_JACGVR010000034.1:0-47080 GCF_014077325.1 Colwellia sp. BRX8-5
TCGGAAGCAGCCCATAATTTAGCACCTTTGATTGCATTTGGGACAAGACGTAAATCGTGAGCTAGTTTATTTAGATTATTGATCAAAGCGTCCATATAACGACGGTGTATCCTTGTATAGCTAACAGCTTATTAGACCGAAAAACTAAGCAGTAGACCACACTTAGCATTCTTTGTTTATTTACAGTTACAATTATCATACTTTACAACATAATAAAAACATTAACATTTTATTATTATTAAACATTTCAAAAGGTGCAACACCGAATCTTTCGGTATTTCGGCAAAAGAAAGGAAAACACCACTAACTGTATAAAAGAACAGTAAAATTAATTGTTATTTAAAATATAGTAAATAAGCTATAAATTTTGTGTGTGATCAGGTGGGGTAACTTCGATTTTTCTAACTGTAATAATTATCAACTTTTAATGGCGGCATCTAACAGATATCTTTTTGCCATCGACTATTCAAATTCTCTCCGTAATGTTACGTCGCGAATAATGCCATTAAATATTGCTGTCTTACTAACATCAAGATAAAGGCCAGAAATCTTTGCTGGCTTGACTCAGGCGTTAATACTTGATGCTGAAGTGCTTCGCTGAACTTTAACTACATTAAATAATGAAAAGCCTTATTTTTAGAGCCTTTGTTTATGTCTACAATATATAGAATATCTTAAAGTATGTGCATATATAACTTTGTCTAACGCTTGCGGTAAAAAATATTTTCATTAAATACCATTATTAAATGATATTAACTCTTATCAGAAACAAGATAATAAGTGGTTTGCTTTCCCCTACTTATGCTTGTTGATGTAATGCAAATATACTTCAACATTGGCATGCAGCTATTCTGATAATCACAAACCGGGTAATCTATAAAGATTAACAACTAGAGTTTTTTTTGTTGCAAGAGTATTGAAACGTTTATCATTGTCGAGTCTTATCTAAGGCCTACTGGTCCTCTTTCTTTTTTATATGCCGTTTTTTTTAGAACCATGTTAAACTTAAAAAAAAATTTTTTACGGGTATCATGTTGGCTTATCGATGGATATTTAAAATATTATTTATGGTTGTTTTGTTCCCCTTTTTGGCTTCTGCAGAAAGTGAACACGATGATAATGAGGTAATAAATAACTATTTAAAATTACAAAACCTAATACACCTTCAAGGCGATCAACATAACGCTTTTATTTCCACCTTGCTCACACAAATTAACAACTCAGACTATACATTTCTCAAACCCGCTGTTTTTGCAAATTTAGCTGTCCTTAATATTAACGCTGGCAATAAGGCTAAGGGGCAAGAATATTTAGCTGATGCTATTCAAGCATTTAATAACACTTCTTATAATAAGTATACCAACAGTGCTCTGTACAAAGTAAGTCGAGCATACTTACTGATAGGTCAGTATGCTAAAGCCATTGAGTATACTAATCAGCTAAATGCCTTCGCTGTTGAGCATAATGGCAAAAAAATGGAAGTTAGAGCACTGCTTAACTTAGGTTTGATTTATGCTGAATTGCAATTATATGATTTAGCAGAGTTACGGCTTAATAAGTCTTTGGAAAAAGCTGCCTCTCTGGGAGATAATAAGCTCGAACATTTAACCATACTCTATTTATCAGGTGTTAAAATTAATCAACCCGATAGCAATAATCAAGATATCCTCAAATTAATTAATAGAGCTAAGTCTATTTATGAAAGCATTGGTTATTTAGAGCGGCTAGAAGGATTAACTTACGCAAGAATGGCAAGAGCTAACAAAGCTGAAGAATTGCTATTACAATCACTTTCTTTAGCGGTTAATAATCAAGATGTTCGTCTTAGCCAAATAACAAATCAAAGTATTGCCTCATTTTATTTTACCCAGAAAAATTTTACTCTAGCGTTAGCTCATGCAAAGGAGTCACTTAAAATAGCAATAGAATTAGGCCATAAAACAGAGGTTTCTGAACTCAACTATTTACTAGCGAAAATTTACAAGAGTTTAAATGATGACAAGAACACTTTGATTCATCTCTTGGCTTATGTTGAATTTCAAAACTCTAATCAAGCTAAAGCGTTTGTCGATATGCTCTATGAAATGGATAAAAATATAGCAATAGATAAAAAATTTGCATCTCTTGAAAACGAAAAACTTTTAAATCAAATAGCTATACAAAAAAGTGAAAAATATAACCAACTCTTTATCTTCATCATAATACTAATAAGTGTTTTATCATTCGTTATGCTATTACTTTGGAAAAATAGAAATAAAATGATGCTAGAAAAAATCAGCTATTCAATGCGCGATAATTTAACAGGTTGCTACGTTAGAAATTACTTAGATGATTACTTACCAGGGCTTAAGTCTAGATTTGAACGACGTGATAGCACTACCAAAGAGTCTGTCGGTGTAGTAATGGTAGATTGTGATAACTTAAAACCGATTAACGATAACTATGGACACGCCGCAGGTGATGAAGTTTTAAAAGCTATAGCGACGACACTTTCAAATCAATTGCGCAGCAGTGACGTTCTCGTTAGATGGGGAGGCGATGAGTTCGTTTTATTATGCGAAAATATTTCCTTAACAGAGTTAGGTAATTTAAGTGAACGTGTAAATGCATCAATAGATAAGCTTGATATTATTTTTGAGAAAAACAATATCTCAGTAACTGTTTCTTCAGGATTTGCATTGCATGATATTAGCAGCGGCTTTAATTTCTATAATCTTTTAAAGTGTGCCGATAATTATTTATATCAGTCAAAAAAACAAGGTAAAAACGCTAAAAACGGCGGTATGTATGTACCCAATACGGATTATCAAATATAAACACTTCAATATTCACCTAATTCCTCAAGGTATACATGGATTGCAGATTTACATATAGTTTGATTTTATATATTACACAAACCCATGTCCTGAACGGTGTTACGCTTTAACCTCTTTTTAATGCTTACTTAAGACTATTAACCAATCTAACTCAAATAATCTTATTGTTTGCTTAAATGCCATTTTATGCCTTTATAAATCTCTGAATTCCTCAGGCACAGTCTTTTTGAATAGTGTGTGAACTATACATTGCCCGTTCCTTTGTTTCTCTCTCTTTATTTGGATCTTCTATACAGACAACAGATTCGATAATAGCGAGATAATCCGTAGATAGCTTTGTTTCTTTTGCCCCAACAATGACGTGATTTAGGTACCATGTATATGGTTTTAATGAAGGGTCTATTTTAATTGCGCAATAAATTAGTGCTTCGAACGTTTTTCCCTGTTCATTTATTACAGATACTGTTTTTTCATTATACCCAGACCCTAAACTTTCGGCTCTATCTAAAATGGGTTTCTCATTTTCATCTATCTCAAAAAGAGCGCCTACGACCATGTCATCACTATTATTCGTATAAAAAGAGTCGCATTTACCTGATCCATCTTTGCCACTCATATTAAAACGCAACTGATGATTTTTAAGACTTACTGTGTCAATTTTTTGGGCACTTGGCACCCTTTGTTGAAGTCTTATAAGAGACATGTTTGAACCATATGCAAAATACTTCATCAAAACTCCTGTGCGATTAATACCTGTTCAACAGGCAAATAATTATTGGTTAAAAATATAGAACACAAACATTTAACTATTTATTGTTTGAAATTCTATGACATCGGCTTAAAGGGTAACAAAAAAACATTAGCTTTTACATGTTCGTATTGCTTATATGTTTACGCTTGGGATGGCTTAACCGTTAGTATGGAGCTTAACTCAAATAAGTCATTTTGATTTTTCATATAAACTACTCGAAAAATCAAAGCATACATTACCCCAGCACTTAGTTTATATAAGATGTTTCTTAATCTAAGGGTAATGCGATAACAAATTGTGTAGATTCATCAACCGTACTAAAACAGGTAACTTTACCGTTCAAAATTTGAGTGACTAGGTTATAGAGGATACTTAGCCCTAGACCAGAACCTTTTTGCCGTTGCGTTGTATAAAAAGGTTCAAACACCTTTTCTATCTTTCCCACTTCAATACCACAACCATTATCTTGCACCGTAAGCATTAGCATTTCATTTTGTACTTTAAAACTGATTTTTATTTGACCATTAATTATTCCTTTAAATGCATGAGTTAAGGCGTTATCAATCAAAATAGTTACTATTTGTGCAATCGTACCTGGTGATGTTAAAAGGGGTAAGGTTTCATCTCCTGATAAAAATATTTTTATATTCTTTTCACTAACTAGAGACGACAATGTCGAAATAATATCATTTAAATATTTAAAGAAATTTATTGTACGCTTTTCATCATTTGATTGGTCAACGGCTATCCTCTGAAAATTCCTTACCAATTCAGAGGCCCGCTCTAAATTACGTAAAATTATATCGCTACTACCAATCAAGCTGTTACATTGATTAACAAACGCTGTTCTTCTAATTTTTCCACTTTCCACAGCTTTTTTAATCAGTTGCGCGCTATGTTCTAAATTACTAGCCCCCGTTACAGCAATACCAAGAGGCGTATTAATCTCATGGGCAACACCGGCAACTAAATTACCTAAGGCCGCCATTTTTTCAGACTCAACAAGCTGGTCTTGTGTTGACTTTAATGATTCAAATGCTACGGCTAATTTTTTGTAAGTTTGACTTAGTTCTTTCGTACGCTCTTCAACTTTTTCTTCTAATTCATCTCGAGCTTTACTTAACTCGACCTGCATATTTTTTAATTCAGAAATGTCATCGTAAGTACCAACGATACCAATAACTTCATTAAACTCATTAATAATCGGTCGTTTAGAGGTGCGTAACCAGATGGTTTTTCCATTAGCATGGGTTTGAGGTTCTTCTGAAGCGATTAAATGCTCTCTTGAGGTCATTGTATGAGCGTCATCTGACCTATACAGCTCTGCTTGTTCAGGGAAGATATCAAAATCAGTCACTCCAACAATGTCAGAAGGCGAATTAAGATGGGCATCATTTGAAAAAGCTTTGTTACTTCCTAAATAAACAGATTCTCTATTTTTCCAAAAAACACGCTGTGGCATTAGGTTCAATACGGTTTGAAGCGTGTTGATTTGTGTACCTTTTTGCCTATTTGTATGGTCGGCAGAAAAAACATAATGAATGAATTGATAGAGCGGGCTAGATGTTTTAATCACGGTATTAGGCGTATTCGCTTGATAGCTAATTACACCTATAAGCTCATCATCCACACTAAAGGGTAACACAAAGCAATTATCGTCTTGAGAATCGCTAAAACCTGTTTTGTTTAAGAAACTAACAGTGACTTGGCTTTTACTTTGTTTTATTTCTTGTAATTGACGATTTAACAAACAAATGGTGTCGGGTAATTCGCTTTGATTTACATTAACAACGACACGCTCTTCACTTAGCTCATTATTTTGCGTGTTCAAACAGTAACTATTGTAATGTGACTTTTTATTTTGAATATCTTTGTAAACTACGGTAAAAATAAAGAATGGACTGTTCAAGAGCATTGACAGCTTTTTCATCGCGAAAGAAAAATGCTCTGTATTGGTGAAATTAGTTTCTGAATCTAATGATAATAAACGTATAAACTCTAATTGTTGTTCACTATTAGTCACTTAGGTGCCCTTTCTTAGTTATACCCCTATTAAATATATATGATGATTGAAATTAAGCATAATTATTTACTGATGTAAAAATAAACAGCAGGATAAACTGCCATTAGATAAGCTATGCCTAACGCCCTTTTATTTAATAAGTGTTTATATCCCTATCTAGGTTTGGTGCGAACACCGGGTATGGTATCGGTTAATACCGATACCTCCACTAAGCAATTACTCTCTATTTTTAATGTAAAGCCTGATACCAAAGGTGGTTAGGGTTGCTAATAGTAATAAACCTAAAACGCCAAAAACTAAATTTACATTTTTAAATGGCGTCCATTGAAGGTAATGAATTTTATAAAGTCTGTTGATTAACTTAGTATCATCGCCCTTCTGGCTTAACCTTAAGCTTACCCAATCAAGATTTATTTCAACACCTGTGCTAGTTTTTGCATTTGTTCCATCAATAGAAATAATGTCGCCATAACGTTCTTTGTTTTCTGAAAGCGCATCATCAATAAGGCGTTTATATTCTAACTTAGTTGGCAACCCTTTAACTTGAAGCGTAATAGGGTCTAAATGTTCCGTTTTTCCTTGCGATTTAACTAATAAATGATGACCTAAAACAGTTTTGATGAGTTTAACTTCACTCCAATTTTCTTGTGGATCAACTAATAACTGTGTTTCTAGGGGATAAGTTTTTAATGATAATTGTTCATAAGCCCCTTTGTAGCCGGGTTTTATAAAAAATATGACACCGGTAATTGTCCAACCAAACATTGGTAATATGAGGATTAAACCTATGAATCTATGTATTTTTCTACTTGTCATTTTATCTATCTTATTGTTGGAGACTGAAATCTTAATTGCATAATAACAGCAATAACCCGCTCATTAGTAAAATGCAATGAGATGGAGTCAAGCGCTACAATTAATGAATGCTACTTATTAGTAGGTTTGTTATGTATAGGTTTAATAAGTGGCTGTGAAAAACGCAACAGTAACAGTAAACCTATAATTGCCGCTGCAAAGAAAAGGTACTCACCAAAAGTGCAGTTCTCTTGCTGTATTTCTCGATGTTACTTTTTTAATCTAGCCATTTTAGCCTCATTGAGACTGACTGTTTTGATACACGGTTGACATTATTCATTAATGGGTATTATTTTAGGTCGGTAAAGTGAACCCAAAATACCCCCAAAGAGATTTTTATAGATCGCTTCTATCTCTTCTTTGGAGATACTGCCACCATGTATTAGCATTTCAAGTACCTCCCCTGGCTCTTTAACTAGGTAACCAGAAGAACTAAAGCCATTGTTTAAATAGAATGCTTTTCGTTTAACTCGTTGTGGATAGTTTTGTTGTTGTACTTGAAGTTCTTCAATATTTAATACAACTCTGTTTTCATGCTTCTCTTTCAATGCGTCTAATACCTTACTCCCATAACCAGACGAACGCTGATCCTCTGCTATAGCAAAGAAATGAACAAAAACAGTATCTTTATACTCGGTAAGATAGATTAAACCAATCCAGTTGTTATTTTCATAAAGAACGCTAAAGCCGTCCTTCCCTTTTCTCAATATGAAGCGAAGCAACCAAGAAGGAACACGCCTTACTGTCGTAAAAGCCTCTTTATAAAGCTCAATAACATTTCTATAATTAACGTCATATTTAGAAAGTGGGCTGAATTTTATGCTCATAGTATTACTCATATCCTTTGAATCTATTGATTAGTAGTCAGGGCTTTTGTACCTTAGCCGTATATGTTTTTAAAGTGCTTGTGCTTTAACTAACATCGTTAGATATTTAACCACTCCATGGCTAAGCCAATATAAATACGCACAACCAAAAGTAACGCGTTACCTTTAAGTTATTGATATAGTTGTTACTTATTAAGTCACTTTATAAAAAGCATAACATTGAGGATTAACATCCATTTTAGGTTTCACTGCTTAACATGGCATTAAGCAATGAAAATTTAGTCCATTTATCGCTAATTGACGTCGGATCAATAGCGATAAATTTTTACTACTAGGCTACCTAAATAATAAGTTAGGTCTACAAATTGAAAAAAAACTTCTAGTTACTGCGCGTTAATCGCGGCGCTCATTGATTGCTCAGCAACTTGCTCTAACCACTTAAGATCGACAGTTTGGTGGGCTTCACAAATAAACCAAGGTTCACGTGAATCCGGCTCTAACATCACGCCATTGTCGATTAAGTTAAGCGCGAATTGCGTATAAAGATCACTGTTCGTTTTTTTCCAATCACGATAATTTTGTGGTACTTCACTACCAAAATGTACGCCAAACATTGCATCGGGTCCTGCAAAACAATGTTCAATATCAAATTTTGTAAATACTCTTGAGAGTAACGCTTGAATTTTTTGACCTACTGTCGCAATCGTTTCAAGTGCATCGGTTTCTTTAAGCACGGTTAATGTCGCTTTAGCTGCGCTCAGTGCCACCATATTAGCGGTATAAGTGCCGCCGTGAGTTACCCCGTCTTTTGCAAATGATATAGCATCCATAACATTAGCTTTACCACCAAAAGCAGCAATCGGGTAACCGTTGCCCATAGCTTTTGCATACGTGGTTAAATCAGCATAGATACCATATAAGGCTTGTGCTCCGCCCTTGGCAACACGAAAACCCGTTTTGACTTCGTCCATAATTAGCAAAGAACCATTGGTATCACAAGTGTCACGCAACTTTTGCATATAGGCTTGCGTTGAGGCAATCGAGCCACAGTTACCCATGATAGGTTCAATCAATATAGCCGCAATATCATGACCATGTTCAGCGAAAACAGTATCGATAGCTTTAAAATCGTTAAGCGGTACACTTACTTGATGTTCACGCGTACTTTGTGGGATACCTGCGCCAAAAGGTATAATTTCAGGCGCGTTTTCATCAGTGATTTCCCAGTTATCTACATCAGATTTCCACATCACTTCATCATGCAGTCCATGAAAGCCACCTTCAACCACGACTATTTTATTACGTTTTGTAAATCCACGAGCGGTGCGCACTGCGCCAATAACCGCTTCGGTACCTGAATTAGCAAAGCGCATTTTATCGATATTAGGGCAAAGTGACTTCACCAATTCAACCACATCAGAATCAAGACCGGTAGAGAAACCCGAAATGGTGCCAACGCTAGTGATCGCGTTAATCACTTCATTGTCTACGCGTTCGTCACGATAGCCGAGAATAATTGGGCCATAGGCTAAACGAAAATCAACAAACGTTTGTTGATCACAATCGGTGATGGTACAGCCTTTCATGCTGCTTAAAAATACGGTGTTTTCTTCACCCCAATAACGGTAGCTGTCTGCAACCCCTAACGGCATATTTTCGTGGGCTCTTTTAAGCATAGCATTGCTTTGGGGCTTATGTGGTTTAGTCATGATCGCTCTTTATATCACTGAATGTTTTAAACATTAATTAACGTAAATTTTATCGGGTGATAATACAGGGATAGCGCAATTTCAGGAAGAGTAAATCTTTTAATTAGTCAGGTATTCGTCTTTTAAAGGGGTAAATTAGCTAATAAAGTCATGGTGACCGGGTATAACCAAGCCTAAAAACTACCGTTGCTGTTTATCCATAACACTAAAAAAAGCCTCAGTGATAACCACTGAGGCTTAGATAATAAGTCGATAGCTCGTTGAACTACCTACAATAAACGTTATTTAATCCAATACAATTATAAGCTGAAGGTATGAGATACAGATAACACTACACGGGTATCAGCCAAATCAATGTTCATATTTGTATCTTCAAGAGCAAGATCAACATCAAAGCCGTTCCAATTGGTCATATATTCAACGCGATAATGGTTGTAAGCATCTTTGGCGTTCCACGACCATTTATCTTTATTCGCTGACATTGAACGATCAAAACTTACCTTGATATTATGACCCGGTTTAACTTCAAACGTATGAGCAACCATAGCAATATAATGATTAACATCAAGACCAAAATAATCCCAGCTATACCAAAAGTTTACTTCACTATTACCCATCGATGAACTGTAGCCAAATTTTGCATAAGCTTCAGGATAGTTGTATGTATCTGACACGTTATCGCCGTGGTACGTATAGTAAGCAATACCTGCATCTAGTCCTATTTTTTCGTTAAGTTGAAAATATTGACCAACATAGGCATCCCACTCAATGCTAGTGTCTTCATAGCGACCAAAGTCAACGTTTGACGCCCAAGTTCCAGCATAAAAGCCGCTATCATCTGCATAATCCAAACTCGCTTGTAATGCTGGATCGTTGCCTGTTTGGCTAACACCGTTAAAGGTATAATCAGAGGCTATGTTAACTGTTGCAGACACATCAGCTAGTGCGGTTGAAGATAATGTTAATAGGCAACTTGCGGCTATAGCTATAATACTTTTATTCATTTAGTTTCTCTTTTTATTTAGTATTCAAATACAAAATGGTCGGTGCTATTCGACTAATTCGATTTTAGTAAAATCAATTTTATTTTCTTTCGGTGAACGCTCAATTTCGCTAACGGCTTTAAACTTGTTAAACAGGATATAACCAAAGCAAGTAAAAAAGAGTCCAATAACGACAGCGCCAACCCATTGGATTTGCAAGAAATCTAATTTAAATAACAGGGTAAGTAAACTAAGAGCAATTAAGTTGCCGAAGAAATATTTCACTCTGCCCAGCCTTGCAACACTCAAGTTCAAATTATCAGTATAGAGACGGATCAATGAATCAAGTGAGTTAATAACGAAGGTTATGCCAACAAATGCCATCGCGATATTATAGAAACCAGCGGTCTCTAGCCCATTTGCACTGTAGTAATACAGTACTGAGAACCATATGGCGATTGGAATAGAAGGAAAAACCAACATCGCTGCCAATACTTGATAAGTACGAAGACCTCCAACAAACCGAGAAGTAAACTGGCCAATCATAATGCTCCAAGCAAACCACCAATAAAGGTAAAATTCATGGTAATCATTAAGAGGCAAAGCAAATTCGTGGATATTACCAAAGTAACCGCCAATCATCGCGATAGTGTTGGCAAACTCACCAATACTTGAGGTTTCTGAAAGAAAAGCCCCACCCCACATTAGACCAATCAATGCCAAAAATAACCAAGTAGTTGCCAAACTTAATATTTTTACGTAACGAATATTAGTACTTGAATAAACCGCTGCAGCTATGACTAAAAATACAATCAAATAGAAGCTACTAACAATAGATTCACCATCGCCAAGTTCAGGCATATACCAAGGTAAATTGGTTAATAATAAATAGGCGGTAAAAGCACAGGTACCAATAATAACTACGTTATTTACCAGTTTAACCAGTGGAATTTCAAAAAAACGTACACGAGGTTCAATCACACAAAAATAGAAACAAGTTAGAAAGTAAAATCCCCAGATAAGAAATGCCCAGTAGCCAAACTCTATGGCCAACGGGTTAGTAAATCCATATTCGGGGTTGGTTGCTAAATCAGCATATCCGGCAAATTCGGTTAACGGAAACATGATCAAGCCAACATCTAGCCCAGAGGTAAACAATATAGCAATAAAGGTAAATGTTTTAACCGGTGTTACACCGACACAGCGAATATTGCCCCACCGATATAATACAAAGGCGATGGCGGTGAAGGTAAATATCAGCCCAGCTGATAACCATGTAGTCATAGTTGTCTCCTGAGTAAGGTATTAATTAATATAAACAAGTAGTACTCCTCTTTGAGGTTTATAAAAGTACACGGCAAATTTAAGCTGAAGATTTCAATTGTCGCCATCATGAAAATATCTTGATGGCGAAAATTAAGATCTAACCGCGTACTGACGATTAACGTTAGTTAATTTTTAGATTTGGCTTTAGTGCGCAATTGCTATTAATTTTGCACTAAGCTGACAGGGGCGTTTGATGGCGATAAAACTTCTCGGCCACGAATAATGTCGGCGGCACGTTCAGCGACCATTATGGTTGGTGCATTTAAATTACCGTTAGGAATAGTTGGAAATATTGACGAATCAACAACCCTTAACCCTTCAATACCATGTACTCGGGTTTGGGGATCTACAACCGACAATTCATCTGTGCCCATTTTGCATGAACATGACGGATGGTAAGCACTTTCAACAAATTGACGAACAAAAGTGTCAATTTCGTCATCACTTTGGATACCAATGCCTGGCTGTATTTCTTCACCTCGATATTTATCTAATGCGCTTTGATTGATAATGTCTCGGGTTAGGCGAACACAGGCACGAAAACCTTCGCGGTCTTCTTCGTGCTCAAGGTAATTAAAGCGTATTTGCGGGTGTGCTTTAGGATCACTTGACAAAGCCTTAATAAAACCTCTACTTTTTGGTTTATTATGACCAACATGCACCTGAAAACCATGACCTGCAAAGGCCTCTTTGCCGTCATAACGCATCGCTGCAGGTAAAAAGTGATATTGAATATCTGGCCATTCTGCGGTTGGTTTAGAGCGAATAAATCCACAAGATTCAAAGTGATTAGTCGAGCCTAATCCTTTCTTTGTTAGGATCCAACGAACACCAATCTGCAATTTACTCCACCAATCTAACTTGCCATTTAAGGTGATCGGCTGCTTACATTTAAATTGGAAGTAGAACTCAAGATGATCTTGCAAGTTTTCGCCAACGCCAGGTAAATCATGTATCAATTCAATACCGGCATCCTCAAGGACAGCTTTAGGACCAATACCTGATAGTTGCAGTATGTGGGGCGAGCCAACAGGACCTGCTGATAAAACAACATCTTTATTAGCAGCAACGTCAACTGTTTTTCCGTTGCGTTCGTAACGTACGCCAACTGCTTTTTTGCCATTAAGTAATACTTTATGTACTAAAGCATGAGTTATCACGGTTAAATTTGCACGTGCCATTGCTGGTCGTAAATAGGCGTTAGCGGTTGAACTGCGCACCCCTTTTTTTACCGTCATGTGCATTGGTCCAAAGCCTTCTTGCTGAGTACCATTATAGTCACTGGTTGCACTATATCCGGCCTCAACACCTGCATCAACAAAGGCCTTATATAATGGGTTTTTCATCTGGTTGCCATTATTAACGCCCAGTGGTCCATTTTTTCCACGATATTCATCACCGGCAAATGCCCATGTTTCTGCTTTTTTGAAATACGGTAAACAATGAGCGTAATCCCAGTTTTGGGCGCCGTTTTCCTGCCATTCATCAAAATCACGCGCGTGTCCACGAACATACACCATGCCGTTGATTGAAGATGAGCCGCCTAATACTTTACCACGAGGGCAATGCATACGTCGGCCATCAAGATTAGGCTCTGGCTCTGTTTCAAACTGCCATGCATATTTCTTGGTATTCATCGGAATAGATAAGGCGGTAGGCATTTGAATAAAAATGCTTTTGTCACTGCCGCCAGTCTCAAGTAACAAGACTTTACTGTTGCTGTCTTCACTTAGACGGTTCGCTAATACACAACCAGCAGAGCCGGCACCGACTATAATGTAATCATAATTATCACTGTTCATTTAACACTCAACTTTATTACTTTGGTTGCCAACATTTAATTTTGGCAACTATTCAAGGCTTAAGGACGCTAACTAAGCTTTAACTTTATTAAAACGGGCTGTCTAATGGCTGTAACCCAACATACACCGCTTTTATTTGCGTGTAATAATCGAGTGTTACCAGACCATTTTCACGGCCAACGCCAGATTGCTTATAACCGCCAACAGGCATTTGAGCCGGAGAAGCACCAAAACTATTTATCCAACAAATTCCTGCTTCCATTTGATGGGTCACTCGGTGAGCACGAGTAATATCTTGTGTAAACACACCTGCGGCTAAACCAAAGTCAGTCGAGTTTGCGCGTTTTATTACCTCGTCTTCGTCATCAAATGTTAATACAGACATCACTGGCCCAAAAATTTCTTCGCGGCAAATAGTCATTTGATCAGTACAGTCGGTAAAAATAGTAGGAGCGACAAAATAACCACCCGGTGCATTGTCTGGCTGAAGGGTTTTCCCGCCATGTAATAAGGTTGCCCCTTCACTAACGCCAAGCTTGATGTATTTCATCACTAGATTTAAATGCTTTAAAGAAATCAGTGCACCAAAGTTAGTCTCTTCTACCATAGGGTCACCGGCAATTATATTTTGGCTAGTGCGCTGAAGTAACTTTTCAATAAAAACGGGATAAATAGATTTTTGAACGAATACGCGTGTACCATTGGTACAAACTTCGCCTTGAGTATAAAAATTACCTAACATCGCTGCAGAAACCGCATTATCGACATCAGCATCATCAAAAATAATTAATGGCGACTTACCACCAAGCTCCATGGTGACATCTTTAAGTGTAGTAGCGGCTGCTGCCATCACTTTTTTACCGGTACCGACTTCTCCGGTAAAAGACACTTTGGCAATTTCTGTATGATGAGACAACCACGCACCTACCTCACCGGCCCCTTGAACAACATTAAATACGCCATTAGGAATACCTGCTTCTGTAAATATCTCTGCAAGTTTTAAAGCGCCTAAAGGTGTTTCTTCTGAAGGTTTAAAAATCATTGAATTACCACAGGCAAGCGCTGGTGCTGCTTTCCAACAAGCTATCTGTAGTGGGTAATTCCAAGCACCGATACCTGCGCAAATGCCTAATGGCTCGCGACGCGTGTAATAAAAATCGCCATCTACCGACTGTTGATTACCTTCAACACCTGGCGCTAACCCAGCAAAGAATTCAATCGAGTCTGCACCTGATGCTACATCGACTACTGAGGCTTCTTGCCATGGCTTACCTGTATCAAGTACTTCTACTTTAGCCAACTCATCGTTACGTTCACGTAATAAGGCAACCGCTTTAAGTAAAATACGACTTCGCTCAATTGCGCTCATTGCAGACCAAGTAGCAAATCCACGTTGCGCGCTTGCAATTGCCTGCTGTTTAATTTTTTCGTCAGCAACTTCAACTTTGTAGATAACTTTCCCTGTTGCTGGGTTAATTACTTCAAATGTTTCGCCGCTATCATTTGCCATGTAGGCACCATCGATAAAGTTTTTATAACATACTAATGACAAGATATTTCTCCATACTGCTTAAGCAGATCGACTATAAATTTTTTACAAAATTGCTCGGCTTGCCTGAACTCTTCTTCAGGACTTGGGCTTAATGCACTACGTAACCAAAAACCATCTATCATAGCTGCTGCCTGCTTAGTGGCGATGAGTGCTAAATCGTCATTTAATAATTGACGAAAAGAAAAAAGTAGATTGCTGTGCAAGCGCTTGCTGTTTATATTTTGTAGCCTTGCCAATCCTGGTTCATGCATTGATTGCGCCCAGAAACTAAGCCAAGTTTTTGTTGCGGGTTTAGAACGTTGCAATTGAGTGAAATTAGCCTCAATAATCATCATAAGTCGATCGGCTGGCTCAAGATGTTGACCTCTAACACGTTCGAGTAGCGCTAACTTCAATTGTTCAAGCAAGTGTTTAACGGTTGCTTCTACTAATTGCTGCTTGCCACCAAAGTAATGACTAATAATACCTGACGATAAGCCAGCGATCCGACTGATCGTTATTATTGTGGTGTTTTGTAAACCAAATTGTGCGACGGAATCTAAGGTAGCATCAATTAACTGTTGTTTACGTAAGGGCTTCATTCCAATTTTAGGCACTGACTTCTCGAATATTATTTTTAATTGAACGTTCAATTAATTATAATTCTAACGGTTCTGAATGAAATTATCAAGTTACTGTTATCGTTCTAGAGTGAAGGTAAGTCTATAAAATCATTTTAAATCAATATAATAAGCTACATATATGGGTATAAATATACTTTAAAACTTATAATAATAGTTAGTATACGAACTATATTTTAGGTTATAAATTGATGAGCGAGTGTAAATAAACCGCTATTTTTTAATCACGGCTAATAAATAGCGATAGATTAATTGGCTGTTTTTAATGAAATTTTAAAAATTTAACGTCAGAGTACTTGAATTTTCGCTGGGTCTTACATCAATCCACTGTTAACAAATATCTTCAGTGATCGTACTTTAAGGTGAATTGCTCGTTTAAGGGAGGGAATATGCCGCAATATGACTGTAATGTAGAACGCTCAATACGAAGCATTTGTTATTAGTATCATTCATTGCGGCTGTAGAAATTATTGATCTAGTTTGGTGTGTTACTTACCCTCTAGAAAGGCTAAACATTGGGCATTGTTACCTCGAAAGATCACCCTTTCGGACTTGAGACCTAACTGATATTGATACATAGGATCATAGTATTCTTCAAGTAATGGCTTTAACCAATCTAAATGATAGTGCGTTAGACCCTTTTGCTGTTCAGTGAATGCCTTAGTTTGAAGTATCTGTAGTTGTGCATATCTTTCTGTACCTAAACGTTTACGTACTTTAAATAAGCCGTGTGCTAAATATTCACTAAAGGCGATAAAACCTTGCTCTACGCCATACGCTGTTTGATATTGCGCAGTCATCTTTATAATATATTCTTGGAATATATGTTCAAGACGGTAGTCCAAACTTTCTTCAATGACCACAATTGGCGCTAATGTCATTGCTTGTCGCAAACTTTCAGGTAAATGTACGCTACCAATTAATCGCCCTTCATCCTCTAAGATCAACGGTTTATCTAAACTATAATTACCGGTAATGTATAATTCAGCCAATTTATTTTCAAAGTCTATCTGGTTGGGTTGTGCGGTAACAAAACCACCAAAACTTGAGCCGCGATGACCTGCAACCCCCTCTAAATCAAGACTATTGCTACAATGAGCAAGAAAAGGCGTTTTACCACTGCCGGTATTACCAGCTAAGATAGTTAATGGATGTAGAGCAAGTTGCTCTAGCTCGTTGAGTAAAAATTGACGAAGTGCTTTGTAACCCCCGATAAGCAAAGGATAATTAATACCTGATTCTTTTAGCCAACGCTGTACCGTTTGAGAGCGTAAACCGCCACGAAAACAATATAAATAGCCTTGCGGGTTTTGCTGAACAAAACTTTGCCATTGTGCCAAGCGATTATCTTTACTTTGTCCACAAACAAGTTCATTGCCAAGGTTAATGGCGGCCGCTTGTCCCTTTTTTTTGTAGCAGAGCCCTACCTCCGCTCGTTCATCATTATTCATTAGCGGAAAGTTAACAGATTGGTTAAAAGCGCCTTTTTCAAATTCAATAGGAGCGCGAACATCCATCAAAGGAATTTTATTGCGAATAATAGTGCGAAAATCGCTGCTGTCTAGTCGCTCTGTGGCAGCGGTGTTTATAATCATTACAATAAACTCACTGTAGGCGAAGTTGCAGCCACTAGTTCACCAATAGGTTGAAGATTCAGACCATTTTCTCGGCATAAAGCTTCAAAGGCTAGCTTACCTGATGGCTGAACAGCAACCAGTAAACCACCGCTAGTTTGCGGATCACATAAAAGTGTTTTTTGTTTAGGGGTTAACGGGCCAACATGTTCCCCATAACTGGTAAAGTTACGTTCACAGCCACCCGGTATACAACCTTGGTCAATGTAATCATTAACAAAGTCAATACAAGGTATTTGCTTAAAATCGACAATAGCAGCAACATTGCTACCCTGACACATTTCTAAAAGATGTCCTAAAAGTGCGAAACCGGTGACATCTGTCATTGCCGTAACAGTTTCTAGAGCTGCAAATTTTTGACCGATTATGTTTAAAGCTTTCATTTCTTGTGGCGCTAGGTGTGCATGTTCAGCTAATAATTTACCTTGCTTTTCAGCGGTAGTCATAATGCCAATACCTAACGGTTTAGTGAGATACAATAGATCGCCAACACCTGCGGTATTATTACGTTTTATTTGCTCATTATTGATTAAACCGGTAACGGCTAATCCAAAAATAGGCTCAGGTGCATCAATAGAATGTCCACCCGCTAAAGGGATCCCAGCTTCAGCACAAATAGCTCTAGCGCCATCAAGTACTTGTTGGGCAATTTCAGGCGCTAAAATATTGACTGGCCAACCTAAAATAGCAATTGCCATTATCGGCTTACCACCCATAGCATAAATATCACTGATGGCATTACACGCTGCGATTTTACCAAAATCAGTGGGATCATCAACTATCGGCATAAAGAAATCGGTAGTTGAAATAACGCCTTGGCCATTGCCTATATCAAAAACGGCTGCATCATCTTTAGTGCTATTACCCACCAATAGTTCTTTGTGTTCAGGCAATACCAGTGAAGATTTAAGCATTACATCAAGTACCGATGGGGAGATCTTGCAGCCACAACCGGCGCCGTGTGAGTATTGGGTCAAGCGAATTGGTGTCATAAGGATTCAATAAAGTAAAAGCAATAGGCTAATTTACAGTAATATTGGCACCGTTACACCTTTGTATTACGATATAGCTGTTGATGTGAGGATAAATATTGAAATTACGGTTAATATTTGACTGGTTGGGGCATGTTATAACAACAAAATAGGCATTATTGCCTATTTTGTTTAATAGGTTACTTATTAATTAAGCTGTCCGCACTTTACTTAATCCATTCAATTAAGATTAAGAAATAAGGCAAGCCTGCAACACTTTATTATTTACGCGCAACTATATGAACAGCACTAGTGGAACGCTCTAAAAATGCGCCTTCACAGTAAGCAAAGTAATATAACCATAGACGTTTAAATGTCTCATCATAACCAAATTGAGTAAGATCAGACCAAGAAACTAAAAACTTTTCACGCCAATGTGCTAGTGTTTGCGCATAATCTAGACCAATATCATCAAGCTGTTCAACAACAAGACTACTATGTTTGGTAATATTATCTGAGAGTACATTTACCGAAGGTAAAAAACCACCTGGAAAAATATAACGCTGAATAAAGTCTACGTTACTTCTATAGTAATCAAAACGTTGGTCGGCGATAGTGATAGACTGTATGAGTAATTTACCGCCATTTTTCAATAAATCATTACATTGTTTAAAGAAGCTAGGTAAAAATTCATAGCCAACGGCTTCAATCATCTCAATTGAAACGACTTTATCAAATGACCCTGTTAAATCGCGATAGTCTTGTTTGAGTAAAGTGATCTTATCTTGTAATCCTAACTTTTCAATACGCGACTGGGCATAACTAAATTGTGCGTCAGAAATAGTTGTTGTCGTTACTTTACAGCCATAATTTTGTGCTGCATATATAGCTAAACCGCCCCAACCTGTTCCAATTTCTAGTAAATGATCACTCTCACATAAAGATAAACGCTGACAAATCGTTTCAAGTTTATGGAGTTGAGCTTCGTCTAATGTGGCATTTTTGCTCGGATAAATTGCAGACGAATACATCATTTCTGGGTCAAGAAAACGCGTATATAATTCGTTACCAAGGTCATAATGAGCAAGAATATTTTTCTTTGAACCTAATTGAGTATTTCTATTCTGCCAATGAGTTATACTGTTCTTAAACTTGTTTAACCATGACTTTTTTGACTCAAGGCTATCAGTTTCTTGTTGTGCTTTAGCAAAAATTCTAATGACATTAGTAAGATTAGGACTGCTCCATTTTCCTTCGATAAAGGCTTCGGATACACCGATACTGCCACCTTTAACAAAATCACGGTAAACACTTATATCATGTATATTGATCTTTCCTTTGAGCGGCGAGCTTCCTGGTGCTTCAGGGAAAATGTTATGCTCTGTTCCTTCCACAACTTCTAATTGGCCATATGATAACTTCGAAAAGACAGAATGAACCATGTCACGACAACGCTTATCTATCCAATTCGCTGTCTGCAAAGTTCTAACACCTTCAATTTGTTCCATTTGGTACTCCTTCATCTTATTTTACAATCTATATATTAATTTGATTTTTGATAGCCAATAAAGGGTATCCGCTTAACGAACAACCTTACTGCTTGCCAGTAGATGCCCCAAACAACTTTTACTGTCATTAAAGGAAGTTGACACCAGATTGCCAACAAACTTTTCTTAGTAAATGGCTTCTTTTTCATAACAAGACTGGCATCGAATAATTTACTTACTTCGCCTGTCTCTTCATTAATTGTTTTGTTTTCAATTTTAACCAGTAGCTTATCGTGTTCAGATGACGGTGGCTTTACATGCCAAAAATATGTCATTGCCATATCCATAAAGGGTGAAACCTGAAACTCTTTTTTACTGGTATTAGCTGTTTTTTTATTGAGTAAATTAACTAGATAAAAATGTCTTTCATTCCAAGGGGTATTGCTAACCTCTGCTAACATTTGAGTACATTCATTTTTTTCGTTATAACAAAAATAAAAATTAGCTGGGCTAAAATATATACCAAAACATCTAACTTGTACCAGCATGACAATTTTAGCTATCTCATTGTGCCCATCTAATAGAACAACTTTCTGTTTTATACGGTCCTTAAGAGAGGATAGTTCACCCTTTACATAATCTTTTTCAACAAAGCGTAAAGGATGAAACCACGAAAAACCAAAAATCCCCATACTGTTACTATTATTTTCTACATCATCAACGTCTATCGCGAGCATATACAAAGAGTAATCAAAACTATGCGCCTTAGGACTAAAGCGACGGTGAATTATATTACCTTGATAAATATTGCTTTTGTTGAATAATTCAGACATTTTTAGCCTTTAACAGTAGGTGCTATATAACATTCAAATTTATTAGCCACTTCTACAGCACTTCTAACACCATCTTCATGAAAGCCATTATGCCAGTAAGCTCCGGCAAAGTGCGTATGATCGACACCACAAATGAGTGATCTGCTTTTTTGAGCGGTGATTGAATCAGCAGAAAAAATAGGATGGTGATAGGTAAATTCTCTTAATATTTTTTTCGGATCAATATCTTCTTTCTGGTTTAATGTCACACAAAAGGTATGCTGACTTTCTATGCCTTGCAAAATATTCATATTGTAAGTAACACTTGCTGCCTTAGAGCGATCTTGACTGAGCTGGTAATTCCAACTTGCCCACGCTTTCTCGCGATCAGGTAAAAGTGTTTTATCGGTATGTAAAATCACAGAATTGGCACTGTAAGGCATAGCAGATAGGATGCTATTTTCATTATCAGTTGCATCATTTAACAAGGCAAGGGCTTCATCTGAATGACAGGCAATAACAACTTCATCAAAGGTCTCACTAGCGCGCTCGTTAAAGTGCAAGTGAACTTTGTCGTTGCTACGCGTAATCCCTGAAATATCAGCATTAAGTATTATATTATCTTTAAATGGCGCACATAATGGCGTTAAGTAACTTCTAGAGCCTTTTGGTATAACGTACCATTGAGGCCTGTCAGCGATATTAAGTAAACCATGGTTATGGAAAAATTGTACAAAAAACTTAAATTCAACATCTTCCATTTGCGCTAATGAACTTGACCAAATAGCAGCAGCCATGGGTAAAATATAATGCTCAGCAAAAAATGCGCTGAAATTATTATCAGTTAAAAATTTACCTAATGTTAACCCTTCCTGATAATCATTGTGCTGATAAATACTTTTACAAAGTTTATTGAAGCGTAATATTTCTTTAACAAGAAACCAGAACTTTGGATTAAATATATTTCTTCTTTGCGCAAATAAAGTATCTAAGTTATGGCCATTGTATTCCAGTCCTGTTTGACAGTTGTGAACAGAAAAACTCATCTCAGTAGCTTGTTTACCAATACCAATCTCTGACAATAAAGCCAAGTAATTAGGGTAAGTTTTATTGTTAAAAACAATAAAACCTGTATCTATGGCAAAAGTTTCATCGGCGATTTCAACGTCTACTGTGGCGGTATGACCACCGATTTTGTCATTTTTTTCAAAGACAGTTACTTGGTGCTTTTTTGAGAGTAAATAAGCCGCGGTTAAACCAGAGATACCAGAGCCAATAATAGCAATGTGCTTCATGCTTTTTATTTCCTTAAAATAATTGATTGCCAAAGAGATGCAGGTAAAAAAGAGAATAACTTTAAGGTCAACGTAAGCCTTTTTGGAAAGTGCAAATAATTAGCTCGGCGGTTAACACCTTTAAAAATTCGTGTAGCGGCTTCTTCACTAGATAATAGAAACGGCATATCGAAGGTGTTTTTTTCTGTTAAAGGCGTCTTGATAAACCCAGGATGTACCAATGTTACACCAATATTTTCAGCCACCAGATCAAGTCGTAAACTATTCGCTAAATAATCCATACCTGCTTTTGAGGCACCATATGCTTCACTTCTTGGAAAAGGGACGATTGTTGCACTAGAACTAACAAATACCACCTGCCCACCTTTGTTAGTGAGCGGCAAGAAAAATTCTAAAAGAGCACCTAATGATGATAAATTTGTTGCAATAATATCACTAAATAGTTTGCCGTCGAAATGCTTAGCATCGTCGATGTAACGGCAGTCGCCTGCATTTAATATCATGATATCGATTTCTTTGATATCAACAGCAGCAGACTCTATCTGGGCAGGTTTGGTCATATCGAATACCAATGTTTTAAAAGCCTTACTGCACAGCTTATCTAATTTACTTTTATCACGTCCACAAGCAATAACATTGTCACCTTGCGCTAAATATTTTTCATATAAAGCGTGGCCAATACCTGAAGTGGCGCCTGTGATTAAAACAGTACGAATTGCCATTACTTTGCCGCCTTTTGCTTAATTAATTTTATTAGCTTACCTAAAACAGGTAATTGTTCATAAAGCATTGAGCCAAGATCTAAGTAATCTCGGTGGTAAATGACTTTATCTTCATAACCTTTAATATGGGAGTGGCCTATTACAGTGATAAGTTTACCTTTATTCAACTTGGGGTGTTGATATGACATCGTCCAATAAATAGCAGCTTGATCTTTTTCAGCAATAATATTAGTAATAACAAAATCACAAGTCGATAGATTTTGATATAAATTTTGAAAATATTCAAATAAATTATCAAAGCCTTTAAGCTCATGGATGGGGTCAATAAAAATAACATCACGATGATAAATCTTTGACAGAAGATCTAGATTGTCGGTAGAAAGAGTTTGATAAACGTTAACAAAATTATTTAACCAAAACGGCGAAGTGGTAGATGTATCCTGTGGGGCATTATTTTGCATTGCTGTTACCGTAATGGCATTAGCTAATCATAGAAAGTTTGATTAGCTAAAATTATAAGTAAGCCAGTTATACCTTATAGAAAGCGAGAGCTTTTAACCTAGCTTCTTTATGGTCAACAACTGGTGGCCAGTAAATATTTTTTTTGTTTTTTTCTATAAACAAATGCGGAAAGTGAATATTTTTATCTGGAACACTTCCCAACTCTGGTAAATACTTACGGATGAAAATGCCTTTTGGATCAAAACGTTCACTTTGTCTTATCGGGTTGAAAATTCTAAAGTATGGCTGTGCATCACAACCGGTACTTGCTGCCCATTGCCAGCCACCATTATTAGAGGCTAAATCACCATCGATTAGCTGACTCATAAAATACTTTTCACCAAGACGCCAGTCGATTAATAGATGCTTAGTCAAGAAACTTGCGACAACCATACGAAGTCGATTATGCATCCAACCCGTTTGATTGAGTTGTCTCATGGCGGCATCTACTAGCGGATATCCTGTTTTACCCTGACACCAAGCATCAAACAAACCTTTATCATAATGCCAATTAACGCCTTGGTACTTCTCATTAAAGCACTGGTGTTTAGAAAGCCTTTGTTCATGAAACATTAAATTTCTATAAAATTCACGCCATATGATTTCATTTAACCATGAAAATTCTTGACTATCTGAAGCGATTAATATGTCTGGGTAGGCGTTAATTAAAGTTCTTAATATATACCTGGGACTAATGACACCAGCAGCTAAATAAGGTGACAACCCCGAGGTGCCCTTAATGGAAGGGATATCTCTTTGATCGTGATAATCAGATATTTTTTCATTAAAGAAAGTAGGAAGTACATGTTTTTCAATGTCACCAACCAGTGGCCAACCAGAAGATATACTTGCATCAGAAAGAGTATCTGCTGATGATACTTTAGCGGTACTAGTTTCTATTTTACCTAGATAATCAAAGCTATGTTGCTTAACATAAGTCAACCAGGCACGTTTAAAAGGAGTAAAAACCTTATACATCTGGTTAGATAAATTAAGAACTTTTCCCTTAGGCACAATAACATCAGCTTCAAATAAACTGAGCTTTATACCCAGTGCAACAATAGCTTTATCACGTTTTTGTTCATTAAATTCGACTTCACTGTTGGCAACAATCTCATTGATATTTTCTTTTTCACAACGCGCTTGTAAGTATGAAACCTGATCTTCAAAAGTAGCGGCGTCAACTAATTCTAACTCAATACCAACTGACAGAAGCTCTTCGCGAAGTGCTATGGCATGGCGTTTTATAAAATCAATCTTTATAGCAGACCAATCATGCTGGTGCCATTGTTGTTCAGAGATGAAAAAAACGGCTTTAAGGGGAGCATTATCTTGATTGTTTTTTAAAAAATACTGTAATGCGGGATTATCATGACTTCTAAGATCATTGCGAAACCAAAGTAACAAATTTTATTCCTTTATCATTGACTGAAAGTAATTTTGCCCGTTTAACAAATTTTATAATCATTGCTAATGGTAAACAGCCAATGACTGATGCTTTATTTTATAAATAGTACAACATTTTATAAAATAAACATCTTGCCTTTGACTGATACTCTATTCTGTAAAGCCGATGACTTAATTAATTTGAAAAGCATTAATATGAATATCTTAACCTTAGTGCATCAGGATAAGGTGCTAAATAAGATTGATTTGTTAAATAATCTTTAGGGTACTGTAATAGGTAATGCTTGATTAACGTTAAAGGAACAACTAATGGCACAAGTCCTTCACGATAAGCATCTATCTGATCACAAAGCTCTTGTCGTTCATTAGCTTTGAGATGCTGTGAAAAATATCCTTGAATATGGGCAAGAGTATTTGCGTGTTTTTTACGAGTCGCTTTTATTTTTAGTGCAGTCATTAGCCCTAAAATATATTCGTCAGCCATATCAGCAAGCGGCATATCCGCTCTCGCTAACAATCGACCTAAATCTTTGTAAGCAATTAAATCATGACTCATTACTGTGTACTTATATTTGCTGTGAAATGTTGTTAATTTGTGTTTAGTAAGCCCTGTAGCAATGAGATTTTGCCAATGCTTGTAAGCAAATACACGAGCGACAAAGTTTTCACGAAGCACCATATCATTTAAGCGGCCATTTTCTTCACAAGGCAGTAGTGGGTTAGCTTCCATAATAACTTTAGCAAACGCACCTATGCCGTCAGATGGTAACGCGTGACCGCCTGGATTGTAAACTTTAACCCTTTCCATACCACAACTTGGACTTTTAGCACAAAAAATATACCCACTTAAATCTTTAGTAGCTTTGGCGACTTTTTCACCGTAAAGCTGAAGTGCTTGTGTAACATCACCACTGCCATCAGGACGAGATACATGAATGACATCGTCCTTTTTTATTAAACGAATTGTCGGCCTTGGAATAGGTAGACCTATTGCGACTTCAGGACAAAAAGATTTATACGTTACGTGATTACTAAATTCTTTTATACAAAAAGTCGAAGGTTTGTTACTGGCATCAAAGCGAACTTTCTCGCCAAGCAAACAAGCACTAATGCCAATAAGTAAATCTTCTTTGTCGACTGAGTGAATCATATTTTTCCCTAAAAATGTTAGAACATCTGCTTACCTAATAGATAAAGGAACCTATTGGATTCAGCAATTTATTAATGCCCTGTGTAAAATGCATTGCGTCATTAGCTACAGTATAACAAAGGCAGCCACTGCTTGAAATTGGATTATGAAGATGTTCACCATCAAGCATAATAAAATCACCCTTTACATATTCACCCTTTTCATCATGAAAAGAACCTTCTAATAATAACGTTAACTCAAAACCTTTGTGGGTATGTTGTGGAACAGAGCCGCTTGGCTCCATGTGCAACAAATTAGTATGAATTTCATTTTCATCAAGCTGTACACGTTTTCTTGCTAATTTACCTATATGTGCTGTTTTTCCCAACATCATATTATTCAATACGCTAGGTAATTGATAAGACTTATCTTTAAAACTGATAATTTTATTTTCAACCGGTTGCATAACATCAATCGCATCAGAATCTGTGATGCTATTAATCATGTCATCAAAATTTATCGCTAGAATACCTTCAGCAACTAAATCGCCACCACTGTGAGTGATATTTGTAGCTGACTCATCAAAATTCAATTCTGCTACTTGGTCAGTCAACAGTGATATTTTCTGTTGGCAAGTTGGACACATACTAGCGTGAATGGAAATACCTGCAGACAAAGAAGCGGGTAAATCACCATTAACAAACGACTGTATTAACTCAAATTTCGGGTGATGTTTAATCATGATTTTCTCCTAACTGCACTTTGAGTTTCGCTAAAGCTAAACGCAAACGAGATTTTATAGTACCTAGAGGTAGATTTAGATGGTTCGCTAGTTGTTCTTGAGACATTTCCATAAAATAGAAACCTTTAACAACTTGCTGTTGTGCTTCTGGTAATTTTTCAATTACTGATAAAAGCTCTTTATTTTCAAGATGATCATCAAATGATTCTTCTTCACTCACTTGGCTTTCTGCTAATGGCCAAATGTCATCACTGAGGTTGTCTTCTTTGTTGCCCTTAATCTTACGTAACATGTCAAAAGTGACATTTCGCATGACTGTATAAACCCAAGTCGTAGCAGCTCCTTTGTCTTTATCAAATAAATGGGCTTTGCGCCAAACATTACTCATGGTCTCTTGAACCACTTCGCTAGCTTGAGCTTCATTAGGGAATTTACCCCGGGCAATTCGTTGAATTTTAGGTGCAAAAAATTGAAACAAATCGGTGAATGCTTTTTTATCTCTTGTGCATGCTACGTCGTTAAGCCACTGACAAAGCTGAGGATGATTAATTTTTTCTGTCATGTTACTAGATTTAACACTTGTCACTGTGCTTAGCAAGTTAGTTTGCATCACTTCTATCACCGCTTTTCGCTTTTATTATATTTAGATGCTTATACGGATACAAATGAATAAAGATCACTAATTAATATATTTATTTATCTATAACAGATTGAACCAATTCTTTTGCGGCTTGAAAATCATGATCAATAACAAATGTAGCTTTTATGTCTAAATCTATTGGTAGCAACTCTAGCCATCTTGCAATAACCCAGCTTGGACGAGTGATTTCTTTTTGCTGATATAAATCATCTAAGTCCGGATTGTTCGTGAATACGTTTGCTAAAGACTCTGACAACTCAGAGAGTGAAGTATCGACTGAAGATTGTGACCAATGTTGAATTTGCTTTACATCACCAAAATACAATTTATCGCTATCCAAGGTTAACGTATTAATTTCTACTAATGATTTACATTTAACATCAATTTCTAATATTCCGTCATCTCCTTGATCAAAATTAATAATTTCGACCCAGCTTCCCCACAATGAATTTGAAATATCATTGTTGCTATTCTTCGACCATATAATGAAGCCACCATTTTTAGAAGCAATACCCACCATTTTTAAATAGCGCGGTTCAAATATTCTTAATTTGGTAACTCCCTCAGGTAGAAGGAATATAGGCAAAGGAAAAACAGGTAGATTGATTGTAGTTATTTTCATATATTTATTACTTCTATTATCTTATTAATATATACGTGCATGAACAAAAAATGATCACAATTATATAAAAAATCATCTAAGCCGGGGCTAAAACATCTATATAAGTAACCTATGAATCAAAGGTAAACTACATTTAGTCAGGCCACTATGCTTGAATCAAAGCCGATAGATATTAATTGTTCATTACTATCGTTATTGTTTGTTATACGTTAAAAAACAAGCAATCGATCACATAAAGATAAGTAACAGGCAAAAAAAAGCCCCATAGGCTGGGGCGTAAAAATATGCATATAAATAGGTTATGCATTAAAGAGTAAAACTATGTCTTAGTCAGAGTCACTATGTCATGTCGATAAAGATTAACTGTTATCGTCATATTTAGTTATACGTTATTGGCCAGATAATCGATCACTTAAAAGTAAATAATAAGCAAAAAAAAGCCCCATAGGCTGGGGCATAAAAATATGCATATAAATAGGTTATGCATTAAAAGGTAAAACTATGTCTTAGTCAGAGTTACTATGTCGTGTCGATAAAGATTAACTGTTATCGTCATGTTTTGTTATACGTTAATCGCCAGATAATCGATCACTTAAAAGTAAAGAATAAGCAAAAAAAAGCCCCATAGGCTGGGGCGTAAAAATATGCATATAAATAAGTTATGCATTAAAGGGTAAAACTATGTCTTAGTCAGAGTCACTATGTCCTGTCGATAAAGATTCACTGTTATCGCCATGTTTAGTTATACGTTAATGGCCACATAGCCGATCACTTAAAAGTAAATAATAAGTAAAAAAAAGCCCCATAAGCTGGGGCATAAAAATATGCATATAAATAGGTTATGCATTAAAAGGTAAAACTATGTCTTAGTCAGAGTTACTATGTCCTGTCGATAAAGATTAACTGTTATCGTCATGTTCAGTTATACGTTAATGGCCAGATAATCGATCACTTAAAAGTAAATAATAAGCAAAAAAAAGCCCCATAGGCAGGGGCATAATATCAACTAATTAGAAAATGTAATACGAGCTATTAATCAAGAATTACGGTATCGATACCAACAGATATTTTGGTGTTAGATAATATTGCATCTATTCCTGTAGCCTGAAGTCCTGCGACTAATGTACTAAAACTGCCATTACTAATAGCAGCATCAACAATGGTTATTTTTTCTTTTTGTGTCTCTGTTGCTTTATCATCATTACAAGCTTGTAGAAAAAACATATTTATAATGGCTACTGTTAATACTTTAAAATATTTCACTTGGCTTCCATTATAAGCTTATTGAGTTAATTTCATTTCAAATCACGCATAAAAAAGACAAAGTTCACAATATTTTGATAAAATATTAAAACAATTTTGAATGATCTTATAAGATTAATACTTCGTATTAATTTAGTTATTCTAATCATTGGATGTACCTATGAATTATCTTATTACCGGTGGAACTGGCCTCATTGGCCAAGCATTGATTAAATCTATAAATACGGACAAAAACACGATTACGGTGTTAACTCGAAATATTAAATCTGCGAGTTCAGTCATAAACAAAAAAGTCCGGTTTATTGATAAACTCTTACTTACCAACATAGAAAGCACTGATATTGTTATTAATTTAGCCGGCGAGCCTATTGCTGATAAGCGTTGGTCACAAGAGCAAAAAAATAGAATTTGTCAAAGCAGATGGGATATTACTGAAGAAATAGCACAGTTAATTTCTATCGCAGAAAAACCACCAAGTTTGCTTATTTCTGGCAGTGCAATTGGGATATATGGTCGACAAAACAGTCAAGCCATTGATGAAACCTTTAGAGATTTTCATCAAGAATTTACTCATGAAGTCTGTGCAAAGTGGGAAGAAAAAGCGTTACTTGCTTGTTCAGCAAATACTAGGGTTGCTCTATTACGTACCGGGATAGTATTAGATAAGAGTTCTGGTGCCCTAGCTAAAATGTTATTACCGTTCAAATTAGGTGTTGGCGGGAAGATAAGTAAGGGCGATCAAATTATGTCTTGGGTACACATTGACGATATGGTCTCTGCAATATTACATATAATTGATAATGACAACTTGTCAGGACCAGTAAACATGACATCTCCTAATGCGGTAACCAATGAAGTATTTTCAAAAGCTTTATCAAAATCACTTCATCGTCCTAGCCTTTTTACTACGCCAGCCCCACTACTTAAACTTATCTTTGGTGAAATGGCAGAGTTGTTGCTGTATGGACAAAATGTGGTACCACAAAAACTATTAAATAGCGGTTTCGTTTTTAAACATAATAAAATTGAAGCCGCTTTAACTGACCTACTACAATAACTTAATTAGACTGACAGCTTTGGTTTGTTGTTTCCTTATCAAAAAACAATGTTATTTCAGCAACCTGAACACCAAATTTAGACATAGCAGTTTTGTTAAAGACCTTATTTTCATCTAACTGATACATCCAATCATCCATAGCAACTTCCATTATGTCACCATCAAGGTTTAACGATAATGTATATTGAAACTGAAAAGCAAAACCTTGATGCTTGCCAATAGCCTCACCGACAACATCTTCTGCACCGCCGACATAACTTCCATCAGATAGTTTAGTCAATTGCCAATTACGGTAGCTTATTTCACCGTCATCAAAGTAAAATTTTTCTGCAAGTACACCCTGATCTTCTTGCCAACTTCCTTCAATTTCGACACAAAAACGTCTTTTAACTTCATTGGTATAATCTTGAACTATTCCCCAAGCAATAACCTTACCATCAAAGTAAGATTTTATATCAAATGGCTTAGCTACTGGTTTGTATTCCTCTAACTCTACCGAACAGCTAGAAATAAATAAGCTTGTGGTAATAAAAGCTAGAGTTCTTATATATTTATTCATCTTTGTTAATTCCTAATAATTCAAGCCTAAGCTTAGGTTCACTGGTATTTTTTGATAACCATATATCGAGAAAAAGTTGACTAAATTCTTGCTGTTCAATTTCACCAATAAGATCGTTATTAAAATAAAAAGTACTCTTATTATTACTGACATATAAAGACAAGCTATCGCCCTCTTTAATATCAGGCCATATTTTTTCAAGCATAGGTACATAGCTTTCAAAGTTTTCTCTTGGTACACCTAAATGCTGCCATTGCTCGACTGTACGTTCAATTAAGTCTTTACTTGAAATGTCAGTCAAATAGTTAATCTGGTATAACAATTTTTCATCCGTTAACTCAATAGGATATTTTCCAGAAGTTGTCAGCAATTTACTTTTGTACAGGTCCCAAAAAAGCACAGAAAAAGTTGTTTGACCAACAGGTATATAAACCTGCTCTGTAAGAATATTATTTAATGTGTCTGGCTTGATATCATCAGTTGCTAACACTTGAACGGTAATAAATTGTTGTAACATGGTGATAACGATCAATCGAGCATAAAATTTAAGCATGATTTACCTCTTGGGTAATAATTTTTGATTTCAAATAAAAAAACAAAATAAACAATGTCCCCCATACCAACGCTAAAAGGGTATAAGTTGTAAGCATAGAATAACCAAAATCAACCGCTGATAATTTATAACCAGCAATATAGCTTAATGGTGATATTAATCCTCCTATCACTAATTGAAGGACCTTAGAAGAAGCTAAAAATTGTAAGCTATGACAAATGGTGGCGGCAAAACTAGCCCACAACATCATCAGCCAAAAAGGAATATGAGCTTTTTCAATAAAAATGAAAATATTGAGCTGCTGTAATAATGAGTCCACACCAATACCAATGACGCTGACCAACAAGATTAACAACAATTCTTTATAATTCTTAGATTGAAAAAACAAGTGGGCAAGTAGAAGCATAAAGGCGAATGGAATAAAATTATTACCCCAATAAACCAAGCCAAACCATGAAACATTAAAACCAATTAAATTAATCAACATATATTTATCAAATCAACCTTTTTTTCTATATACGTATCAATAAGAGAATAAGATCTATCCACCTAGGTTTAGCACAACTTATATGGAATATTTGTTCTTGTATAAGCTAGCGGCACCAACATTGCTAAAATTAAACGGAAATACATTTTTGCTTTGATAGTATAAGTTTTATATCGCATAAGTAACATTGTGAAACCTATGATGATTACACTAGAGGTTATTAGCGTTGCAATGTTCTGTGCTAACAGTTTAGAGAGCGGCACCTACAAAAGCCAATAGGGTAAAAATGCCCGTTAGCAAAGTAAAAGTATCGCTATATACTTTATACCCAAAGATCATTCTGAGCGGTAAGCTCTCCTGGTGAATCTCCGGTATTAACGACACCACAAGGTTCTATAAGCATTATTTTACATTCATCTTTTGCATGAGGTTTATGTTCAACGCCTTTTGGCACAACATACATTTCACCCGCAAGAAGGTCCACTTTGCCATCCCTAAACTCAATACTCATAGCACCTTCTATAACAAGAAAAACTTCGTCGGTGTCTGGATGCGAGTGCCAAGTAAATTCATTTTGAATTTTAGCCAATTTAAATTGATAGTCATTCATTTGGGCAACCACTCTTGGTGACCATTGATCAGAAAAATGAGTGAACTTATTCAATAAATTTATCGGTGTTTTTAACATGAGATTCCTTAAAGGGAGAGTTATTTTTAATGTCCACTGAGCGATAGCGTAAAGCGCCCTTAATTGTCTAAAACGCTACACTGTAACTGTACCCGTTAAGTATTGCACCGCTTTACCTGAGATATAAACTTTATCTCCTTCTATGCGACACATCAGTTTTCCTCCTCGCTTAGAGGCTTGGTAAGCGATAAGGTCGGTTTTGTTTAACTTTTTAGACCAATAAGGCATTAATCCAGTATGAATAGAGCCCGTTACTGGGTCTTCATCACCACCATTTGCAGGCCAAAAGTAACGAGAGACAAAATCAAACTCTGTTGATGTCGATGTCACCACTACATCATAAGGAGCAAGCTGCTTTAATTCGTCACTATTGGCTATAACAGCGAGCACATCACTTTCATTTTTGTAAATAACAAAATACGCTTGGTCATTTAATAAAACGTCGATGGGATTAATCGACAAACCATTTAATAGCGCCTCAGGAATATCATTTACGACAGCGGGCTCTTTATTAGGAAAACACATCTGTATAAGGCCATCGGGGGTTTTTGTAACTGACAGATCGCCCACGGCCTTTGCGAAAAAGTTAATTTCTTTAATTGTGTTATCTTTAGCAAAAATAACGAATGAAGCAGCTAGCGTGGCATGCCCACAGAAATCAATTTCGGTTATCGGTGAAAACCACCGTATTTCATACGTTTGATTATTAATTTGTTTAACAAAGGCAGTTTCTGAAAGGTTATTTTCGATAGCAATAGACTGCATAAGCTCTGTAGTCAGCCAGTCTGAGGTTATAATGACAGCCGCGGGGTTGCCTTTAAACGTCTCATCAGTGAATGCATCTATAACATTTATCTGTAGTTCCATTAAAAATAATACTCCAGTGTGATCAATTTTTCAGTGTTTTTTTATCAATAATTGAGGCTTATTGAATAAAGCGATGGTTGCTGTTCTCGTTGGGTTCTCTCTGTTTACAACGTGCGCAGTATAGTACTGCGCACTTAATTTTATATGCTAAAAATTTTAGCGTTATGCGTTTTTATTACACATCTAAAAACTAACCGTATTGATATCAACTTCTTTTACCTTACCGTATTTTTTTGCTTTTTCAACAATGATGTCAGCCTTACCTATAATGACTAGCTGTAAGTTTTCTCTTGGAAAAACAGTTTTAACAATCTCATTTGCTTTGATGACATTTAGCGCATCAACATTTTTTTGAAAATCGTTAATAAAAGTATTATCAAGCTGTTGAACCCACATAGTAGCTAGTAAACCAGCCAGTTGACGGCTTGTTTCATATTTTGGAGGGAATTGCCCTTTAACATAAGCTTTAGCAGATTCTAAGGTATCTTTATCAATACCCTGCTCCCATAACCTGTCATAGGTTTTTAGCGCTAAATCGATGGCTTCAAAGGTTGTTTCATTTTTAGTGAAAGTAGATATAACAAACGTACCCGCGGTTGAGTAGCTATTGAATTGACTTCTCGCGCCATATGTTAAACCCGAATTAACACGTAATGCGTCATTTAACCACGAGGTAAATCTACCACCCAATATAGTATTGATCACTTTTATGGCAACCATATCAGGATGATTAGACGCTATCCCTTTACCACCTATGATAAAAGTACTTTCGTTAGCATCACTTTTATTAACAACCAATACGTTTGATTCTTCAGGAGCTTTAAAGCTCTTTAAATTAGGGGCACTTATATTTTTAGTTTGCCAGTCTGAAAATAAATCATTAATCTTTTTTTCCATACTTTTGCTATTAAAGTCGCCAACAACTATAAGTGCGCTATTATTTGCTGAGTAGAATGCCTGGTAAAAAGTTTTTATTTGTTTAAGAGAAAGCTTTTCGATAGTTGAAATATTGCCATCAACAGGGTTTCCTAATAAATGTTGTTGAAAATATAGCTGGTTAAATGCACCGCCGATAATTCGCCCGGGTTGCTCCCTACTTTGTTTTAGGTTTTCAAGGTAACGTTTTTTCTCTTTAATAAATTCTTCATTTTCAAAGCTTGGCGCTAATAAAATATCTCTAAATACTGGCAACAATCCATCAATATCTTTACTGGCAATAGATAAGCTTAACGTAGATGACTCCATACCAACGTTGTTGCTAAAGTTAGCCCCATGAAAATCAAATAAATCTTCAATTTCTTTTTTTGATAATTTATTACTACCAAAACCAAGCGCAGTACCCGTAAAGTTCGCTAAGCCATAATTGTCACCGTCATTAACTGCGCCAGCTTTAGTCACCACTCTAATATCGACTAAAGGGACTTCATGTTGTTCCATCAAATAAACGGTTAAGCCATTTTTCAATGTCAGCTTTTGATAATCGGGTAAAGTAAATTCAGCGAATACTGGATGACTTAATGTCAGGATAAAGCTGCAAATAAATAAAATGGAATGTTTCATCTATAAATCTCCTTCGCTGCTGTCTTGTTCAGCAGCTAAAATGCCAACCGTGCGGTTCGACTTTATTAAATAGGTACTTGCGACACGCTTAATGTCTTCGACTGACACTTTGTTCATGTCTGAAATTGCCGTAAACATTTTCGAATAATCATCGAAAAATAACGCATATGTCCCTAACGTATTTGCTTTGCCATTGATTGTGGAAAGCGTGCGATAAAAATCTACCTGAGCAATATTTTTGGTTTTGGTGAGCTCATGCTCAGTAACGCTATTAACAATAATATTATTAATTTCTGCCACCATCGCTTGCTCAAGCACACTCGCTTTTACCGTACTGGTAGCGGTAGCGAAAACATAGAATAGATTGGGATCAAATGAATCCGGCATATAAGTAAAAACGCTTGTTGCTATTTGTTTATCATCAACCAGACTTCTAGACAAACGAGAACTTTGGCCATCACCCAAAATAGAGGCAAGCATTTTCAATGGATAATAATCTGCATGGCGAGTTTCTGGTACGTGAAAAGCAAATAATACATTGGCAGAGGTTGAAGATTCCTTTTGCACGTATGTTCGACGCTCACCGAGTTGCTTAGGCTCAACGGTATGTACTTTTCTTGGGCTTGATTGTGCGCTGATCGGTGCAAAATGTTTATTTGCGAGTTTTTTTACTTGCGCTAAGGTGACATCACCACTAATAACCACAACAGCATTGTTCGGTGCATAATACGTTTTATGGTAGGCCTTGAGATCTTCAATCGACCAATTATCTATGTCTGACTGATGACCGATAACCCCCCAACTGTATGGATGTGCTCGAAAAGCGACGCCTTTTACTTCTTCATGCAGTTTACTGAAATTTGAATTTTCTAACCGAGTTGACCGTTCAGAGGTCACTACGCCACGTTCACTTTCTACCATAGCTTCATCAATAGCGAGGTTTTCAATACGATCGGCTTCTAAACTGAAAATTGTTTCTATTGCACTAACCGGGAACCAATTAGTATAAGCGGTAATGTTTTCCGAAGTGTAAGCGTTATTAGCTCCGCCGGCAGCTTCCATTACACGGTCAAACTGTTTAGGGCCGTATTTTTTTGCACCATTAAACATCATGTGTTCAAAAAAATGTGAAAGCCCCGTTATGCCAGGATATTCATTTCTAGAGCCTACTTTCCAGAATAAATACATGTTGGCATTAGGGATAGAATGGTCTTCTAATACGATGATGGTCATACCGTTGTCTAAGGTAAAAGACTTAACATCTTCAAGCGTAGTTAAGGCACTTGCAGACAAGCTTACCAAAGCACAACAAAGTGCTAGGATTAATTTTTTCATGTTATTTTCACTATAAACTTTAATTGTCGTTGATTGTATTGAGAAAAAATAAATGTGCAAGCAACAAAGACGCGTCAAACGAAATTTGTTAATAAAATGTTGATTTTTACATTGATGATGACAGATTGATGTCATTTACTGATAAAATTAAGCATCAAAAAGATAACTGATATAGCGATTAATTTTAATGAAAAATTCCCTTAAGAAAGTAAAAAACCGCTAATCTTTCAATGAGCGGTTTTTCTAGTTTGACGAGTTAATGTAGGTACGGATTTAATTGCGCTGTATTTTACTGTAAGCAACACTTTTTATATTTTTTGCCACTACCACAAGGACATGGATCGTTGCGTCCAGCCATAGCTAATGAACTCACCGGTACGCTGTTCTCTAAAATTGTTTTTTCGTCATAAAGGATATTAGCTAATAAACCACCTTCAGCCATTAACGACTCAAATATATCATGGTCTTCACTTGGAAGTGTATCGATTAGCTCATCTTCAGAGTCATCATCAATCCATGCCTTTAACGTATCAACGACACTAAACTCTGCCTGAATAATACCAGACTCTATAAGCTTAGGTGCATCTCCCCTGTGCCAGGCCTTTACCTCAGATTTTTTAAAGCGGTCTTCATCAAATAAGTCTTTATCACATAATTCTACAAACTGATGTTTGAAATTATCAAGTTGATATTCAATACAAGAATCGGCTAATGCACTCATTAAAAAACTACTGATTGGATTAGGTAAAGCCAAAAAGGCTGCTAGCCAGCGAGTTACATGTTCACTTAATTCGGTCTTATCAATGACACCCACTTCGTATTGAGCAAACACCGCTTCAATAGCAGAAGCTTTGCAGTACATCGCTTGATGACCATCAACAATGTAATCAGACAATACTTGTGTATTACCATCTGCCACATTATAAAATAAGGTTGGCGTTAATTCAGTAAGAGCATCTCCAAAAACCCCTTCAAGGGGAGTTAAAAAGGAATCACTGCGCGAGAATAACTGCAGACATTTTGACAACGCGGGAACATATTTTAATTCTGCTAGTAATAAGGTGCCGAAAAATAAAATCGCCTGTTGCTCATCGGTAAGCGAAGTATCATCGGTAATAAATTGATCGATGAGTCGCTCTAAATCAGGATAAAACACTGACCAATTCATTTTAACTGCTTCTAGCGCTTCAACAGGTAGTTCGTTGCCATGTGCAGTAGCGATTACCAATAAAGCTTGTTCTAAATTCATGTAAGTTCCGCGTTAAATAATCAATAATGGGTGGCAAATGCCAAATGTTACATAATAAACACTTCCTATTGCCGTTACCAATGAAAGCACTAGATCTAATCAAATTTTCATTTAATATTTCAAATAGATCTAGTTTTGTTGCAACGAGCTATTATTTTTCGTCTAGTTGCTTACTGAGTTCACTTCGCCAATAGCCTTGTTGACCAAGCGCTTTCCAAGCCCATTTTATCCAACTTAAAAAAGCAAAACTCAGCCAAATAACCCAAACCAACATAATACCTTTATAAAAAATGGTTGAGATACTCACCACAGATACTTGGGGTAACAAACCACTCGATTTATCTGAAAACCATTGCAGGTGGTTACCGTATGAATAATTACCTTCAATACCCATACTAGGCGAACTCAACAGGCTGGCCGGAACCACAAGTAAAAGCGACACGATGGCGACAATTGATAACAGATATAATAAAACCTGCGATGCATTATATGAAAGTCGATTAATATTTTTTGGTCGATAAGTACTAGCAGTGATAGCAGCAAACCACAGCGCCATTAGCATTAACACTCCCCAATTACTTAAACTTAAGCCAAAGCCTAAGATTATCCAGCTCACGGTATTTAAGGGTGAAAAATTCACTCTTGAGACGAGTAAAGCTAATAAAATAAAAGCTAACAACTCCCCCCAATAAAGTACCGCTGGCCCCAGTAGAGGACCTTTAGCAGAAAGTATCCAGCGCTGACTACTCAAATTAATAATACTAGTAATATTACTTATTGGCGCATTTAAGTTTATTTTTGGCGCAGAGAACAACAATTCTTCTTCAACACTGGCACGCATCAGTATCTGGACATTATGTTTACCAGGCAGTACTGGAATTGCCAGTTTATCGTCTTCTAATTGAAGGTTAATCAGTTTGTTATCCGTTCTAATTTCTTTTAACTGATAACTTAGTGGCAATTCAATAATATGCTCGCCACCACGTGTACTTCGATAATCAAAAGATAAACTTAAGGTTGAAGTACGGGTGCCTTGCTCAATAGTGTAATTCACTGAATCTATGGCTAACACGTCACCTTTTACTGGAACAGGTCGGGTAATGGTGAGATCTAGGCTTTCTCCGGGATATGGATAGAAAGAGTAACGATAATAATCATTATTGTCTTGGTCTTCTAGAATTATTGGTAATCCAGAAAGATTTGCATGCCACGCAGGACTAACAATCACTCGCCATAGCTCAATTAATGGCTGTTCAGGCTTAGCGTGCAAACGAAGGTCTTGTTGTTGAGCAACGATAGAAGTCCAGGTAAAAAAGTTAACTCCAGCGGGTAAAGTAACTGCCACTTGATTATCTTCAACAATAACCTCTGCGCTGGTAATATTTTCACCTGCTATTAAAGGAACCTTAATATTTATTGAACCGCTATTCGGCGCTATTCGTTCAACCTTAGTGCGTATCGTCCATAATTGGTCAACAGTCAGTTCTCTGGTCACTTTAACAAAGGGCTGTGTACTATAACGAGTTGAAATTTGCTGATTTTCATTTTCCTTTTTATCGGTATCGGTAGCTAAAAAGGCCAAGGTATTGCCAGTTAACCGGTCAGCTTGACGACCAACAATTTGCCAAGCGGCTGAAGAGGATGTATTAACATGCTTAGGCTTATCTTTAAATTCAAGTTGGAATTCATCAACGGGAGCAACCTGCCCCCGCAAGGTGATGGTAGATAATCCTTGGGCAATAGGAATATATATCCAACCTTTATAGTTAACTAAGCTTTCAATTTTATTTTCAACTGAAGTCTCACCTAGTAATAATTTTTCTGGTCGCCAAAATTCAGACTTGGGTAAAGCTAACGCAGTAGCTGTATTAGCATGAACAGATAACACCAAGGTTAATTCTTTCTCACCAATGCTAACGTGTAATCTATTGATAGCAACACAATCAGGCACGCAAGATGGCGCTTCTGTCAGCCTTACCTTAAGCTCATCTAAGAGTTTTTGACTGGGGAAGTCGGCGGCTTCAACATTAGGTATATAACTCGGCATTAAGAACAATAATACCAACACACTCGCGACTGCCTGAGGTTTAATTTTAGTGTATGCCTCGCTAATGACTTCTTTTAATATTAAAAACAGCCAAATCAAAGTCAACAATATACCCAGTATCTTAATGAACCTATAGATGGTTTTTGATAAAACAATCACCTCGAACGTTTGATCTTTAGCAACAGGACTATTCCAATTAATTTGATAGCTATTCCACTGCCAACTTGGAATACCAGAGCCAGCTTGCATTAACGCATCAGCTTGATAACGCTCCATCATTAATTCAGCCATTTTCACTTGACTACCTGACACTATGATTCTTTCAACAGGTGCACTCATTAGATCTGCTGAGGAGATAACATCACTGCGTTTTCTGCTCATCTGTGCTTCTTTGTTTTTTACAACTACTCGTTCTCTATAACTGTCTGCACTTGATTCGCGTGACTCCAGCTGAGGGTGTATCACGGTTCGTAATTGGGTTGCAGAAAATAATAATATCGCGCCAATAGCAACCGTTATACTGATCCCCCAATAAGCCTTAACTAGGACTTTCATGCGTTCAAAGGGTTGATGCTTTTTAATAACGATTGCTAAAAGTAAATTAAGAATGGCGATCACAGGCGCGTTTATTTCTTGATATATAAAAAGCAGCATTACCGCAGTGGCAATACCTGCGGTGACATTAATCAATCGACTCGCCATTAAAGAAGATAATAAAACAATAAAACTTGCCCAAATTGACCAACTTGACCACCAACTGTTTGACACGGTATCGGCTCCAAATACGGCAAACAATTTATTGCCTGGAGGCAGATTTAGCTTCAATGATACCCGCTCAAAATCGTTGTTCCAACCGCTAACAGGTAGTTGTTTGGCTGAGTTGATAATACCTCTTGCTTCAATTTTTACCTGTGGATAACGGTTTTCGATGCCCCTTTCATTGGGCTCTTTGGTGGTAATTAATACTGAGCCATCTTGGTCTTCTGCAGACTCTAATAAATAAGGAGATTTCATACTTAAACGCCAATCATTGATCATTGCGCCATTAATATCATCATTAAAGGTGTAAGTTGAATGATCAAATGAAAGCCATAAGGTGCGTTTCAAGTTAAGTTGATTTTCTAAATGTAAGGGCTTTCCTCTATGTTGAATATCATAACGCAGTGAATCGTCGTTATTAACTAAATAACTCGGTAGCTCATACCAAGCATTGGGCATATTTGCTTGACTACTATCAACCATTTTTGCACCTTCAACTTTACCCAGTCGCAAGTTTTCATGCCCTTCAAAAACCCAAATTTCTTCTTTTGGCCAATGATGAGATTGTTCAGGTTTTTGCCACGTTAATAAAGTAGCGGGTGCATAAGCTAGCACCTTTATTTCCCAACTGCCGGGTTTCAATTTAGCGTGCAAGATACCGTCACCATCTAAAAATGAGGAAACAGGTGATTCAATGCCAATCAGTTCAAACCCTTCAGGCAGTACCTTGCCGAGTTTTACTTCTCTCATTTGACCTGACACATTGATACTAATGAAGGTTTCAAGCTTTATATAAGCGCCGTCTGCAATTCGTCTTGCAACCGTTATATCAAGAGAGTCTTGTTTCTCTTGGCTCGTTTCAAACTTTTGTAACCATAGCTCATTATTTTCTATTTTAGGAAAGGCGATGAGTTGGTTATTAATTGTCATTTTAACGAATGCGTATTGTTCAGGGATAGCGATACTTTGCGGTATTTTTGACCATTCAAATTGGCCTGCTATAACATAAGTGCCTTTGACTAATTCAATAGATGGCTTACCTTTATAACTAAATACAGGAAAGTCTTTGTTATTAACCTTCACAGCAAGTGGCCAGTTATTATCATTTCCGGGTAAAGGGATGATACTTTTCGTTAATACCTGCCATGATTGTTTAAACGTTGCTGAACTGTCTGTTACATTTATTACCAGCGTACTTGGCCAAGCACAAATATGATTCTGCTTTTCAGCAAAGTTAGTATTATTGATGAAAGGACAAGATAGATTTTCGTGGCCTTTCATTACCCAAGACACCCATGGTGTTAAAGGCTCCGGGATAGTGTCTTTTGCAAAAAGTGAGCACGACATTAATAATAGTAGGCAAGAAAAAACACTGTAGGTCAATTTTGTATTTTTCACTTATATCTCCTTGTGACGTTTTTCTTTTATTTTGCCCTTAAGCTTATCGATAAAGCAACTTACTTAGCTATTTTAATTTACACTTAGCATGAGACTGATACTTACGAGCTCAGCGTAATTATTGAAGTCGATTTTTTTTGCTAAAATATTAATGGACAAAAATCTAGTGTTTATTGCCTGGCCTTACGATTTATAAGCTCAGCTACAAACTATCTATAATTTTTTGATTAGTTACTTTTTCTGCCAACAAATCATCTTCTTCGCTGATAAAACCAAAAATCTTTGTCAATCTATCACCAAGGAAAGCGTCTTCATATTTACCCAAGCAATAAGCCTTATATTTCTGACCTTTTTCAAGTGTGATATCAATATTATGAAAGTTATAAAGTCCCCTTGATTCACATCGAATAACAAATTGATACTCACCTTCTTTTAGATAAACTACTGCGGGAACTGTATCCCAAACATTAACAGAAATAACTTTGGCGCCATTGGTATCAAATGCTGAAGTAATATCAGTGACTAGTTCATAATCGCCAACCCATAAACCTACGTCATCTACAGAGACACTAGACAGGGTTTGACTAGAGATATTATTTGGGTTGTAAGTATCTATTGTTGAAGCGCAAGCGCTTAATAATAATACCGAGAATATAATAACTAAAAATTTCATTATTAAACCTTATAAGGTGAACTGGGTTACCCGTTGTTGTTAACTTATGAAAAAACGTGAAACCTAAGATTGTAAAGCAATTAATTTTAGCAAATCCGCGACTTTAAGGCCGAAAAATGACATTGCTAAAATGTGCTATTGCTTATCTTGTTTGTATTTATACATACGTTTATCGGCTAGTGATAAACATTCAGATTGATTTAGGGTTTCAAAACTCGTTGCAATACCAAAACTTAGCCCCGCATCTTTCCACCCTTTTTCTTGTAACTCTTTTGCCGTTTCTATTAGTAGATCAGACAATTTCAGCAAAAGTGGCTTAACCTGTTGTGAGCTTTTAATACTAACAACCCAAATAAACTCATCACCACCACAGCGAAAAATGCTACCAAGGCCTTGAAGTTTTTTTTGCATGATATCAGCTGTTGCAATCAGCACTTTATCACCTTCGTCATGGCCGAGTTTGTCATTGATTTTTTTAAAACCATCTAGATCAATAAAAGTAATACAGTAATGCCCTTTTAAGCTGGCTAATTTTTCATTTTGAGCAAAGCGGTTACCAATTTGAGTTAATGGATCAATACGTGAAATAGCATAAGTGCGATGAAATTCTTTCTGTTGTATTTGCAACCATTCAGCTAAAGAAAGAAGAATACAAATACAATCGATGGTTAGCGCTATTTGCACAATCAGTTCAAGAGAAATATCCCAGTCAATCTTATAAAGGTGAGATAAGACATAACCCATTAACGTCAGTCCATATAAAAGATTGCCAATTAGATAATACTTAGCCCTAAAATCTTTTTGCGCGAGCATAAATATCCCAGTACCAATACAGAGTGGGATCCACAGCGTTGCGATAACATGTGATATTAAGTAGCTCTGCGCAAAAGAACTAAAAGGCATGAACAAACCTAAACTTAAGCAAACTATCGACAGTAAGTTAAATGTTTTAGCTAATTTAGGATGATCTTGTTGGCAATTAAATAATAACTTTGTGAATTGACAGGCTGAAGCAATAGCAAAAGGGAATATCCATATAGCGATGTAAACGGGGTTAAATGTTGACACCGCAAATAAATGACCAAAACTTCCTGAGGCTAAAAACCAACCTAAGCCTTGTATGCCTATATAACCAGTACAGGCCAACGTAACCAAATACTTGGTTCTGAGGCATATAAAGAAAGCGATTAAGGCTAACGTAAGCATTACTGCAAATGAAATAGAGGTGATGCTATTGACAAAAAATTGCTTGTTGTAAAATGCTGCCTTATTATAAAATTTTACTGTAACAGGTGTTGCAAACATTTTAGCTTCAATATAAATCCACAGCGTGCCCGTTTCCTGTTGATTTAATGAAAGGGAAAATGCTTGCGAGTGAGCTAATTTCGGGTTCGTACCACCAATCTGCCCAAAGTTTGCTAACGTTATAACTTCACCGCTGTCGCGCTGCCAATAAGCGGTACCTAAATCGAGATAATTAGTATGAAGCTTAACAAACCAAGTATCTTCATGCCCTTTTGTATTAATTAACTTAATCTTAGTAATATAAGCGCCGCGACCTCCTAATGTCGAAGTGACTTGTTTAGCATCTTGATATAATTGACTTAACTCCGCAAAAGTAGGATTTATCCCTATCGATTGAGTTTGGTACCAGAGATTATGTTCATTTAGTTTGATTTTATTGAGATTATCTAATTTTACATAAGGTTGTGCACTTATTGAAATGGCGGTGAGTGAAAAAATTAGAAGAGCAAAACATGCGGTATATTTTGTAATAACGTATTTAAGGATGCGAATATAATTTTGATAGCGATATATAAAATTTAGAATATTCTTATAACCTGTTAAAACTCCATGCTTCATATTATGTTAAAAATATTATGGTATAACAAGAATAATTGGTTAAATAACAGCTAATATTAAATACAAAAGGTTCTATTTACACGATGAACCCAAAAAAGTTAACGTGCCTTTTGTGTACGATGACAACGCACAAGTACATGAGTCATTCTGCATTGCTCCAGCTTTTCTTTATCAATAAACAACACCACGAGATAATGATTACTCGTTAGCGCATAAATACAAACTAAGTGCCGTTTCGAATGAACTTTGCTATTTTACAATCTTCTGGAACTCGTTCTACACGACTATCTAGATTTTCAGCCTCAGCGACAAGCTCTGAACGAAACGGAAGCTCCTTAGGCAGTTTAATGTTTTTTACAATACCTAAGTTGTGTAATATATTTAAAACCCACCATCCAAGGTCAGGTTCATCACTGTACAAACCTAGCATTGCAGACCCAGGATAAGCATGATGATTGTTGTGCCACGCTTCGCCCATAGAAAGAAAACCTGCAATTCTAACATTGTGACCTTGAACTGCTGCGCCTTCTACTTTCCATGTGCGTTCACCTTTATTGTGAGCAAAATAACCTATTAACCAATGACCACCTACAGATATTACAATCCTTACAGATATTCCCCAAACTAACCAAGAAATACCACCAATGAGAAACAGAGGGATAGCTAAAATTAATTGTTGGAATATCCATGTTTTTTCAACAAATAGATAAAACCTATTGAGAGAAACTTCTTTTTCTATGATGAACTCAGGTGGATTATTAAGTTCAAGATCGCAATTTAATTGCCACCAACCATCTTTTAATATTTTGGAGCCATGCAATAAATAATCGTGGCACTGTGGTTGTCTTTGAGCCCAATCGCGGAGGTCGTGTTGAATAATCATTCCTATAGGACCTGACATACCAACTAGCACCCCTAAGTATACGAACAAATATTCCATCCATTTAGGACACTCGTAAGAACGATGGATTAATAAACGGTGCATTCCAAGTGAGTGTCCAAAACACAATGTTATTATTGTGAGTACGACGAATACTGAGAAGGCTGATATTGACAGGACAAATGGAGCAACAAAAACTGTTGCGGCAACATGAGTTAAGAACCAAATTGATTTAATTGGTTTCCACTTTACCATTCCCTTGAACGCAGATGTGTCATTGTCCGATTTAACTCTATTAGTATTGAGCATGAATATCCTGAGGCAGCTAACGCTTTGTTAAGCGGCAAACAATAGTTGGCTGAATGTGTGAGGCAAGAACAACAGCCAGCTATTATTTGTTGGTTTTAAAGCCTTGTTAGCCGTTTTTACAGCAAATTAATTTATTAATAAAATCCTGATATACTTTTATTGCCTTATCTTTTTTCATTGTTTCTGCATGCTCTGTATCCGGAATGATCGCTAATACTTTAACCGAGCTTGGAGATATGTCATAAAGCTCTTTCGAGTTATGCACTGGCGTAGTTGAATCGTCTTCACCAATTAAGAAAAGCAATGGTTTCTCATATTCTTTAATAAAATCAACATTATTTATTTTTGTCAATTCAGGTGATAAATATATTGAATAAAATGGTTTTGACCAAGCAGGAGTTAGATTATCGACTAACTCTGGCACTGTATTGATAGCACCATCTAGAATTAATGCGTCTATATCTTTATTATTTGCAACATAACTTGCGATTAAAGACCCCATCGATAATCCATGGATGGCTGTAGGTAAGTTAGTTGGAAATTCACCCTTAGAAAAGTCAAAGATTCTTAATGCATCTGTTCGTAAATTATTAAGAGACAATATATCTTTTTTATCACTTACTCCCATGCCTCGATAGTCAAACCAAATAACGTTCGCAGGTAACATAGAAAATTTATTCAATATTCTCGATGAAAGGCTAATTTTCATGCCATTCGCACTGAAAAAGACAATATTAACTAAAGCATCTTTGTTTATTAACTTAACGCCTCTAAGTGTAATACCATCCTCAGCGGTTAAGCTAACCGCTGAGACAACAGCCGATATATTAGATTCAGTCAGTTCAGCTTGAATTTTTGTAATGTTGAGTTGCTTTTCAGGATGCTCATCTTGGTATACAAATGATTCAGTTGTATAGTTTGCAGAACATCCAGAAAGTAATAATAAAAATAATATTGTGATTTTTTTCATATCTAGTAACACTCCTTGTTGATTTAACGACTAATAGCTTATTAAACAGGCAAAGACCTATTTTTATCAAGGCAATTATCCGTCTGTCTTTTTTTTAAAATAAAAGTTACCTTTATATTAAAATTATATCAAACATTGATTAACATTAATTAACGAACTTTTGATAAACGTGTGCTGTTATCACGCTTGCTCTGTTGAAAACATACCAAAAATTAATCACCAAACTAGATTCTGTTGCTATACCCAAATGTGCATTAGAAAGCATGGGTAAACGTTAGAGATCAATACTTACACTTAACTCCGACTCATTTTTAAGTACATTCCTACATTTGGGAAATGAACTACATCCCCAAAACTCATTATCTACATTATTACCTTTATTGGCTTTATTGGCTTTACGTAAGACCATATCAGCACCACATTTTGAACAATACTTAATATCAGATTTCTCTTCTACAATACCTCGAACGTGCTTAATGTGTTGGCGATTTGTTTTAAAACTTCGTTCCAATCGTCCACTTTCAATTTGCTCGATAATGGTAGTCACTTCATCAACATTGAAAATAATATCAGTTTTACTTTTGATATATTCAATACCACCACGAGCAAACCTTACATTCTCTGGCATTTTAGTTTTAAAGGTACTATCACCAATAAAGATAATGACTGAGAATATATAATCATTTTTTGCGTTACTCCCTACTAAGAGAAGATCTTCTAACGTCTTTATGTGTTTATAGTTTTGATGAAGTGGGTTCTGAAATTTTGATTTGTGTTTAAAGATTTGTTGAGTCCATTGCTTTTGATTAGCACCACCAAAAATCCAACCTTTCATATTCTTAGTTTCAACCACGAATATGCCATATTTTGAAACTATGATGTGGTCAATCTGGGTAGTGCCATCCTCAGTAGGAAGTGTCACGTTTTTAATAAGGTGATAATCATTTTTGTCTAAGAAAAACTTAATGAGCAAGTTAACTTGCCACTCACCCAATACACCTTTAAACCATGCAGACTTTATGACGATAGCAAATATGAAGATCGGTATTAGATACCAAGCGGCACTGATCATCATGTTGAGGTAAATTGTTAAATCCATTTAATACTTACTTCCATATTGGTAGCTACTAGCTAATTTTGTCCTTTATTAGCCAGTTAATTTTATAATAAAAATCAGCAGTAACTATCTAAACACACTTATTATTAAATACACTATTAGGCGACAATTAGCTTGGCCGGGTCGCGACAATTAGGTTGACCGGTTTTGGTACACTTTAGATATATCAAATTCAATAGAGAAAGATATGTCTGGAAAACCCATAACCAAGCAACAGGTT
>NZ_JACGVR010000073.1:0-1166 GCF_014077325.1 Colwellia sp. BRX8-5
ATAAAAAAAGACGCCTAAGCGTCTTTTCTTTAAGTTCTCGTGAGAACTAAAATCTGCAATTATGCGATGATTTTAGATACAACACCAGCACCAACAGTACGACCACCTTCACGGATAGCGAAGCGTAAACCTTCATCCATCGCTACTGGGTTGATTAGCTCTACAACAAATTTCAAGTTGTCGCCAGGCATTACCATTTCAACACCTTCAGGAAGCTCTACAGCACCTGTGATATCTGTTGTACGGAAGTAAAACTGTGGACGGTATCCTTTAAAGAATGGTGTATGACGACCACCTTCATCTTTACTTAACACGTATACTTCTGATTCGAATTTTGTATGAGGTGAAATTGAACCAGGCTTACATAATACTTGACCACGTTCAACATCTTCACGCTTAAGACCACGTAAAAGTACACCACAGTTCTCGCCAGCACGACCTTCGTCTAGAAGCTTACGGAACATTTCAACACCAGTACAAGTAGATTTTTGAGTATCACGGATACCAACAACTTCTACTTCTTCACCAATTTTGATGATACCGCGTTCAACACGACCAGTAACAACAGTACCACGACCAGCAATTGAGAATACATCTTCGATAGGCATGATGAATGCTCCGTCGATTGCACGCTCTGGCTCTGGAATGTAGTTATCTAATTGATCAGCAAGTTCGATGATTTTTGCTTCCCACTTTTCGTCGCCTTGAAGAGCGCCTAGAGCTGAACCTTGAATTACCGGTAAATCATCACCTGGGAAGTCATATTCAGAAAGAAGTTCACGAATTTCCATTTCTACTAATTCTAGTAATTCTTCGTCATCTACAACATCACATTTGTTCATGAATACGATGATATATGGAACACCAACCTGACGTGATAACAAGATGTGCTCACGTGTTTGTGGCATAGGACCATCTGTAGCAGCAACTACTAAGATAGCGCCATCCATTTGTGCAGCACCGGTGATCATGTTTTTGATGTAATCGGCGTGACCAGGACAATCTACGTGTGCGTAGTGACGAACTTCTGTATCGTACTCGATGTGAGAAGTATTGATTGTAATACCACGCTCACGCTCTTCAGGAGCATTATCGATTTGTGCGAAATCTTTAACTTCACCACCGTGTACTTTAGTTAATACTGCAGAGATAGCAGCTGTTAAAGT